>JBEGVQ010000056.1:0-4919 GCA_041178345.1 Acidobacteriota bacterium | reverse complement strand
CTGATGGGGGTGTACCGCAAGATGCACATCCCCGACGACCCGCTGTTCTACGAGAAGTTCTATTTCACGCCCGGCGACACCGGCTTCCGCGCCTGGAAGACGAAGGTCGCGACGATTGGCGTGCTGATCTGCTGGGACCAGTGGTTCCCCGAGGGCGCCCGGCTCACGGCCATGCAGGGCGCCGAGATCATGTTCTACCCCACCGCCATCGGCTGGCACCCGTCCGAGAAGAAGCAGTACGGCGTGGCGCAGCATGACTCGTGGGAATTGATTCAACGCAGCCACGCGGTCGCCAACGGCTGCTACGTCTGCGTGCCCAACCGCATTGGCCACGAGTTCATCACCGACCGCAACGGTGCCAAGGTCGACCAGGACGGACTCGTGTTCTGGGGCCAGTCGTTCGTCGCCTCGCCTAACGGGCAGGTGGTCGAACGGGCGCCGGTCAACAAGGAAGCCGTCATGGTGGTGCCGTGTGACCTCGCCAACGTCGAGTTCAGCCGCACGCACTGGCCGTTCCTCCGCGATCGCCGCATCGACGCCTACGGCGATCTCACCAAGCGCTTCTCCGACTAACCCCCTTGGCACCCAAGGCACTCAAGGCACCTAAGGCACCCTCGGCCCCGAAGGGGACGCCGGCGGACCACGGGTACTCTTTCCCGCCCGAGTGGTTCCCGCATCGGGGCACCCTGCTTTCCTGGCCTCGGCCCGAGGGCATTTCGTTTCCCGGGAAGTATCACGAGGCCATTGAGGACATCGCGGGACTGATCAAGGTCCTCGTCACCCTGGAAGAAGTCCATCTCAACGTCCCCAACGCCAACTACGAGCGAATCGTCCGGGCGTTCCTCACGGCACGGCGCATCCCGCTGCGGCGCGTGGTCTTCCACCACATCCCGACCAACGAAGCCTGGGCGCGCGATCACGGTCCCGCATTCGTGTTGCGGACCCGCCGCGGCAAGACCGAAGCGGCCATTGTCGACTGGGGCTTCAATGCGTGGGGCGGCAAGTACCCGCCGTGGGATGCGGACGATGCGGTGCCGACGCGGATGGCCGAAGCGCTGAAGCTGCCGGTGTTCTATCCGGGCATTGTCATGGAGGGCGGCGCGGTCGACTTCAACGGCGCGGGCACCGTGCTGACGACCACGTCGTGCCTGCTGAACAAGAACCGGAACCCCCGCCTGTCGAAGACCGACATCGAGTGCTTCCTGCACGACTACTACGGGCAGCGCCACGTGGTGTGGCTCGGCGACGGCATCGCGGGCGACGACACCGACGGCCACATCGACGACCTCGCGCGCTTTCTCGACGAACGCACGATCGCGATCGGCATCGAGACAGACCAACGCGATCCCAACTACGCGGTCCTGCAGAAGGCCCGGCGCGCGCTCGACAAGGCGCGCGACCAGGACGGCCGGCCCTTCACCATCGTCGAACTGCCCATGCCAAAGCCCCTGGCCTACGAGGGACAACGGGTGCCCGCCACCTATGTGAATTTCTATTTCGCGGGCGGCCGGACCACTGCCGCGCTGCTGGTGCCCACCTTTGGGCAACCGGCGCGGGACCGGAAGGCCATTGCCGTACTCCAGAAGCACCTGCCTGGCCGCAAGGTCATTGGCGTGGACTGCCGGGCCCTAATCTGGGGCCTGGGCGCAATTCACTGTTTTACTCAGCAAATACCCAAATACCAGGGTGCCTGGGGTGCCTAAAGTGCCAAGGGTGCCAAGGTGCGTGCTAGAATCAATGTTTCCCTAGCGCGCTGGAAAGTGGGCCTACCGCCCCGGATCCAGCGAAAGGACGCTGACCGATGAAGCCGAATATTCACCCCGATTACCAAGTGGTCGAAGCCCATTGCGCGTGTGGCGCGAAGTGGATGACCAAGTCGACGAGCAAGGACCTCCACCTGGACGTCTGCTCGAGTTGCCACCCGTTCTTCACGGGCCGCCAGAAACTGCTCGATACCGAAGGCCGCATCACGCGCTTCACCAAGAAGTTCGGTGCACAGACGGTCGAGAAGGCGAAGACTGCCGCCAAGGCGGTCAAGGACACCAAGGCCAAGACGGCCAAGAAGAAGCCTAGCTAAGGCTGCAACGTGTCGTCCAGGGCGGCCACCAGGCCGCCCTGGACGCGTACGGCGATCTTTCGCTCGAGCCGCCGCAGGCGGTGTTCCGCCTCGGTCTTGCGGCGGCCCATCGGGTCATCCTTGAGCACATCCAACACCAGGGACCGCGCCGTGCCGAGGTCGCGCGACCGATGCTCGTGGTAGATCGCCAGGGCTTCCTTGGCTTCCCGCCGCAGCGCCGCCGCGCAGCGCGGCAGGGCGGCCAGTTCCCGCCACGTTTCGGCCGCCTCGTGCACCCGGCCGCCGCGCCGCCGGATCCACGCCAGCCGCCGGAGGGCGTCGCCATGTACTTCCGGCTCGGTGCCAATTCGCCTCGCCAGGTCGATGCTCCTGAGCAATGCGCCTTCGGCGTGCTCGAGGGCCGCGGCACGCTCGTAGAGCCGGGCCAGGCCCAGGCACTCGTGCGGATTGGCCGACTCGAGCGGACCGCGGCTGACCAGCGTCAACGCCCGCGCCATTACGGCCGCCAGCGAGATCAGGTCGAGCCGGTTGTGCTCGAGTACGGCTTCGAGCGGCCGGGCCTCGCCGTCGCGCACGAACTGAAAGTATCGCGAGGGGATTTCAAAGCCGGGCACGTCGCCGACCCGGTGCAGACCGGCCAGGTGCTTTTCGAGCACCGACAGCGAGCAGCTGCTCTCATCCGGATCCGGGCCGGCCGTGGCGGGACGCCCGCGCCACAGCCGCCGCGCGGCGGGCAGCATATCAAGATGTGGTGTCGCCGCAAGCGGGAACGGCAGGCGATGAAACAGGAACCGCGTTTCAATCAACGGCACGTCGAAGGTCTTGCCGTTGTAGGTCACAAGCGCGCCATGTGCGGCGGCCCATGCCGCCAGCTCCGCGAGCACCGCGCGTTCGTGCTCGAAGCCCGGCATCAGGAACTGGCGGACGCGAATCGAGTCACCGACGATCGCTGCGCAGCCGACCAGGAACGCCTGCGTCCCGGCGCCGGTGAACAGCCCCGTCGTCTCCAGGTCGAGGAACAGTAATGGTGACGGCAGCGCGGCAGTGGGCCATGCTCGCGTCAGGATGCTCACGGCGTCTTGCTCTTCGTTGAGGGTGTCGATGACCTCGCCGATACGACGATGACCATGCCGATCGTTGGCGCGATACTCTCGATCGACGACGATGACGGCGCCTTCGGCGCGTTCGACCACGATGCCGCCAAGGAGGGATGCTGCCCGTGACGTTCGGAGGGCGACGGCTTCAGCCGTCGCCGGGCCGGGCACGCGATGGCTAAAGCCATCGCTCTCCGAACGCTCGAGCTCCGGCGAGACCACGGGCACGGCGGCAGGCCTGGTGCCCTGGACGATCCCACGCAGCCGGTCGAGCGTCGACATGGCTAGAAGGGCACCTCGTCTGCCGCTTCGACCTGGCGATGGCTAAAGCCATCGCCCTCCAAACGCGGCGCCAGCAAATGTTCGAGCAATCGCAACGCCACCGTCTTGGCCAGCGGTCCGGTCTCGCCGACCGGACCGACGCACATCGGGCAGCCGGTGTCGCAGTCGCAGCCGGCAATCAGCGCGCTGGTTTTCGAGAGCAACTCCTGCTGCATGCCCCACAACGGCGCACTGAACCCGATGCCACCAGGATAGGCGTCGTAAATAAAAATTCTCGGAGTATCGTCCCCGTCGGTCTCGCCCGCATTCACCGACAGGCCGACGTCGCGCGCGTCGCACATCAGCAGAAGTTGCGCGACCTGCTTCATCGCAAACGCCAGCCCCACGACGCCGTCCCGGCGATCGTCGGTGGCGTACGGCAGCGTATTCATCACCGCCAGCGGGATCTCGAGCCAGTACGACGTGGTGTGCATCTGCTGTTCGGGCAGGTCGAGCTCACCGGACCCGACGTTCTCGTTGGTGTGAAACTTGATCTTCTTGAACCCGACGACCCGCGACACCACGTGCACCTCGCCGTGCCGCGCGACACTGGGCGCGTCGCTCGCGAAGCGATCGAGAATGGTCACCTTGGTATAGGTGATCGCGGTCGTGTAGTAGTCGCAGTCCACTTCCTTGACGTGCGCCTTGCGGCCGACGAAGTCGAGCTCTTCAACCTGGAAGATCCTGCCCTCGACCATGTAGATGGCCTTGGGATGCAGCGTCGACAACGCGCTGGTGAAATCGGTTTCGCCGATCACCTTCGCGCCGCTGGTGTGATCGGTGATCACGAAGTTGTCCGACGAAATCGACCGCAGGCTCACCGCGTTGGCCGGGTACGACTCGCTCGTCCAGTGCCACTGCCCCGCCTCGTCGTCGTGGCCCGAGCGGTGCACGAGGCCTGACTCCTGGAGGACGCCGAGCACCTCCTGCACGTTGACCTGGCCGTAGCATTCCTCGGTGGTGAACGGCAACTCGAACGCCGCGCACTTCACGTGATCGACCAGGATGTGCAGGTTGTCGGGATTGACCAGCGCATGCTCGGGCGAGGCGTCGAAAAAGTACGAGGGATGCCGCACCACGAACTGATCGATCGGCGCGCTCGACGACACCATGACCGCGGCCGACTGCCCCGTGCGGCGGCCGGCGCGGCCAGCGCGCTGCCACGTGGACGCGATGGTGCCCGGATAGCCGGCCATCACGCAGACGTCCAGGGCGCCGATGTCGATGCCCAGCTCGAGCGCGTTGGTCGAGACGACGCCGCGCACCTGGCCGGCGCGCAGGCCCTTCTCGATCTCGCGGCGGCGCAGCGGCAGGTAGCCGCCGCGGTAGCCGCGAATCCGCTCCGGCATCCCCGGCACGTCCTCGAAGTCCTCCTTCAGGTAGGTCGTCAGGATCTCGGTGGTCAGCCGGCTCTGCGCAAACACGAT
>JBEGVQ010000055.1:0-2709 GCA_041178345.1 Acidobacteriota bacterium | reverse complement strand
ACCGCGCTCGGCGTACCGGTCAGCACCACGCACACCATCACCGGCGCGATCATCGGCGTCGGCTCCACGCGCCGCCTGTCGGCCGTGCGGTGGGGGGTTGCCGGCCAGATTGTGTGGGCGTGGATCCTGACGATTCCGGCGTCAGCCGGGATCGCCGCCATCACCTTCTACTTGCTGCACGCGATCGGGCTTCCTTAGGAAGTGAGGCGTGGGAAGCGTAGCGGGTCGCCTTCTAACGCGACCGTTTGACGATGCGTCAGCCTTCGCGCCATACTGCGGGCTGATGCGCCTGTCTGGCAGATCCCGTCTGGTCGCCCTCGTCGCGGCGCTCGCCATTGCCCTGTTGGGCTCGCTGCCGGCGGCCCACAGGCACGCCGATGACGGCGGTGCCACCGTGCATCGTCACGCCGTGAACCTGGCCGGCGATCAGCATCATCACGATCACGAGGCGGGTGGCCACGACGGCCGCCTTGGTTCGGATCACGCGCCAGCCCAGCTGCTGCCCGATGAGTACCGGACCACGGCCGCGTTCAGCATGGCCGCGCCCACGGCCGCCGCTTTCAAGATCGCCGAGCGCCCGGCCGCCGGCCTGACGCGCAGGTCCGATCGCGCGAACGTGCTGCCGACCCACGATCCGCCGCTGCGATATTTCTCGTCGCCCGCCCCACCGCTCGCCAGCTAGACAACCTCGTCCGTACTCGTTTCGTTTCCCCGATCAGACGTGTGTGTCGGCCGTCATCCGGCCGGAGGGCTTTGCCATTGGCTGCCTCGTTTCAGTCTTGTCTCCGTGTTGTCACCGGCGTTTCGCTCGCTGCGTTGGCGCTGCTCGCCCTCGCGCCGGGCGCCGCCGCACAAACAGTTGCACCGCGGCCGCTCGGTTCCGGTTTGAGCGTCACGCCACCCGCCCAGTACCCGCCGCCGGGTGAGACCGCGCCGCCTGGCGATCTCACGGGCCGGATCACCTTGCGCCAAGCGCTGTCGCTGGCGCTGCTCCAAAGCCCGGAGTTGGCGAGCTTCGGATGGGAGATCCGCGCGCGGGAAGCGCGGCTCGCCCAGGTGGGCCGGCGCCTCAACCCGGTGGCGGGCTTCCTCCTGGAGGATCTGGGTGGCCCAGCCGGACTGAACGGCGCCGACAGCGTGTTTCAGACGCAAGCGACGATTCAGGTGAGCCAGATCATCGAACTGGGCGGCAAGCGGGGCGCTCGCCAGAAACTGGCGGGTCTCAATCGCGACCTGGCCGAGTGGGATTTTGAAACGGCGCGGATGGACCTGGTGACGCGCGTCACCGCCGCGTATCTCGACGTGCTGGCGAGCCAGCAGGCCGTGGCGCTCGCCGAAACGAATCGCGCGCTGATCGAGCAGGTGTTGGCGACGGTGACGGCGCGCGTTGAGGCCGGAGTGGTGTCGCCGATCGAACAGACGAAGGCGGACGTGGCACTGGCCACCGCTCGCATCGACGAGCAGCGGGTGCGGCGCGTGATGACCGCTGACCGGACCAGGCTCGCGGCGTTCTGGGGGCGTCCGGCCGCCGCGTTTGACACGGTCGAGGGCGACTTGGGCGCGCTGCCCGCGGTGCCGGCCCTCGAGGGTCTGCAACAGCGGCTGGCCGAGAGCCCGGAAGTCGCGCGTTGGGCTACCGAGATTGCCCAGCGCGACGCGGCCCGGGCGGCCGAGGCGGCGCGCGGCACGATCGACCTCACGCTGACTGGCGGTTACCGCCGGTTCACCGACCTCGACAGCCATGCCTGGGTGATCGGCGCGTCGGTGCCGCTCCCGTTGTTTGACCGTAACCAGGGGGCGGTACAGGAGGCGAGCGATCGCGCGTCGAAAGCGGTCGTGGAGCAGCGGGCTGCCGAAATGCGGGTATCAGCACAACTGGCCGCGGCCTATGGCGCACTCGCCAACGCCCACGACGAAGCCGCAGCGCTGGCGGCGCAGGTGTTGCCCGGCGCGCGCTCCGCGTTTGCCGCGATTGAAGAAGGCTATCGGCTCGGTCGTTTTGGCTACCTCGATGTGCTCGATGCGCAACGCACCCTCGTCGCCGCTGAAGGACAGCACCTGCGGGCGCTGACCGATGCGCACAAGGCGGTCGCCCAGGTCGAGCGACTGATCGGCCTGCCGCTGGCCGACGCCGCGGCGCCGCCACCTCCGGTCGTCAAGTAGGAAAGAGCCAGTCATGAAGAAATCAGGGTTGGTCAGCGCCGGCGCGATTGCGGTCGCAGGCATTGTCATCGTCACGTTGCTGCTGCGGAGCGGGCCCGAGCCGGGCGCCGCCGCGCCCGAGGGCCCGCTCGACTACCCGCGCGGTCCACATGGCGCCCGGCTGTTGTCGGGCGATGACTTCCAGGTCGAGATGACCATCTACGAAACCGGCGTGCCGCCTCAGTTTCGCGTCTATCCGCTGGATCGCGAGGGCCGGCCGCTGCCGCCGCGCGAGGTGGCACTTACCGTGGAACTGCATCGGCTTGGCGGGCAAGTCGATCGCTTCGCGTTTGTGCCGGAAGCCGACTACCTGCTGGGGCAAGGCGTCGTCGAGGAGCCGCACTCGTTCGATGTCAAGGTGCGCGCGGTGCGCAACGGCCGCACGCAGGAGTGGTCGTACACGCAGGTCGAGGGCAAGGTGCAGTTGCCGGACGAGACGCTGACGAGCGCCGGCATCGACATCCAGGCGGTCGGTCCGCGGCCGATGACCACCGTCATTGAGGTGCC
>JBEGVQ010000054.1:0-5157 GCA_041178345.1 Acidobacteriota bacterium | reverse complement strand
TTCATCGGCATTGGCCTGGTGTCGAAAGAGGTCGAGCGCAAGAGCATCTACGGCCTGCTGACCAAGCCGGTGACCCGCACCCAGTTCATTCTCGGCAAGTACCTCGGCCTGGTGGCCACGCTGGTGGTGAACCTGTCGGTGATGACGATGGCGTACTACCTGGTGCTGGGTTACATGGATGCCACCGCCCCTGACAGCCTGCGGGCGGGATGGGCCGCTCCGGCGCTCGACCCGCGGCAACTGCTGGCGATCGTGCTGATCATGGGCGAGCTGGCGCTCGTGACCGCCGTCGCGTTGTTCTTCTCGACCTTCTCGAGCCCGCTCCTGTCGGCCGTGCTGACCCTCGGCTTGTGGGTGGCGGGGCACTTCAACGCCGACCTGCGCCAGTTCGAGCAGGTGGTGGACCAGCCGGCGGTCGCGTGGCTGGCGCGCTCACTCTATTACCTCCTGCCGAATCTCGCCCCGTTCAACGTGAGGGCGGAGGTGGTCTACGGAATGCCCGTCACGTGGGCGCACGTGGGCTTCACCCTGCTGTACGCCGCGATCTACATCGCCGCGTTGCTCGTGGCGGCGGTCGCGGTCTTTCGCCGCCGCGACTTCAAGTAGCCAGGCCATGTCGTTGACCGCACCGAGCGACGCCCAACGCCCCTCGAGCCGGCTGCTCGTGGCGGCGATCGTGGGGTTGCTGGCGGGTGCCACCGCCGTGCAGGTGGTCCGCGATCGCGGCTGGCAACCGTATCAGCCGCTCACGCCGGTGATGTGGTTTCAGTCAGGGCCCCTGCTGAAGCGCGCTTCGCTCGGGTTCGAGAACCTGGGCGCCGATGTCTACTGGATGAGGGCCGTCATCTATTACGGCAGCGCGCGCCTGGCGGCAGGCGAGCGGCGCGACTACGGCCTGCTCGACCCCTTGCTGACTTTCGTCACCACCCTCGATCCGCGTTTCAAGGTGGCTTACCGCTTTGGCGCGATTTTCCTGACCGAGGGCTATCCACGCGGCCCGGGCCGCCCCGATCGGGCCATCGCCCTTCTGCAGCGTGGGGCCGAAGCCAGTCCAGAGGCCTGGGAGTACGCGCACGACATCGGCTTTGTCTATTACTGGTGGCTGCGCGATTACAAAGAGGCCGGCCGGTGGTTCGACAGGGCGGGCCGCATGCCGGATGCGCCGCGCTGGCTGGCACCGTTGGCGGCGACGACCCTCGCACAGGGCGGCGATCGCGAGTCGGCGCGCATGATGTGGCGGCAGTTTCGCGACAGCGTGGACGAGGGCTGGTTCAAGCGCAATGCCGAGATGCGTCTCGTCCAACTGGACGCCATGGACGTCGTCGACGAACTGAACCGAGCGGTGCAGCGGTTCACGGCCAGGGAAGGGCGGCCGCCCCGTGACTGGCGCGAGCTAGTCGTCGGCGAGCGGCTGCGTGGCATCCCGCTCGATCCCACTGGTGTCCCGTTCGCGCTCGATCCCGCGACCGGCCGCGCCGACGTGTCGCGCGAGTCGGCCCTCTGGCCGTTGCCGGCCCCGCCAATTTCCGGAGCCCCACAATGACGGCCGAAACCCAAGTCTTAATCCTGGCGCTGTTCATGGGCTTGTGCATCGGGAGCTTCCTGAACGTCGTCATCTACCGCCTGCCGCTCGGGCAATCGTTGGTGTCGCCCGGGTCCCGTTGCACCAGGTGTGGTTACCAGCTGCGTTGGTACGACAACGTGCCGGTGCTCAGCTGGGCGCTGCTCGGCGGGCGGTGTCGCCAGTGCCGCACGGTCATTTCAATCCAGTACCCGGTGGTCGAAATCATCACGGGGTTGTTGTTCGTGCTGGTCGCGTGGCTCACGCCGGTGGGGCCGCTCCTGTTCAGCCGCCTGATCCTGGTCGCCATCCTCGTCGCGCTCTTTGGGATCGACCTCGCGCACCAGATTCTGCCCAACTCGATCACGCTGCCGGGCATTGTGATCGGCCTGATGTTCAGCGCCATTGCGCCACCGGGCTGGCAGGACGCGCTGCTCGGCGCCCTGCTCGGCGCCGGCGTCTTGTACGGGATTGCCGCCGCGTACTACGCGGTTCGGCGTGAAGAAGGCCTGGGCATGGGCGACGTGAAGATGCTGGCGATGATCGGCGCGTTCCTGGGGTGGAAGGCCGTGCTGGTCACGCTCGTATTGTCGTCGTTCTCGGGCGCCCTCATTGGCATGGCGCTGATTGCCGCGCAGCGTGGCGGCATGAAGCTGGCGCTGCCGTTCGGAACCTTCCTCGCCGTCGGCGCAGTCGCCGCGATGCTCGTGGGTGAGCCGCTGATTACCTGGTACGCCGGATTCTTCTAGGCCACAGATTGACACCGATTAGACACAGACACCTGAGAGCGAAGCCATGGAAACGCTGACCACTGCCGGACCGGCGCTGCTTGGCCTCGCGCTCATGGTGGCGTTCCTGCTGATCGTGACCGTGGTGATGGTCGTGCGTGCCGCCAGCGGCCGCAGGCGGGCGCGCAGGACCGATCGCGGCGAGACCGCGCTGCTGTCGGTGGCGCTGCAAGAAGCGGTGACCAAGCTCAAGGCGCAGGAGCGCCAGATGGCGGCGCGGGCCGAGGCGTCGGAACGGCTGGCCAGCCAGATTGTCGAGGGACTGACGTCGGGCATGGTGGTGGTCGATCGCGACGGCGTGCTGCAGACCATGAACCCCGCGGCCCGGCGCATCCTGGGCCTCGACGCCACCGCCGGCACCGGCCCGGTGGCCGAGGTGCTGCGCCGGGTCCCCGCGCTGGCCGCCGTGATCGACGAGGCGCTTGGCACCACCACGCCGATCGTGCGCCGCACGGTCACGCTTCAGGACGGCGCCCGCACGTCACACCTCGGCGTAACCGTTTCTCCAATCACCGGCGCCGACGGCGCCATGCAGGCGGTGGTCTGCCTCTTCACCGACCTCACCGCGGTGGTCGAACTCGAGGAGCGGCTGCGGCTGAAAGAGGCGCTGGCGCGGCTGGGCGAGCTGACCGCGGGCCTGGCGCACGAGTTCCGCAACGGGTTGGCCACCATCCATGGGTATGGCCGGCTGCTCGATCCGGCCGCGTTGCCTGAGCCGGCGCGCACCTGCGTCGAGGGCATTCGCGCCGAGACCACCGCCCTTGGCGAGGTCGTCACCAACTTCCTGCGCTTCGCCAAGCCCGAGCAGTTCGCCATGGCGCCGGTGGACCTGCGCGCGATCGTGACGCGCGCGATCGACGACCTGCCGGGCGCCGCGACCGTCACCGTGTGCACAGGCGACTTCGCCATCGTCAATGGCGACGATGTACTGTTGCGGCAGGCGTTCAGCAACCTGCTGCGGAACAGTCTCGACGCCTGCACACCCGGGCAAACCGCGATCATCGTGTGCGGCGAGGTGATCGGCAACGACGTCTATGTGACCGTGGACGACAACGGTCCCGGGCTGTCGCCCGCAGCCCTCAGCCGCTTGTTCCAGCCATTTGCGACGACCAAGGCCGCCGGCACCGGGTTGGGCCTGGCCATCGTGCAGAAGGTGATCGTGTCGCACAACGGCGTGGTGGTTGCCGGCAGCAGTGCCGCCGGTGGCGCGCGGTTCCGGGTCCGGCTGCCGATTTATGCGGCGTCGGCAGAAACTGCCGACGTGTAACAACGCGGGGCTGGCAGAAATTGATCGCACTAGGCTTCGCAACCTCGAGGCCCGCCCGGAAATGCGCCCGTAATCCCACCGAACGCTCGATCCGCGACCGGGCAGGCCGATTGCACTATCGCTCGGCATGCAGACGCTCCCTCGCTCGGCGAACGACGGCTTCACGTTGCTCGAGACGGTGGTCGCGACCGGTGTGCTGGTCACGGCGCTCGCTGGCCTCGCGCAACTCTTCGCGCTGACCGCGCGATCCACCAGGGACGCTGGCGCCCAGGGCGCCGTCCTGACCGCGGTACAGGACAAGATCGAACGGCTGCGGGCGCTCGCCCTGGGCTATGGCCCGCTGGGCGAGGCCATGACCGACCTGGCGCTGGCGGTCGCGGATACCGGCAGCCTTGACGACGACATCACCGGGTTTGTGGACTACCTCCGCGCCGATGGGGCAGTCGTGGACATCGAAAGTGATGGACACGGCGCGGTGTGGACCCGGCGCTGGCGGATCACGCCGGTTGATGCCTACGCGCCAGAAGCGCTGGCGATCGAAGTGTGCGTGTTCCCTTACCCGGCCGATGGACTTGCGCCGCGGGCCGCCCAGGTCTGCCTGGCAACGGTTCGGACGAGGCAGCCATGAGGTCGGACGGGTTTTCGCTGATTGAATTGCTGGTGGCGCTGACCGTGTGCGCGCTGCTGTCGGGGGCGATCGCCGCGACGGCACCGCCGGCGCGCGCGCTGTTCGACGCCACCCCCGAGGTCCTGGACCTGCAGCAGCGCGAACGCACGGTGGCCGATGTGCTCGCCCGCTCGATTCGCTCAGCCGCCATCATCAGGGCCACCGACGCCGACCGCCTGGCCGGACCGGCCGCGCCGGCGGTGGCGCTGCTCGATCCGGATGAGGACCAGGAGCGCTTCAACGCGCTGCAGGTGATTGCACTCGCCGGGCCCGGGCGCGGTGTGTTGGCGGCCGATCAAGCCACGCCGTCCAGTGCGCTCGTCCTGCGATCGGGCGCGCCGTGTCCGTCGGCTGGTGACGTGTGTGGCTTCACCACCGGGATGGCAGCCGCGATTGTCGATCTCGAGGGGCGGTTCGACGTCTTCACCATTGCCTCGGTCAACAAGGGCGCCAATTCGATCATGGCCTCGCGCGCGCTCGATCGTGCCTATCCCACCGGCTCGGCGCTGTTCGCCGTGTCGGCCGACACCTACTTCCTGGACGAACAGCCGGATGGCTCGTTGACGCTGGTCAGGGAAACTGCAGCGGGCGCCATCCAGCCGGTGGTTGATTTCGTCACCGACTTGAAAGTAGCCGGCTCGTATCGAAACAACCAGCTGACGCGCGTTGACGTCATGGTCCGCGTCGGCGCGCGGACGGCGTTGCCGCGACGCGCCGTACCCGATCGCACCACCCGCCTCGCGGTGGCGTTGAGGAACCCGTCATGACCGCCGAGCGCGGCATCGCGCTGCTGCTTGCGCTGCTGCTCACGAGCTTCCTGTCAGCCGTGGGCCTGGGCCTCGCGGTCGTCGTGTTCATGGATCGCCTGGCGACC
>JBEGVQ010000053.1:0-3482 GCA_041178345.1 Acidobacteriota bacterium | reverse complement strand
GATCGATTTCTCCAAGTACTCGGCCAACGTGGGCACCGGCTCGAGCCGCGGCTCGGTGACGCTGGCCTTCACCATGGGCGGCGTGGCCGCGCTGCTGGCGGGCGCGTGCGTCGCGCCGGTGGTCATCCAGGTGGTGCTGTTCTCGACCAACCTCTACGCGACCGGCACGGTGGCGGCCCTGGCGCTGCCGTTCGTGCTGGGTCTCGGCATGGCGGCGCCGTGGCCGCTTGCCGGCGCCGGCATCAGCGCGTTGCCCAAGCCGGGCGCGTGGATGGTGCGCGTGAAGCAGGGGTTTGGCGTCATCATCCTGTTGACCGCGGCCTACTACGGCTACACCGCGTATGGCATCTTCCGCGACCGCGCGGTGGATCCGGCGCAGGTCTCGTCGAGCGTGGACGCCATGCTCAAGGACGGTTGGCACGCCGATCTCGCCGAGGGCCTGGCCGTGGCCCAGCGCGAAGGCAAGCCCGTGCTGATCGACATGTGGGCGACGTGGTGCAAGAACTGCCTGACCATGGACAAGACGACGCTGGTCGATCCGTCGGTGAAGGCGGCGCTCGACGGCTTCGTGAAGATCAAGTTCCAGGCGGAAGTGCCGGACGAGTCGCCGGCCCGCGAAGTGATGCAGCGATTTGGCGCGGTCGGCCTGCCGACCTATGTGGTGTTGACCCCGAAGACCCAGGAGTCTCGATGAGGATGAAGGCGACCGTGTTGGCCGTGATGTTGTTGGCGGTGGTGTCGGTCCGTGGCGAACAGGCCGTGGGCAGCGCCGCGCCGGCGTTGTCGCTGAAGGACCTCAAGGGCGCGACCGTCACCATGGCCCAACAGGCCGGCAAGGTGGTGATCGTCAACTTCTGGGCGACCTGGTGCGGCCCGTGCAAGGCCGAGATGCCGATCCTGATGAAGCTGCAGCAGGTGCATGGACCGGCCGGCCTGGTGGTGCTTGGTGTGTCGATGGATGAAGAGGGCGCCAGCGTGATTACGCCCTGGCTGCAGAAGAACAAGTTCGTGGTGGACGGGAAAGCGATGCCGATGAACTTCCCGATCCTGATTGGCACGCCCGAGGCGTCAACGGCCTTCGGCGAAGTCGAAGCCCTGCCGGCGACGTTCATCATCGACCGCAAGGGCAAGATCGTGCTGCGGCATGACGGCATCGTCGACTTCAAGGACGTCGACCGCACCGTCAAGCCGCTGCTCGCCGCGAAATAACTACCGGCCGGCGGCCTTCTTGCCGACTTCAATCGCCTTGAAGCCGGCGTCGCCCCAGCCCATGACGAACACGCTGAAGCCCTGCTTCATGCGCATCTCGATGTCGCCGGCGTTGGCGGGGTAGCCGCACGCGACATTGAACTCCTTGCACGCCGCCAGCACCTTCTGAATCGACGCTTCCCACGCCGCCTCATCGAGCTTGCGGGTCTTGTCGGGCTGCACCGTGCTGAACAGGCTGCGCAGCGTGCCGGCCCCCGGCCAGAGAACGCCGAGGCCCTTGACGGCCGCGATCTCGCGCACGTTCTCGAGGCCTTCCTTGCTCTCGATGATGGTCCAGTTGACGAGCTCGCCGTTCGGGTTGAGCGGCCACAGGTCGGCCTTGGCCTTGTATTCCTTCTCGCCCATACCCCACAGCGCCGGCGCCTGGCCGACATCCTCGGAGCGCGTGCCGCCGTTGGCCTTGAAGCGCATGGCGTCGATGCCGGCCTTGGCTTCGGCGGCGCTTTCGACCGACACGAACATGATGCCGCTGACGCCGAGGTTGAGCTGCTGGCCGATGCTGACCGCGGCGGCCTTCGGGTCGGGCGCAATCTCGTGCATCTTCACCACGAGCGGGTGCGTGAACGCGCCGGCGGGCGACTTCAGGAACGCGCCGGTGCCGGCCATGCCCTTGACGAAGTCGGTGAACACCGGCAGCGCCCGCGCCATGTTGCCTTCCATGGTCCCGTCGAAGATGAAGTCGGTGTTCTTGTGGGCCAGGGCCTCGGCGGCCAGCTCGGCCGCCGTCTTCTGCGGCATCACCACCGGCGGTGTGACGACGCTGCCGGGCGCGGCGCCCGGGGGGCCGCCGCCCATGCGGCGGTTGGCCGGGGCATAGAGGCCGAAGACCGGCTTCTTCGCGGCCATCAGTTCAATCATGGGGTTCAGCCGCTTGGGGGACTGGCCAACGACCAGGGCTCCCGCGGCTACCGTAGCGACCAAAGCAATCACGATCCGTGCACGCATGTTCGTCTCCCGGAGGCGAGTATAAGCTGATTGGCATGGCAGGGCTGACGTAACATCTTGACCATGACCAGATGGCGCTTTGTCGTCCCGGGCGTGCTGCTGGCGTTGACCAGCACCGCGGCGCAGCAGCCGACGTTTCGTGCCAGTGTCGACCTCGTCACCATCGACGTCGTCGCCACCACGAGCACCGGCGCGCCCGTCCCCAACCTGACGGTCGATGACTTCGAGCTGCTCGAAGACGGCGTGCCCCAGCAGGTGCAGACGTTCCAGTTCATCAACCTTTCCAGCACCTCGGCGGTGAAGCCGCTGCCGCCAGGCATGGCCTCGAACGAGATCGAGCCCGGCGGGTTGTTCGTGGTGGTGCTCGACGAACTCGGCTTGCAGGTCAACGACGTGCAGCAGGCGCGGCGCGTGGCCGACCGGTTCTTCAAGGAAACGCTGCTCCCGAACGACTACGTCGCGATCATCCGCTCGGGAACTGATTCCGGTTTCTTCCTGACGAGCGATCGCACGGCGGCGTTTGATGCGATCGCGCGCACGACCGGCCGCCGCGAACGCACGCTCGGCCTCGAGCAGCCTGGCGCGGCCGCGGCCGGCACGGCCTCGGCCGCCGAGAGCCTCGCTGAGCTCGAGTCGGCTATCGAGACCTTTGGCGTCGGCGAAAACGGGCGAGAGAGCTTCCGGGTGCTGCTGAACGTCGTCGAGCACCTGCGCCGCATTCCGGCCCGCCGCAAGGCGGTGCTGTGGTTCAGCCGCGGCGGCAACCTGCCACCGGGCTATTTCGACGCCGTGGAGATGGGCCGCATCACGGGACGAGACGACGAGGTGTTTTCGCGCCTGATCAACAGCGCGCGCGCGGCGAACGTGGCGATCTACACGGTGGATCCGCGCGGGTTGGAAACGCCCGCCGGCGACGTTGGCCGCGACCCAGAGCCTTTTGATCAGGGAGTGGTTCGCGATCTGGCGTCGGCCACCGGCGGCCGGTCGCTGATCTCGAACGACACCAACGCCGCGCTTGAACGCGTGGCCGCCGAGAACCGGGCCTATTACCTGATCGGCTACGCTCCGTCGCCGTCGACGGGTCGCGACCGGGCCCGCAAGTTGTCGGTGCGGACGCGCGTCCCCGGGGTGTCGCTGCTGCACCGGCGGGTCTACCTGCCATCGGCTGGGTCGGGGGCGGCCCCGCTCAGCCTGATCGAGTCGGCCATGCCGGTGCCGGGCCTGCCGATTGCGCTGGCGCCGTCAGCCGTCGCCGGCGAAGGCAATCG
>JBEGVQ010000052.1:0-11934 GCA_041178345.1 Acidobacteriota bacterium | reverse complement strand
TCGATGCGGCGGGCGTTCTGAGTGGCGCCTTCCTGCAAGGCGCGTTCGGCCAGCAGGTTCACCAGCCGCGGCACCCCGCCCGACAGGCCGTAGATGACGTCGATGGCGCGTTGGCTGAAGGTAACGCCGGCGCCGCCGGCAATGGTGAGGCGATGACTGACGTAGCGTTCGCACTCGTCGCGCTCGAGTGGCAATAGCTTCGCGCGGGTCGACAGGCGCTCGTCGAGCGCGCGCGGCAGCGTCGATCCACCGGTGACCGAGGGCTGCCCCGCCAGCAGGATCTGCAACACCTTCTCGCGATTCGACTCGAGCGCCGCCAGTTGCACAATCTGCTCGACCGTGGCCGACGGCAGGCTGTGGGCCTCGTCGATGATCAACACCGCGCCGTCTCTGGTCGAGCGCAGCCGGACCAGGAACTCGTCGAGCATCTGCCGCAGTTCCGGACCGGTGGCGCCGACGAGCCGCCCGTGCAGGACCTCGTCTTTCGCAATCACTCCCAGGTCCTGCAACAGCAGGCGCAGCAGGTCTTCGGGCGACAGCAGCGAGTTGCCGACCAGCGCGGCGCGCGTCTTGCGCTCGAGCAACGCCATCACCGTCCGGCAGAGCGTGGTCTTGCCCACCCCGAGGTCCCCGGTCACGAGCAGCAGGCTTTCGCGCCGGCCGATGCCCGCCGACAACCGGTCGAAGGCGCGGCCGTGCGACCGGCTCCTGAAGTAGTACTTCGGGTCTGGGGTCAGGCTGAACGGCCGCTCGACAAAGCCATAAAAGGCCTCATAGGGCTGCTTCGGGGATTCCACAGTTCGGTTTATCGGCCCGGCGCCGCCAAACCTTACTCGGTCGAGGGAGGAATCGGGGGCGGGAGCGGGGGCGGTGCCGCGTTGCGGAACATCAGCGCGCCAAACAGGCCGCCGAGCATGCCGAACAGGCTGCTGAGGCACAGCATCACGAAGAACGAAAAGATCAAGCCCACGCCGATGGCGGGGCTAGACGACATGCTCTCGAGAAACGCCCGAGCCTCGGGCGCCATGTCGGGCGCGTTCTGGAGCGCCCGCTGCAGCATCTGGCCCTGGAACGGCGCCAGCGCCGAGCTGATCGGGATGGTGAGCACGAGCCACACAAACGCGCCAACGACCCCAGCCAGCGCGCCAACCACCGCACCGTCGCCCGCCCGGATCGGCTCAGGGTCGTTCTGCTGGTGCAGGTACGAGGCCAGCGCCCCGCCAAACAGGATCCAGGCACAGCAACAGTTGGCGACGTTGATGACTGGCAGTGCCGACAGCACGCCGATCGCCACGCCGCCTAACAGCGCCGGCTGGGTCTTGGACGGGGTCATGAGGGTTCTAGTCGTAGTCCTCGACGAGGTGCGTGACCATCTCTTCGCCCATGATGTAGCGAAGCGTGTTCTTCAGCTTCATCAGCTGGATGAACAGGTCGTGCTCCGGATACAGGTCCTTCGCGTGCATCGGCGCCTTGTAGTAGAACGACAGCCACTCCTGGATGCCGCCGCGGCCGGCGCGCTTCGCCAGGTCGAGGAACAACGCCGAGTCGAGCACGATCGGCGCCGCCAGGATCGAATCACGGCACAGGAAGTTGATCTTCAGCTGCATCGGGTAGCCGAGCCAGCCGACGATGTCGATGTTGTCCCAGCCCTCTTTGTTGTCGCCGCGCGGCGGGTAGTAGTTGATGCGGACGACGTGCGCGATGTCCTTGTAGAGATCGGGATACAGGTGCGGCTGGAAAATATAGTCGAGCGCCGACTTCTTGCTTTCTTCCTTGGTCTTGAACGACTCCGGATCGTCCAGCACCTCGCCATCGCGGTTGCCGAGGATGTTGGTCGAGTACCAACCCTTGACGCCAATCAGGCGCGCCTTCAGGCCCGGCGCGATGATCGTCTTGATCAGCGTCTGGCCGGTCTTCATGTCGTTGCCGCAAATCGGCGCCTTGGTCTGCGCCGCCAGTTCCAGCATGGCGGGAATGTCGGCAGTCAGGTTCGGCGCGGCGTTGGCGAACGGAATGCCTTCCTTGAGCGCCGCATAGGCATAGACCATGCTCGACGGAATCGAGTCGTCGCTCAGTTCGAGGCCCTTCTCGAACGACGCCAGCGACTGGTGCACCGGGCCTTCCTTCATGAACACTTCGGTGCTGCCCGCCCACACCATGACCAGGCGCTCGCACTTGTTCTTGGCCTTGAAGGCGCGAATGTCGGCAATCAGCTGATCGGCGAGGTCCTTCTTGTTCTTGCCCTTCTTGACGTTGGGGCCCGACAGCCGCTTCACGTAGCGCTGGTCGAACACCGCCGACATGGGCTTGATGGCCTCGAGCTCGGGACGGATCGCATCGAGCAGCTGCCGATCGAGCACACCGGCCGTGCAGGCGGCGGCGTAGCAGTCTTCCTCGAAGATGTCCCAGCCGCCAAAGACGATGTCGTCAAGGCTGGCCAGCGGCACGAATTCGTTGATCTTCGGCGAGCGGCCGTCGGCGCGCTTGCCGAGGCGGATGGTGCCCATCTGCGTGAGCGATCCAATCGGCTTCGCGAGGCCTTTGCGGATGGCGATGACGCCGGCAATGGTGGTGGTGCTGACCGCGCCGAGGCCGACGAGCAGGACGCCCAGCTTGCCGTGGGCAGGAGCAATTTCCAGGGGAAGTTTCACCGTGGAAATATATCACGCTCACTTTCGTCCGACTTTCGCCAACAGGCGAATACGGCCGAGTCTCCCCGGTATCATTGGGAACAATGATCGGAATCCTCCTCCGGCTGCTCAAATCTAGCCAGACCCGCGCAATGGACCCGCTCCAGGTGTCGATGACCGGCGTCCGCATGGGCGAGCGGTTCCTGCAGGTGGGCTGCCACGATCGCGCGCTGCTGTCGGGCCTGGCCGCCAAGGCAGGCTTGAGCGGCACCGCCGCGGTCGCAGCCAGCGACGCGGCGTCGGCGAAACGCGCCGCCGCGGTCGGCGCCAAGGTCGGCGCGCTGATCGACGTGCGGCCGATCGAGGGCCGCCGCCTGCCCTTCGACAGCGACCAGTTCGACATGGTCGTCATCGACGATACCGACGGCAGCTTCGCCGTCATCGAGGCGGCTGCGCGCCTCGACTACTTGCGGGACGCGCGGCGCGTGGTGCGCGCGGGCGGGCGTGTTGAAGTGGTGGAAGGTCTCGGCGGTGGCGGGTTGTTCCGCGGCGCGGTCTCGCGCCCAGAACATTACGACATGCTGCGCGACCTGGCGGCCGCCGGCTTCAAGCCGTCGCGGCTGCTCGCCGAGAAAGACGGTTTCCGCTTTCTCGAAGGTCTGCGCCCCAACTCATAGGTGCGTCGTGGTGGGCGGGTCGTCGGCCGTCTCGACGATGAACCAGCCTTTGACGTGGCCGAACTCGATCTCGTCGCCATCGGCGAGCACCCGCCGGCCGGTCAGCGGCTCGTTCTGCACCGCGGTGCCGTTCTTGCTCTTGAGGTCTTCGACGTGCGCCTCGCCGTCCTTGATCGTGATGCGCGCGTGGGCGCGCGAGACGCTGGAGTCGTTGAGGCACACCGTGGACTCCGGTTCGCGGCCAATCGTGTTGATGCCGTAGGCCAGCACATACCGTCGATGGCCGATGCTTAGGCTCATCACCATTGCCGGATCGTAGCTCAGGACGAACGGCAGGTGACATCGTCCCCAAAGCGCGACAACAGGCCGGGGCCAAATTGGAAAGATTTCGCGAGAACAGGCCGAAAAGGCTAATCATGGAGCCTGCGTCCCCGGCGGCCATAACGGCAAGGCTTTTGCCTTTACACGAACCGTAGCCATGCTTGGAAACCTCCCTCCGGACGTCTATACGGCTCGCGACATCGCGGCGGCGGCCGGGGTGTCTGATGCCTGGGCCCTGGACCTGCTGGCCCGCGGCGAGATCCGATCGGTGGCGGCTCAATCGCCCATCGGCGGCCAGGCGGAGCTGGACGGCTTCGTCGCGCAGGCCGAGGCGGTTCGCGCGGTGCGGGCGCTCCGGGCCGGAAGCCCGGTCGGCATCGCCGGCGAGCTCGGCCTGGGCCGCGAGCTCTTCGCACAAGGTTTTCGCCCGAAGCACTCAACCACCGTGCCCCTGGTCGTCTCGACGAGCCTGCACGGTGTCGCCATCGCCTCGATCCTGTTCATTGCCAGCCTCGGGCTGGCGGTCGCCGACGAGCGAACCGAACCGATCAAGGACGAACCCATGCGCATGGTGTTCCTGGTCTCGCCGGGACCTGGCGGTGGCGGCGGAGGTGGCGGGTTGATGCAGAAAGCGCCACCACCACAGGCCGCGCGCAAGGGCATGAAGAAGATCAGTAGCCCGCTGCCGGCGCGCAAGCTGCCGCCGCCCATGCGACCTGCGCCCAGGCCCCCTGAACCGCCACCTCCGCCCCTCGAGGCCAAGATGTTGCCGCCGGTGATGGCGCCCATCGCCAGCAAGCCCGCGGAAGCCGAGAACCGCGAAGGCGTACTCGCGAAGGCCCCTGAGACGCCGCCCAGCCAGGGTCCTGGCATCGGCGGTGGCGCCGGCACCGGACGCGGCACCGGGCTGGGCGAAGGTGACGGCAGCGGCATTGGCGATGGATCCGGTGGCGGCACCGGCGGCGGACCGTTCCGTCCCGGCAGTGGTGTCGAACCGCCGCGCCTGCTGCGCGAGGTCAAGGCCGACTACACGGACGAGGCCCGGCGCGCAAACATCGAAGGGGAAGTGGAACTGGAAATCGTGGTGCGGCGCGACGGCACCGTCGGTGACGTGAAGGTGCGGCGCGGGCTGCGCGGCGGGTTGAGCGACCGTGCGATCCAGGCGGTCCGCCAATGGCGCTTCTCGCCGGGCCGCATGAAGGGCACGCCGGTCGATGTGGTCGTACAGGTCGGCGTCGAGTTCAGACTTCGATAGAACGGCTTGGGACTTGAGATGGAAATGCTACTGCTCGGCATCACGGTGATCTCACTAGTGGTCGCGCTCGTGATGAGCGTGACGGCGTGGCGGTTGGCGCGCGACGAGAAGCGGCGGTCGGCGGCCCGCGTCGCGGCGCTCTCGATTGCTGCCGCCGCCCCTAATGAGGCAGCGAACTCCGGCAGCCAGGGCCTGTCGCCGGATGCCATTGGCTTTCAGGCACAACCCGCGGTCGTCGAGAAACCGCGCCCTCGCGCGCCGTGGGCGCCCGCGCCGGTCGCGGCCGAGGCCCCGCGGCGGTCGGCCTTCGTGACGCCTCCGCCGGTGCCCGAACTGCCGCTCCACACCGCTCCATCGCACAACCTCTCGCACGCATCGGGCTTCCTGGGCGCCGACACCGAACCGGCGCGTCAGGCCAGTGGCGGGCAACGGTCGCTCGCGGTGGCCGCGGTCGTGCTGTTGGTCGTCCTGGCTGGCTCGCTGGCGTGGACGATGTCGGCGCCGCGCGGCACGAGCGCGGCCGCGGTGGGCCCCAACAGCCCGCTCGAACTGGTGTCGCTGCGCCACGATCGGAAGAACGAGAAGATCGCCGTCTCGGGCCTGGTCCGCAACCCGGCCGCCGGCAAGCCGGTGGAGCGCCTGGCAGCGGTGGTGTTCCTGTTCGATCGTCAGGGCACCCTCGTGACCAGCGCCAAGGCTGAGGTGGACTTCCTCAAGCTGGGCAGCGGCGACGAGTCGCCGTTCGTGGTCTCGCTCGACGCGCCGGCGACCGTGGCGCGCTACCGCGTCAGCTTCCGGACGGATGAGGGCGTGGTGCCGCACCTCGACCGCCGTGGCGCCGCCCCCATTGCGACCGAGGGCCAACAGCCCGTCAGCGTGACGTTGAAGTGAGAGGGATTATGCCAGGCCTGCGCCGGGAGTCGGGAGTCGGGAGTCGGGAGTCGAAGAATACGCGCGGCCCGCGCGTCTTGGCGATGGCGGCGGCGTTACTCGCGCTGGCGAGCGTCGGCCCACTCGCGCAGGGGCAGGACGCCTTCCGGTTCAAGAGCGGCGTCGAGCTGATCAACGTGACGGCCACCGTCACCGATCGGGCCGGCCACTTTGCCGGCCGGCTGACGAAGGATGACTTCGTCGTTTACGAAGACAACCAGCTGGTCGAGGTCACGCACTTCAGCGCCGACCGCACGCCGGTGAGCCTGGGCATTGTCGTCGACACCAGCGGCAGCATGGTTGGCGAGAAGTGGGCGGCGGCGGTCAGTTCGATCGATCGCTTCTTCCGCATGATGAACGACGAGCTGGACGAATTCTTTCTCTATCGCTTCAGCGCCGACGCCGACATCGTGCTCGACTGGACCAACGACCGCGACCGGCTGGCCGACCGGGTCCGGCGCATCCATCCCAACGGCGGCACGGCGATGTACGACGCGGTCGCCGAAGCGGTGCCGATGGCCCAGAGCGGCCAGAACCGCAAGAAGGCGGTGGTGATCATCTCCGACGGCAACGACACCAGCAGCCGCACCGGCATCGCCGACGTGCGGCGCATCATCCGCGAAACCGAAGTGCTGGTCTACGCGGTGGGCATCGACGGCCAGGGGCAGGCCACGTTCCAGCGCCCGGCGCCGCCCGTTCAGCCACCGCCACCGCGCTTGCCAATTCCGTTCCCGTTCCCCGGTGGGCGTGGGACCGGCGGCCGGCCGATGCCGGTACCGCCTCCCATCGGCGGCGGCGGACGCGGCGGCACCTATTCCATCGGTGGCGCCGACGATCGCCTGAACGTGCTCGCGCTGCGCGAGCTGACCGACGACAGCGGCGGCCGCACCGAGATCGTGCGCGATGCGCGCGACCTGGATCCGGCGGTCGCGAGCATCGCCGACGAACTGAGCCAGCAGTACTACCTGGGTTACCCGAGTCCGGGGCTCAAGGACGGCCGGTGGCACACCATTCGGGTCGAAGTGCGCGACCCGTCGCTCCGGGTGCGCGCGCGCAAGGGTTACGTCGCGACACCATGATTCCTGACTAGTGGACATTCCCCGCTGGCATGGCCTTCGCAGCAGGACCCCGTAAAGGGGTGCCCGACAGGCAAAGTGCAGCTCACCGGCTGGGTCACCATGCCGTACAAGCGCGACGACCTCGAGGGCGTCGTCCACAGCAACGTGGAACGGATGCTGGCACGATCGCTGGCATCGGGGTTCGGGGCGTTCGAGGTGACGAATGCCCTGAAGACCGACGCCGAGGTCCGGGCGTCGATGGAGCCGAGGAAAACGAACTAGTGGCAGTGCCCCCCAGAAAGGGGGGCACTACGTGACCTTGCGGGATTTCACGAACCAGATGGCCGCCACGAACGTGAGAGCCGCGGCGACCATCATCATGCCGAACAGGGCCAGCGTGTGGAACAGGATTGACTCGGTTGCCATCCGCACGTTGAGCTCGAGCGGCGTGCCCTTCAGGCGCTCGGCCAGCGGCTGTTCCCACACGATGATATTGCCGCGCTCAATCGTGCGCGAGGGCGAGTCGTGGAACTCCACCTTGCTGGGCAGGTGCACGCGGATGGCGACCAGCTCGTCGCCCTCCCAGCCGACGTTGCCGACATCCTGGCCGGCCGCAGCCAGGACGGACTGACGGAACTCGAACAGCCCGTCCTTGCCCTCGAAGCGGTACTCGGACCACGCGAACGGCGCGGCTTCGTTCAACTTGCGGATGTCGGCGACATCGATCCGCACGTGCACGTACCGGCGGCCCTCGCGGCGGGACGCGGTGACGTTGGCGACGTCGGTCACCGGCGAGCTGTAAAGCTCGCGGACGACCTGCCGGTCGAGCCTCGCCGAGGGATCAACTGGCAGCGCGGCACCGCGCAGCGCCACCAGGGCCGGTACCGACGCGTTCACGAAGACACTGGCCGATCCGTCGAGGGCGAGAAAGATTTCTTCTTCGTACTCGTACTTCCGCGAAATCACGTTGCCGCACGCCGTCGAAAGCAGCACGGCGGCAAGCACAAGGCCAAAAGCAAGGCGCACTACGGAATAATATACGGACGGTGCCTCAACCCACGCTGTTCTTGATCGATGGCAGCAACCAGATGTATCGCGCCTACCACGCGATTCGCGGGTTGACCGGGCCCGACGGCAAGTCCACCAACGCGGTGTATGGCTTCATCACCATGCTCCGCAAGCTCATTGCCGACCACCATCCGGACTACATCGCGGCGTCGTTCGACGTGCGGGGCCAGACGTTTCGCTCGAAGATGTCGGCCGACTACAAGGCCAACCGCGCCGCCATGCCGGCCGACCTGGTCGAACAGGTGCCGTGGGTGTTCGAGGCGTGCGAGGCGCTGGGCGTGCCGATCTTCACCTCCGAGGGCTTCGAGGCCGACGATGTGATTGGGACGCTGGCGAGCAAGGCGGCGGCTCACGGGTTCCAGGCGGCGATTGTCACGGGCGACAAGGACTTTTTCCAACTGGTGAACGACGCCGTCAAGGTCTACAACCCCAAGGACGCCGGCGCGTGGTTTGACACCGAGGGCGTGGTGGTGAAGTTTGGTGTGCCGCCGTCACAGGTTGTGGACGTGCTGGCGCTGATGGGCGACTCCAGCGACAACGTGAAGGGGGTGCCCGGCATTGGCGACAAGGGCGCGCGTGAGCTCGTCGCCCAATACGGGTCGCTCGACGCGTTGCTGGAGCACGCCGGCGAGATCAAGCAGAAGAAATACCGTGAGGGCCTGCTGGGGCACGCGGACGAGGCGCGCCAGAGCCGGGAACTGGTGACCATTCGCACCGACGTGGACGTGCCGTTCGACGCCGAGGCGTTCCGCTACCGCGGCCCCTCGCGTGAACGCTGCTACGAGCTGTTCTCGCGCCTTGGCTTCCGCACCCTCGTTCCCGAGTTCGCGCCCACCGCCTCAGCGGTCGTCAAGGACTACGCGCTGGTCGGCTCGAGCGACGAGCTGACGGCGCTGGTTGGGCAGCTTCGCGCGGCGAAGCGCTTCAGCCTGAAGGTGATCACCGACGGCACCGCGCCGGTGCGGGCCACGCTGGTGGGGATTGCGGTGTCAACGGCCCCGGCCATGGCCCGCTACATCCCGCTTGGCCACGAAGGCTTCGGCGGCGGCTTCTCGCTGGCCAAGTCCGAGGCGCTGGCGCTGCTGGCGCCGCTGCTCACCGATCCGGACGTGGAGAAGATCGGCCACGACATCAAGGCCGACCTGATCGTGCTCGGCCGGCACGGCGTTGACCTGAAGAACCCCAGGGCGTTCGACACCATGCTGGCCGCCTACCTGCTGGACGCAAACCGCTCGAGCCAGGCGCTTGAACCGATCGCACTCGAACAACTGGGCTACAAGGCGCTGACCGAAGACGACGTGCTCGGCAAGGGCGCGAGGGCCATACCGTTTTCTCAGGTGCCGGTTGACAGCGTGCTCGACTACGCCGGCGAACGGGCGGACCTGGCGTGGCAGCTGGCGGAGCATTTCCGGCCGTTGCTCGAACAAGACGGCCTGATGCCGGTGTACCTCGAGCTCGAGTTGCCGCTGGTGCCGATCCTGGCGGAGATTGAGCGCACGGGCGTGAAGGTCGACGTGCGGTCGTTGGCAGCGCAGTCGACCTTGCTCGACCGCGAGATGAACGACCTCGGCCGCCAGATCTTCATGCTGGCCGGCGGCGCGTTCAACATCAACTCGCCGAAGCAGCTCGCTGAGATCCTGTTCGAGAAGCTGCAGCTGCCGGTGCTGAAGCGCACGGGCGCGACCCGCACGCCCTCCACGGCCGTTGACGTGCTTGAAGAGCTGGCCGCGCAGCATGACATTTGCCGCCTGATTCTCGACTGGCGGGGCCTCGCCAAGCTGAAGGGCACCTACCTCGACGCCCTGCCAACGCTGGTCAATCCCGAGAGCGGCCGGGTCCATACCCAGATCAGCCAGGCCGTCGCGGCGACGGGCCGCTTGAGCAGCAGCGATCCCAACCTGCAGAACATCCCGATTCGCACCGAGATTGGCCGGCAGATTCGCGGCGCTTTCATCGCCGAGCCGGGCCACGTGCTGATCTCCGCCGACTACTCGCAGATCGAGCTGCGGGTGCTGGCGCACCTGTCGGGCGACGAGACCCTGATTGCCGCGTTCGAGCGCGGCGACGACATTCACGATCAGACCGCCGCCAAGGTGTTCGGCGCCGACAGCACGCTTGATCCGCACGAACTGCGCCGCCGCGCCAAGATCGTCAACTACGCCCTGCTCTACGGCAAGACCGCGTTCACGCTGGCCAAGGACATCGGCGTGACCCAGCAGGCCGCGCAGGCCTTTATCGACGCCTACTTTGCCGGCTTCCCGCGCGTGCGCGCGTTCATCGACAAGACGCTCGAAGACGCGCGCGTCAACGGGTTCGTGCAGACCATCTTCGGCCGCCGCCGGCCGGTGCCCGAGCTGACCAGCCGTAACGGCATGATCCGCGCCGCGTCAGAGCGTGCCGCCGTCAACATGCCGATCCAGGGCACCGCCGCCGACATCCTGAAGAAGGCGATGATCGACGTCCATGCCGCGCTGGCCCAGAGCCACCCGCGCGCGAAGATGATTCTCACCGTGCACGACGAACTGTTGTTCGAGGCGCCGAAGGAAGAGGCCGACGCCGTCGCGGCGATTGTGAAGGAAAGAATGGCCTGCGCGGTGCCGCTGCGCGTGCCGCTCGATGTGGATGTCGGGATTGGGGAGAACTGGAAGGAAGCGAAGAGCTAGGAGCGACCGGGTCAGACCCTACTTCCAGCGTTCTTTCACCACGGACCAGTCGGTCTTCAGGGCTGACTCCGCCTGGCCGCGTTGGTCGGCCGCGAGCAGGCGCACCCGATCGGGAATGATCCCTTCCAGCATCAGCTTGTCGAGGTCCGCGCGCAGCCGCGCCGACTGGCTGCCGGCCAGCCTGGCGCGGACCCAGCCGGCGATCGCCGCGTCCCAGGCACCAGCAGGGTCGCCGGCGCCGCGCGTGGCGACCGCCACCCAGTAGCCGGCGGCCGCCGAAGCGGGATTCCTCGACAACTCGCGGGACATGCGATCGCGCATCCGGCTGAAGGCGGCCGTGCGCTCCTCGCGCACCAGCCCGTCCGCGTGGCGCTCCATGGCGCTTCCCCACCAATCGAGCATGGCCTCGGCCGTGATTGGGCCCTGGGCAATGGCGCTGTCGATGCCGCTCTCGAACATCAGCGCCGCCGCGCCGTAGTCGTCCTCGAAGAACAGCGCCCCGCCGAGGGCCATCAGGAAGTCGATGTGGTCCCGGGCGTCGAGGCTGCTGACACGGACCGTGCCGAGCGCCGTCCGCGCCGCCGACAGGTCCGCCGGGTTGGCCGACTCGCGGTAGCGCTCCAGGTGCGCTCGGGCCAGGACCACGGTGGCCGCGTCGAGGGTGGCCGGGGTCTGCTGGGCCACGAGAGCCGCCGAGATGGCGGCATCGAACTGCCGCTGATTGTAGAGGGAGCGGGCGCGGGCCAAATCGGCCTGGGTAGCCAACACCGCGGTGCAGGCAAGGAGGACGAACAGAGCCACAGACACAGATCTCACGGGGGCCACAGATGACACAGATAGCACAGATCCAAACACAGCCACAGCTTAGACACGGATTGGCACAGACTCATCGATCGCCGACTCGCCTGATGAGGCTGACCAGTAGTCCCAATGGCTGGTAGCCATTGCGGGAGTGACGGCGCTCGCATTCGGGCTGCGAGCGTCGTCACTCGAGGATCGCGAGGACCCAGCCGGGCGCGCCAGGGTAGCGGCAGAACTGCCAGACGCGCGCTCAAGGCGCTGGTGTAGGCTTGCGGCCGAGGGCGCCACCCAGCAGCCGGTCCCCAAGCACTTCGAATCTGTGAGAATCTGTGCCTAATCTGTGGCTGTCTGTCCGTTCTCAATCGGTGGCCCGTGGCTAAGCTGATCTTCTTCTGCGGCAAGATGGCCGCCGGCAAGTCCACGCTCGCGAAGGAGTTGGCGGGGCGCGAGCGCGCCGTGCTCCTGAACCAGGACGAGCTGCTTGAACGCCTCTTCCCGGGCGGCGTCATCGACGTTCCCAGTTACGTGAAG
>JBEGVQ010000051.1:0-6296 GCA_041178345.1 Acidobacteriota bacterium | reverse complement strand
GCGCGCCGGCCAACGCAAGGTGGCCGCCGCGTTCGTCCGCAAGATCGACGGCCCCTACGAGGACCTGATTCGTCCGCACGACTGGTCGTACGCCGGCGGCGGATCCGGCGGCAGCGGCATCACGACCTTGCCGCACATGCGCGACCTGGTCATTCGTGGCCCGCTCAAGACGACCGGCATCTCCACCACGGCGAGCCGCCAGAAAATCTTCACTTGCCGGCCGACGTCGCCCGCTGACGAGGCCGCGTGCGCACGCCAGATCGTCACGCGCCTGGGGGCCACCGCCTACCGCCGCCCGCTCGCGGCCGCTGAAGTCGATCGGCTCATGCCGTTCTACGAGTCGTCTGCCGCCAAGGGCGGTTTCGAAATGGGCGTGCGCGGCGCGCTCGAGGCGATCCTGGCGAGCCCGCACTTCATCTTCCGCCTTGAACGCGCCCCGACCGATGCCCGCGCCGGCGGCACCTACCGCGTTGCCGACGTTGACCTCGCGTCGCGCCTGTCGTTCTTCATTTGGGGCCTGCCGCCCGACAAGGAACTGCTCGACGCCGCGGCGCGCCGCGAGCTGTCGAGCGCCGCCGGCCTCGAGAAGCACGCGCGGCGCATGCTCG
Organism: Acidobacteriota bacterium; assembly: GCA_041178345.1. GTDB lineage: Bacteria > Acidobacteriota > Vicinamibacteria > Vicinamibacterales > UBA2999 > 12-FULL-67-14b. The sequence continues at coordinate 5,688 of JBEGVQ010000051.1, read as the reverse complement.
CGGATCCCCGCTCCGAGGGTCTGGCCGATCGCTTCGCGGCCCAGTGGCTGCGCCTGCAGGATGTCGAGAAGGTGCACCCCGACCCGAATTTCTACCCGAACTTCGACGAGAACCTGGCCGAAGCCATGCGCCACGAGACGCGCTTGTTCTTTGCCAGCCTCGTGAAGGACGACCGCAGCATTCTCGACCTGCTGACCGCCGACTACACGTTCCTGAACGAGCGGCTCGCGCGCCACTACGGTTACCGTGGCGTCACCGGCAACCAGTTCCGCCGCTTCACCTATCCGGACCAGTCGCGCCGCGGCGTGCTAGGCCAGGGCAGCGTGCTGGTGCAGACCTCGATGGCCAACCGCACCTCGCCGGTGCTGCGCGGCAAGTGGGTGATGGAAGTGCTGCTCGGCACGCCGCCGCCGCCGCCCCCCCCCGACGTGCCGGATCTCGAGGCCGCCGGCGAAGCCAAGGAAGGGCGCCTGCTGACAACGCGCGAAAAGATGGAGATCCATCGGAAGAACGCGACCTGCAACTCGTGCCACCGCTTCATGGATCCGATTGGCCTGGCACTCGACAACTTCGACGTCACGGCCAAGTGGCGCGTGCGCGAGAACGGCATGCCGCTCGACACCACCGGCGACTTCTACGACGGCACCCGGGTGACCTCGCTGATCGAGTTGACGAATGCGCTCAGCAAACGGCCGACGCCGCTGGTGCGCAACTTTACCGACAACCTGATGGCCTACGCGCTCGGCCGCCGGGTCGAGTATTACGACCAGCCGACGATTCGCGCGATTGCCAAGTCGGCCGAAGCGAGCAACTACAAAATGTCCTCGTTCGTTCTCGGCGTCGTGAAGAGCGACGCCTTCCGGATGAAGCGAGTGGAGTCCGAAGTCACCACGACCGAAACCAAGGCAGGGAGATAACGATGTCGTACCTCACAGGTAAGCACATGCCGCGTCGCACGTTCATCCGGGGAGCCATGGGCGCCGCGGTGGCGCTGCCGTTCCTGGATGCAATGGTCGCCGCCAAGGGCATTGGCGCCGCGCCGACGGCGGCCGAGCGCACCCGCCTGATCTGCATCGAAGAGGTGCACGGCCTGGCCGGCTGCAACAAGTGGGGCGCGACCAAGCACCTGTTCGCGCCCGAGCAGGTCGGCGCCGACTTCACCATGGTGCCCGACAGCGCGCTGAGCTCGCTCGAGCCGTATCGCGACTACCTGACGATTGTCAGCAACACCGACGTCCGCATGGCCGAGGCGTTCACCGCCCCGGAAATTGGCGGCGACCACTTCCGCTCGAGCGCGGTGTTCCTGACCCAGTCGCACCCGAAGCAGACGCAGGGTTCCGACATCTGGGCCGGCACCTCGTTCGACCAGTTCTACGCCCAGAAGTACGGGCAGGCCACGCCGCTGCCGTCGATGCAGTTCTGCATCGAGAACCTCGACCAGGCCGGCGGCTGCACCTACAACTACTCGTGCGCCTACACCGACTCGATCAGCTGGGCCTCGCCCAACGAACCGCTGCCGATGATCCGCGACCCGCGGGTCGCGTTCGACATGCTGTTCGGCACCGGCGGCTCCCCGCAGGACCGCGTGGCCCGCCGCCAGTCGCGCCGCAGCATCCTCGACTGGATCCAGGGTGAAGTGGCCAGCGTGCGCAGCGAGCTCGGCACCGGCGACAAGAACCGTCTCGATCGTTACCTGAACAACGTTCGCGAGATCGAACGCCGCATCCAGGCGATCGAGGCGCGCAACAGCAGCGGCGAACAGCGCGAGCTGCCCGAGGCGCCGGCCGGCGTGCCCGACTCGTTCTCGGAGCACATGAAGCTGATGTTCGACCTGCAGGTGCTCGCGCTCGAGACCGACATGACGCGCATCATCTCGTTCAAGACCGGCCGCGACTCGCAGAACCGCGTGTTCCCCGAGAGCGGCTCGCTCCAGCCGTTCCACCCCGCGTCGCACCACGGCGACCGCGAAGACCGGATCCTGGAGTTCAACAAGATCTGCAAGTACCGCGTCAGCCAGGTGACCTACCTCCTCGATCGCATGAAGGAATCGATGGAAGGCGACAAGAACCTGCTGGAAAAGACGATGATCGTGTGGGGTTCGCCGATGGCGGATCCGAACGTGCACAATCACCGCCGCTGCCCGCTGATCCTGCTCGGCCACGCCAACGGCGCGCTCAAGGGCAACCTGCACATCAAGGCCGCCAACGACACGCCGATGGCCAACGCGTTCATGGCCATGGCCGAGGGTCTCGGCATGGAAATGGATCACTTCGGCGACAGCACCGGCAAGCTCTCCCTGACCCAGGCGCTGCCGTCGACCGCCGCAATCTGACAGTTGAACAGTTGGTAGTTGGTAGTTGGTAGTTTGAGGGCGGGACAAGGTGTTCCGCCCTCAACACGTGTCAGGAGTGCAGGGATGAAGCGTCACGTTTCCATCAGTCTGGCTATCGCGCTGGTCCTGACGACCGCGCTCGGCGCGCAACAGCGGGTCTCGCCGATCGCCGATGCCGCCATGCGTGGCGACAAGGCTGCCGTCCGCGACCTGCTGAAGCAGGGCGCCGACGTCAACGGCGCGCAGGGCGACGGCATGAGCGCGCTGCACTGGGCCGCCGAACGCGGTGACGCCGAACTGGCCGACATGCTGATTTACGCCGGCGCCAACACCGCCGCGGTCACGCGCATTGGGCAGTACACCCCGTTGCACCTGGCCGCCAAGTCGGGCAGCGCCGCGCTCGCCACGACCCTGCTCAAGGCCGGCGCCGACGTCAATGCGCGCTCGACCAACAGCGGCGTCTCGCCGCTGCACCTGGCCGCCTCGTCCGGCAGCGCTCAAATCATCAACCTCCTGCTCGACGCCAAGGCCGACATCAATGCCGTCGAAGTCGAGGCGGGCCAGACGCCGCTGATTTTCGCCGCCGGCACCAACCGAGTGGACGCCGTCAAGGCCTTGCTGGCGCGCGGCGCCGATGCCTCGCTCACCACCAAGGTGATCGACATCCCGAAATTCAACGCCCTCGACCGGGCGGCCGCTGACCGCCAGCGCAAGGTGATCGAGGGCTTCGTCGACAAGGACAGCGAAGCCAAGCCGTCGCCCAGCCAGGTGCAGGCCGCCATCCAGGCCGGCCGCGAGATCATGCGCTCGGGCAAGATCCCGCCGCCGGATCCGAACGCGCCGCCCGACCCGCGCGCGAACTTCAACCCCGACGAAATCAACCCGCCGGTGGCCACCAAGGGCGGCATGACGGCGTTGCTGCACGCCGCCCGGCAGGGCTACATCGAAACCGCCGAGGCGCTGCTCGACGGCGGCGCCAAGATCGACCAGCAGAATGCCGGCGACGGCACCACGCCGCTGCTCACGGCCATCATCAACGGCCAGTTCGACACCGCGATGATGTTGATCAAGCGCGGCGCCAACACCAACCTTGCCGCCAAGAACAATGGCGTCACTGCGTTGTGGGCCGCCGTCAACACGCCCTGGCAGCCACGCACCCGTTTCCCGCAGCCGCAGGAAATGGAACTGCAGAAGCACACCTACCTCGAGGTGATGCAGGCGCTGCTCGACAAGGGCGCGGACCCGAATCACCGGATCGGCTCGCACCCCTGGTACCTGGTCTACACCGGCTGCGGCAACCGCAACTGCGGCCTCGCCGACACCTCGGGCTCGACCGCGTTCTGGCGCGCCGCCTACGGCGTGGACGTCATGGCCATGAAGCTGCTCGTCGCCTACGGCGCCGACCCGAACATCGCGACCATGTCGCCGCGCGAGCGCGCCCGCCGCGGCGGTGACTTCGTCGCCGCCGCCCAGCCCCAGGGCGCCGGCGGCGCGATCATGCCGACCGCCGAGAAGGACATGGAGAAGTACGACGCGCCCACGATTCCCTACGGTGGGCCCGGCGCCTTCCCGATTCATGCCGCCGCCGGCGTCGAGTACGGCGAAGGCTTCGCCGGTAACGCCCACCGCCATGCCCCCGAGGCGTGGATGGCGGCGGTCAAGTACCTGGTCGAGGAGCTGGGCGCCGACGTCAACCACCGCGACAACGACGGCTATACGCCGCTGCACCACGCGGCCGCTCGCGGCGACAACGAAATGATCCTGTACCTGGTCAGCAAGGGCGCCGACCCGAAGGCCGTCGCGCGCAGCGGCCAGACCACCGCCGACATGGCGAACGGCCCGGTGCAGCGCCTCTCGGCCATTCCCGAGACCATCGAGCTGCTGATGAAGCTCGGCTCGAAGAACAACAACCGCTGCGTCACCTGTTAATAGGGGCCTCATGAGTGAGATGAACCGTCGTGATCTGATGAAGAGCGGGCTGGCGGTAGCAGCCTTGGGCGCGGCGAGCGGCTTCGATTGGGTGCTGCCGGTGTTGGCGCAGGGCGAGACGGTGGTGCCGTTCACCGAGTTTCCGGCGACCTTCAATCCGTCCCCGGCGGTTGACCGCCGGTTGTTCGACACGCGCACGCTGAGCGGCGCGTTCACGCCGAAAGATCAGTTCTTCACCACGCAGCACTACGGGCATCCCGAAGTCGACGCCGCCGCGTATCGCCTGAAAGTCGGCGGTTCGGTGAATTCGCCGAAGTCGCTGTCGCTCGATGAGATTCGCAAGATGGGCAGCACCGAGCTCATCGCCGGCTTCGAGTGCTCGGGCAACCGCCGCCCGGTGCAGGGCCTGATCGGCAACGGCCGCTGGACCGGCGTGCCGCTCAAGGCCGTGCTCGACGCCGCCGGCCTCAAGGCCGACGCGCACGAGATCGTGTTTTTCGGCGCCGATCGCGGCAAGGAAACGGTCGCGTTTCGCGGCACCAATTTCGAGGTCGAACAGCAGTACGGCCGCAGCCTGCCGCGCGCCCGCGCGCTCGCCAGCGACCCGGCACCGTTCCTCGCCTATGCCCTCAACGGCGAGCCGCTCACCAAGCACCAGGGCGCGCCGCTGCGCCTCATCGTTCCCGGTTGGTACGGCGCCCCGAACGTGAAGTGGCTCTCGGAAATCGTCGCGCAGCCCGATCCCTACATGGGCAAGTTCCAGACCCACTGGTACCGCACGCTCAAGGGCGAGATGATCAACGGCGAGATGAAGTGGGTCGAGACCGGCATCACCCACCTCAACCTGAAGTCCTTCGTCGCCCGCGTCACCAAGGCCGGCAACGCGCACAAGCTGACCACCATCGTCCTGAACGACGGCACGCCGATCAAGTCGGTGGAAGTGAAGATCGACGACGGTCCGTGGCACGCCGCGACGGCCGATCCGTCAACGACGGCGAAGTACGGGTGGAAGCTCTACAACTACACCTGGAACGGCGCCAGCGCCGGCGAGCACACGGTGACCTCGCGCGTCACCGACGCCAACGGCCAGGTGCAGCCCACCGAAGCCGACCTCGCGAACAAGAAGACCTTCCTCGAGGACAACTCGCAGCATCCCCGCAAGGTGATGATCAGCTAGGACCTGACGGGAGTCGGGAACCGGGAGTCGGAAGTCGAAGGGATCGGTCCATGGACCGGTCCCTTCTTGTTTAGCTCACCGACTTCCTCCGCGGCAGTTCCGAGTAACCCACCTCAGTTGTTGGCGGCCTTGCTCGGGATTACGGTCGCCTTCTCCACAATCGCGTCGTAGGCATAACCAGACCCGAAGTCCTTGTCGGTAGCCAGCGTGCCCGAGATGGTCACGATGTCACCAACATTGACCGTCGCAC
>JBEGVQ010000050.1:0-3594 GCA_041178345.1 Acidobacteriota bacterium | reverse complement strand
TTCTGCGGGCGGGACGGACGAATCTCCACGCGGCTCGGCAGGCTGCGCGGCGGGTGGTTGAGCACGTCGACAATGGCCTGGGCGACGTCTTCGGCCTGCAGCTTCCAGTCGGAGCCCGCAGTGCTTTCGCGTCCCGAGAAGCCGGTGGCGACCGAACCCGGGAGGACGTAGGTGACGCGGATGTTGTCGTGGCGCAGCTCCTGCATCAGCGCCTCGCTGAACGCGTTGAGGCCCGCCTTCGATGCGCAATAGGCGGCACCGCCGATGAAGGGGTTCGTGCTGGCCAGGCTGCTGACGTTCACGATCCAGCCGGAGCCACGCTGCTTCAGCACGGGAATGGCGGCCTTGCAGCAATTGAAGACGCCGGTCAGGTTAGTGCCGATGATGCGATCCCATTCGTCGTGGGGCATCTCGGAAACCGGCACCCCGACGCCGACACCGGCGTTATTGACCAGCACGTCGAGCCCGCCGAAGCGGGCGGCGGCGGTCCGCACGGCCAGTTCGGCGGAAGCGGGGTCGCGCACGTCGCACACGATGCCGGCCACGCGACCGGGGTCTCCGCACGCAGTGGCCAGGGCATGCTCGGCGCGCACCGCGCTGTCGGTGGTGGTGCCGGTCACGGCCACCTGGCCGCCGGCCCCGAGCAGCGCCTCGGCCAGCGCAAAGCCAATGCCTCGTGTTCCGCCCGTGATCAGGGTGACTCGTGCCATGCCTATAGAATAGTGCCCGTGTCGACCGTCGTCATTCTGGGAGCCGGGGAAATTGGCGGCGCGCTGGCCCGCCAGCTGGCCGCGACCGATCTCGTCTCGCGCATCGTCCTGGTCGACGACCTGGGGAGCGTGGCCGCCGGCAAGGCGCTCGACGTGGCGCAGTCGGGTCCGGTGGACCGCTACCACACGCTGCTGACGGGCACGAACGACCTTGCGGCCGTGGTCGGCGCCACGGTGCTCGTCGTGGCAGACCGGGCCGGCCAGCCCGGCGGCGAGTGGCAGGACGAGGCCGGGCTGGCGATGCTGAAACGGGTGGCAGGTCTGAACCAGGTGGCGCCGCTGCTGTGTGCCGGTGCGGCGCAGGGCGGGTTGATCGAACGGGGCGTGAACGAAGCCGGCATTCCGCGCGTCCGGCTGTTCGGCACTGCGGGCGAGGCGCTGCGGTCGGCGGTGACGGCGATTACCGCGCTCGAGGCTCAGGCCTCGCCCGCGGATGTCTCGCTGACGGTGCTGGGGCGACCGCCGCAGCAGGTGATCGTGCCCTGGGACCAGGGGGCGATCGGCGGCCGGTCGATTCCGCAGGTGTTGTCGGCGGCTCAGTTGGCGCGGCTCGACGCGCGCGCCGCGCGGTTGTGGCCGCCTGGACCCTACGCGCTGGCATCGGCGGCCGCCCGGATTATCCGCACGGCGTTGACGCGCGGACCGCGGCTGCACATGGCCATGGTCGCGGTGACGCGCGACGAGGGCACGCCGGGCCGTGCGGCGATCATGCCGGTGCTGCTGCAGCCAGCCGGCATCAAGTCGATCGTCACGCCGACGTTGTCGTCACGCGACCAAGTGCGTTACGAGTCGTCGTTACGCTAGAAGAGCGGCCGGTTCTCGGTGCCGAATCGGTGCCACTCCGTGGCTTAGAACGCCTCGGCCGGGCGATGCAGCGACAGTCCGCCGGCGAAGTCAGCGAGCCGCGTGCGCAATAACAGGCGCCCGCGGTGCAGCCGCGACTTGAGGGTCTGGTCCTTCACACGCAGGCGCAGGCTCGCCTCTTCAGTGGTCATGCCCTTCAGGTCGCGCAAGATCACGGGCTCGCGATAAATGGCCGGCAGTTCCTTCACCGCCTCGACAAGCCGATCCCGCATCTGGCGGCGCAACATGGTCTCGTCGGCCAGGTTCGACCAGTCCGCCGGCTCGTGGGCACGCGGTGCGCCATCACCGGCGGCTTCCAGCTGTTCAGGGACCTCGGCGAGGCGGGCGGCACGGGTGTGGCGCAGCCGTGACATCGCCGTATTGAACGTGATCCGGTAGATCCACGACGACAGCGCCGAGTCGCCCCGGAACGCCTCGATCTTGCGGAACACCTTCAGGAGCACGTCCTGGACCACCTCTTCCGCGTCTTCACGGTTCTTCACGTAGCGGAACGCCAGCTGGAAGATGCGGGCGCCGTACAGGGCTGACAGGTCCGCCAGCGCGGTTTCGTCCTGGCGCCGAAGCCGCGCCACCAACTCGTTTTCAGTGTGATCTCGCATGTTGGCCAGTAGAACCCCGGCCCCCCCGCGGTTATTCCCGGAAACTGGACCTGCTCCCCTTTTCTCCGAAAACGTCAGACAAATGGCGGATGAAGGCGTCTTCGACCTCGGCCATTGGCTTGGGCCGGCCGAGTTCGGCCGCAAGCGACGTCACCGCCTTGTCGGCAATGCCGCAGGGGACGATGAGGTTGAAGAAGTCGAGGTCGGTGGTGACGTTGAACGCGAAGCCGTGGCTGGTCACCCAACGGGAGATGCGGACGCCGATGGCACCGATCTTCGCGTCGCCAACCCACGCACCGCTCATGCCCTTCACGCGGCCGGCGGTCACGCCGTAGTCGGCGCAGACCCGGATCATCACCTCCTCCAGGTCGCGGACGTACAAGTGCACGTCACGGCGGCCGGGGTTGAGGTCGATGATCGGATAGCCGACGAGCTGGCCGGGACCGTGATACGTGACGTCGCCGCCGCGTCCGGTCTCGAACACCTCGACGCCGCGGGAGGCGAGCAGCTCGGGCGCGGCGAGGATGTGCCGGCGGCCGTCCTTCTTGACGCCAATGGTCAGGACGTGGGGATGCTGCAACAGCAGCAGCGTGTCGGGAATACGGCCGGCCTTGCGGTCGTCCACCAGCGCGCGCTGCAGCTCGAGTCCGTCTGCATACGAGACGAGCCCGAGGCGGCGAACGTCGATCACATCAGGCCTGCGCCGGATCGAAGTTCTCGATGCCCTTCTTCACGTCCGCCATGAACTGATCGGCGACGGCGCCGTCGACCAGCCGGTGGTCGTAGCCCAGGGTCAGGAACCCCATCAAGCGAATCGCAATGGCATCGTCGATCACCACGGGGCGCTTCTCGATGGCACCGACGCCGAGAATGGCGACCTGTGGCTGGTTGATGATCGGCAGGCCGAACTGCGCGCCGAAGTTGCCGGGGTTGGTGATGGTGAAGGTGCCGCCATGCACTTCCTCGGGGTTGAGCTTCTTGGCGCGCGCGCGCTCGGCGATGTCCTGAATGGCCTTCGACAAGCCCAGGGTGTTCTTCTCGCCGGCCGCCTTCACCACCGGCACGATCAAGCCGTGGTCGAGCGCCACGGCGATGCCGAGGTTGATGTCGTTGCGGTAGATGACGTTGTCGCCATCGATCGACGAGTTGATCACCCGGTGCTGGCGCAGGCAATCAACCACGACCTTGGCAATGAACGAGGTGAACGTCAGCTTCGCGCCCGACCGCTCGTACTCATCCTTCTTCGTCTTGCGAATCTGTTCGACGCGCGAGTAGTTCACCTCGAAGATCGAATACACGTGCGCCGAGGTGCGCTTGCTGACCACCATGTGCTCGGCGATCTTCTTGCGCATCACCGACAT
>JBEGVQ010000049.1:0-4254 GCA_041178345.1 Acidobacteriota bacterium | reverse complement strand
GGTGTCATTCATCGCGTTCTGGGTGATGCGCTGGCGGAAGCTTTCGCGAGTCGCCTCCGACGCGCCCTCGCCGACCAGCGCGTTGAGCAGGCGTTCCATCGCTGCCTTGCTCGCCGCCTCGCGCACCGCCTCGCGCCGCCGGTCCTTTTCCAGCCGGATCGCGTCCTCGACAAGGTCGCGGGCGATCTGCTCGACATCGCGGCCGACATAGCCGACTTCGGTGAACTTGGTCGCCTCCACCTTGACAAACGGCGCTTCGGCCAGCTTCGCCAGGCGGCGGCTGATCTCGGTCTTGCCGCAGCCGGTCGGCCCGATCATCAGGATGTTCTTGGGCGTGACCTCGTCGCGCAGTTCAGGCGAAAGGCGCAGGCGGCGCCAGCGGTTGCGCAGCGCCACCGCGACCGCGCGCTTGGCGTCCTGCTGGCCGACGATGTGCTCGTCGAGCGCGGCGACGATGGCTTTGGGGGTGAGGTGTTCGTTCATGGCTTCCTGCTTCTACCGAACTCCGCTCATCCCGAGCGAAGTCGAGGGATGGGGCCGACCGGCGTGTCTCGACTTCGCTCGACACGAGCGGCGCAAATGGGCTTCAGATGGTCTCGACCGTCACGCGGTCATTGGTGAAGACGCAGACATCGGCCGCGACCTGCATGGCGCGGCGGGCGATGGTCTCCGGGTCTTCCTCGTAATCGGTCAGCGCGCGGGCGGCGGCGAGCGCGTAGTTTCCGCCCGATCCGATCGCGGCGATAACCGTGTCGTTGCTGGCCTCGGGCTCGAGCACGTCGCCGTTGCCGGTAAGGACCAGCATCGTCTCCGCATCGGCGACGATCATCAGCGCCTCGAGATTGCGCAGGTACTTGTCGGTGCGCCAGTCCTTGGCCAGCTCCACCGCAGCGCGCATCAGCTGGCCGCGATATTGCTCAAGCTTGCGTTCAAGCCGCTCGAACAGGGTAAAGGCGTCGGCCGTGGCCCCCGCGAACCCGGCGATCACCTTGTCGCCCTCACCGATGCGGCGCACCTTGCGCGCGTTCGGCTTCATCACGGTGTTGCCCATGGAAACCTGGCCGTCGCCGGCGATGACGGTCCTGCCGCCTTTTTTCACGCCGATGATGGTCGTGCCGTGCCACTGGATCAGGCCGTGGCCCGCACCCGCTGAATACCCGCTGTCTGTCATGCGGCGGGATATATGCGCTGCGCGGGAAGGTTCAACCTGCAGGTCAGCTGCCGTTTGGCCCGGTGCCCGGACCGCCCGTGGCAGGACCGCCGCCGCCCGGCGCGCCGACCTGGCCGATATTGCCGAACAGGTCCTCGATCAGCCCGCGCTTGCGGCCGAGGGTCGGCGTGTAGTGACCATCGGGATCGAGCCGGACGATTTTCTCCATGCCGCGCCGGTCGACCGCCGTGACCTGTCCGGCGGGATCGAAGCTGACGCGGATCACGGTCTGATCGGACGTGCGCGGACGGCGGAACGCCGGGGTGCGCGTGTTGACCGAAACATAGTACCAGTCCTTCTCGCCGAACTGGCTGATAAACGTGGGACGGCCCAATGTGCGTTCGACCGAAATCTTGTTGTCGATCCCCGGCTGGACCGAGCTGACCAGCACCGGATCGGCGAGATAACCACGATGGTCCTTGATCGATGAACAGCCGCCGATCAGCCCCGCCAGTCCGGCCATTGCACCGGCCATCAAAACGGTCCGCACCACTTTACGCATGAAATCGCTCCGAATGCTGCCAGGGGCACGCCGGCCATTGCCAGTGCGCCGCCCGCGCGTGTAACGGCTGCAAGCCTTAGGCCCGCGCGCCGCGGTTCGCAATGCCGAGACGCCACGGCACCTGGTCGCGGCACTTGAAGGCGGCATGGCGCAGCGCCATTGAATTGCCGATGAACGATTGCCGAAAGGCAAAGGAAGGTGCCGACGTGTCTGTTTTTTCCCGGCTGTTCGGAACGCGCGGCGATGACCGCGCGGAAGTCCGCCCGTTGTGGCACCGGATCGTCGAGCTGGCGCGCGCGCCGCACTGGTACGCAAGGGACGGCGTTGCCGATACGGTTGCGGGCCGCTTCGACGCGATCACGCTGGTGCTGGCGCTGGTGCTGCAACGCATGGAGCGCGAGCCGGCGCTGATCGGCCCGTCGGCCCGCCTGACCGAACTGTTCGTCGATGACATGGATGGCCAGCTGCGCCAGTCGGGCATCGGCGATCTTGTCGTCGGCAAGCACATGGGCCGCCTGATGAGCGTGCTGGGCGGCCGGCTCGATGCGCTGCGTGGTGCCCTGCCGCAAGGCGAAGCGGCCGTCGCCGACGTCATCGCCCGCAACATGACGCTGAATGACGGCGCGGACCCGGTGCTCGCCGCGCGCGCCGCGATTGCTCTCTGGTCACGCATCGACGCCGCCGACGACAAGTCCGTAATGGCGGGGGACCTGGACCGGTGAGCAAGGATCCGACGGCTCCCGAATTCTCGCGCCGGTTCGACATCCGGCAAGCGGATGGCCGGACAGAGCATCTGTCCGCGACTCCCGGTGAGCGCGAGGCGCTGGCGCTCCGATTCGGCCTTGTCCGGATCGACCGGCTTGAGGCTGACCTTGTCGTGACGCGCACGGGCAATGCTGTCGATGCGGCAGGCACGGTCCGCGCTGACATCGTGCAAAGCTGCGCCGTATCGGCCGAGGACTTGCCGGCCGCGATCAGGGAAGACGTTGCGTTCCGCTTCGTGCCCGCGCGCGGCGATCTTGCGCCCGATGCCGAGATCGAACTGGACGAGGGCGACCTCGACGAAATCGAGTACGAAGGCACGGCGTTCGATCTTGGCGAAGCGGTTGCGCAGAGCCTTGCCATCGCCATCGACCCCTTCGCCACCGGCCCCGAAGCCGAGGCGGCGCGCGCGCTGCTGCGGGACGAGGCGGACAATCCCTTCGCCGCGCTCAAGGGCAAGTTCGGGGAGTAGCGCAAGAAACGCCACTGGCGCGCCGGTGTGAACCGCCTATATCGGCGCGATGACCGCAAACACCGATCCCCGCTCGCTGATCTACCACTCCGGCCGCCTCTCGCCCGAAGAAGCGCAAGTGCTCGCGCGCGAAACGCTTGGCGCCTGCGACGACGGCGAACTTTATCTCCAGTTCATTGCCTCGGAGAGCTTCGGCTTCGACGATGGCCGCCTCAAGACCGCCGACTATTCGCGCGACGCGGGGTTCGGCCTGCGCGGCGTGTCGGGCGAGATGACCGGATTTGCCCATGCCAACGAAATTTCCGCCGCCGCCATCCGCCGCGCGGGCGAGACGCTGCGCCTGCTCGATCCCGCCGCCGCTGCCATGAGCGCGCCGCCGCGCCAGAGCAACCGCCATCTTTATACCGATGCCTCGCCGCTCGATCTCGTGCCATTCGCCGAGAAAGTCCGCCTGCTGGAAATGATCGACGCCGCCGCAAGGGCGCGCGATCCGCGCGTCAGCCAGGTCAGCGCCAGCCTTTCAGGCAGCTGGTCGGTGGTCGAGATCGTGCGCGCCGACGGCTTCGTCGCCACTGACGTGCGGCCCTTGGTGCGGCTCAACGTCGGCATCGTCGCGGAGAGCAACGGGCGGCGCGAGACCGGCAACTTCGGCATGGGCGGGCGCTGGCTCTATGACGACCTGTTCAAGCCGGAAAGCTGGAACCGGGCCATCGACACCGCGCTGGAACAGGCGCTGGTCAACCTCGAAAGCGTCGCCGCGCCGGCCGGCGAGATGACCGTGCTGCTCGGCCCCGGCTGGCCGGGCGTGCTGCTGCACGAGGCGGTGGGCCACGGCCTCGAAGGCGATTTCAACCGCAAGGGCACCTCGGCCTTCTCGGGCCGGATCGGCGAGCGGGTCGGCGCGCAGGGCGTCACCGTGGTCGATGACGGCTCGATCCCCGACCGGCGGGGATCGCTCTCGATCGACGACGAGGGCACGCCCACCGGCGAGACCGTGCTGATCGAGGACGGCATCCTCAAAGGCTACATGCAGGACCGGCTCAATGCCCGGCTGATGGGCGTTGCCGCCACCGGCAACGGGCGGCGCGAAAGCTATGCCCACGCGCCGATGCCGCGCATGACCAACACCTTCATGAAAGGCGGCAACGACGATCCGGCGGAGCTGCTGTCCCGCGTCAAGGACGGCATCTTCGCCAAGAGCTTCGGCGGCGGACAGGTCGACATCGTTTCGGGCAAGTTCGTGTTCTCCTGCACCGAGGCCTACCGGGTTGAGAACGGCAGGCTGGGCGCGCCGATCAAGGGCGCAAC
>JBEGVQ010000048.1:0-75059 GCA_041178345.1 Acidobacteriota bacterium | reverse complement strand
AGTACAGCGCGCTGCCGTCGCCGCGCCAGCGCGGCTCGGTGCCGCCGGCGGTGGTCACGCGCAGCCGGGTGCCTGGTTGCGGGAACGAGTCGATGTAGATCTCAGGCTGGCCCGATTCGTCGGAGGCATACGCGACCCAGCGCCCGTTCGGCGAGAACGCACCGTAGGTCTGGTTGAAGCTGGCGGCTGAATAGGCGCCCGGTGTCCCGCCCGGCGCCTGCGGCAGCACCCACAGGTCGTCGCCGGTCTGCGGGTCGGTGCGTCCGACCAGCAGGAAGGCGCCCTCGCGCGACCAGTCCCACAGTTGCACCGGCGGCTCGAGCGCCACGCTGGTTTGTTCGGGCAGCACCGCGCCGGCGCCGCGCATCATGATGTTCCGGCGCTTGCCGACCCACGCCACGCGCAGGCCGTCGGGCGACCACACCGCGCTCTCGTCCACATCGGTGCCAAGCGACAGTCGCGTCGGCACCGTCTGCGAGGCGTCGCGAATCCACACGTCGAGCGTGCGCAGCTGCGGGTCGAGCTCGGTCACGGCGACGCGGCGGCCATCGGGGGCAATCCGCAGGTCCCACGATTCGGCGGGCTCACCGGCGCGGCCGAGGGGCTCGCCGGCCGGCGACACCCAGCGCAGTTCGCGGAGCCGTGAGCCAGGCGCGCCGTAGATCAGGACCTCGGCCGCGGCGGCCGCCAAGAGTTGCCCGAGCGGACCGCGCCCGGCATTGAGGCCGGCCAGCGTGGGTGGTGAAGCAGACTGCCAGGTGGCGGGGTCGAGCGGCTGCGCCATCAGGTTCGTGACGTTCAGGGTCAGCAGCGTGTGCCCGGCAATCACCGGTTGCGCGTCGGAGTCGCTCACCCTGGTGCGCGACGATGGATCGGCGAGCGAGGTCAGCCAGATGCCGGCCCGCTTGCGGTCGCTTGCCGTCACGAGATACGCGACATGCCGGCCATCGGGCATGAACGCCGGCCACGAATGCGACGACTCGCCGGCCTCGCGATCGATCCACGTGAGCGGCGTGACCTCGCCCGCCGCGGCGCGCCGTTGCAACCCGCCGGTGCGAGCCGCGAACACCAGGTCGCCGGCCGCGTTCCAGGTGGCGCCGCGGGCGCCCGGCGCGTCGGCAAGGTCGCTGACCGCGCCCGAGGCGAGGTCCAGCGCCCGTAAGCGGTCCTCGGCCAGGAAGCCTACGCGCGAACCGTCTGGGGACCAGAACGGGGCGGCGGCGCCGTCGGTCTGAGGTAACGCGCGGGCCTCGCCGGTCGACAAATCCTGCAGCCACAGCGACACCCGCCCGGCGGATGCAGCCGGGAAGACGAGCCGGCGGCCATCGGCGGCCAGCGCGAGTCCAAAGGGGTAGTCAGCGCCGGAGCCTACCTCGACCGCACCTGGTGCCAGCCACACGCCGAGCACCGGCGCCGGTTGGGGCGGCAGAGGTGGTGCCTGCTGCCGGCAGGCCGCCAGCGCCAGCAGGGCGGCGAGCACGGGATATACTGTCGGTCTCAAGTCCACAGGAGGTTGCTTCGCATGCGTAATCGTCTTCTCGCCCTGGCTATCACTGTTGTCGTGGCGGGACTTCCCGGCGCCACATCAGCCCTCGCGCAAACCGCCGCGCCGGCCCGTCGTCCTGACGTGATCTTCGTGCCCACGCCAGAGGCGGTGGTCGAAGCAATGCTCCAGGTCGCCAACGTGACCAAGAACGACATGGTGTACGACCTCGGGTGCGGCGACGGCCGCATTCCGGTGACCGCTGCGAAGAAGTATGGCGCACGCGGCGTCTGCTTTGACATCGATCCGCAGCGCATCAAGGAAGCCAACGACAACGTCGCCAAGAACAACGTCGGGAACCTGGTCAAGGTGGTCGAAGGCGATCTCTTCGAACAGGACCTGAGCGGCGCCACCGTGGTCACCCTGTACCTGCTGCCGTCGCTCAACGTGAAGCTGATGCCCAAGCTGATGAAGGAACTGAAGCCGGGCACCCGCATTGTCTCGCATGCCTTCGACATGGGCGACTGGAAGCCCGAGAAGGAACTGGACGTCGACGGCCGCAAGGTTTACTACTGGACGATTCCGAAGCGCTAGTCTTATAGACTTGGGCGCTTGAACCGCCGAAGTTTGCTATTACTCGCGGCCATCCTGGCCGCAGTCGCAGTGTTGCTGGCCGCGAGCGGCGGCGTTCGCGCCACCGTTGGCGGCCTTCGTCTTTCCGCCCGCTCCCCCCTTCCCGCATCTCTCGTCGCGCTCGCCGCGGTGGGCGCCTGGTGGCTGCTGGCCCGCCGCGCCCGGTCCGTGTCTGCCGATCTGGTTGGTGCGGCCGCCGCCGTCGAGCGCGGGGCGCCCGCGCTGGTGATCGCGGTGGCCGTGGCGAGCGCGGTTGGGTCGGCTGCATTTGCGACCGCGTCCGCAGCGGGCGCCGATGCCTCGGGCTATCTCAGCGAAGCGGGCCAGTGGACCTCTGGACAACTTTTCTATCGCGAACCTCTTGCCGCCACGGTCGGCGATCCGTGGCTGACGACCCCGCTCGGCTGGCGGCCCGGGCCACACGCCGGGTTGCAAGCGCCAACCTATCCGCCGGGCCTGCCGCTGTTGATGGCACTGCCGCACGCCGCCGGAGGCGCCGCCGCCGCTCGGTGGGTCGTGACGCTGGCCGCGGCCCTGGCCGTCTGGGCCACCGGCCTCATGGCGACGCGGTTCGCCGGCGGCATCGCCGGCGTGATCGCGGCCGTCGCGATCGCGACGACTCCGGTCTTCCTGTTCCAGTCGGTCCAGCCGATGAGCGACGTGCCGGTCACCGCCGCATGGATGCTGACTTGGTTGCTGGTGCTCCGTCAGGCATCGGGGATCGGGGATCGGGGATCAGGGGTCGCAGCGCGTGGCGACCAACCTTTAGGTTTGTCGTTCCTCGCGGGCATCTCATGCGCGATCGCCGTCATGATTCGCCCCAACCTGGCGCCGCTGGCGGCTGTTCCGCTGTTCGCGATCGGGTTCAACATTCGCCGCCTGGTGGCCTTCTCCCTGCCTGTGGCGCTCGCCGGTCTCGCCCTGATGTGGCTGCAGTGGCACTGGTACGGGTCGCCGCTGCGCTCCGGCTATGGCTCCGCTGACGAACTGTTCACGCTCGCCAACATCGGCGCCAATGCTGCCCGATACTCCGTGTGGCTGGTGACGACCTCGCCGCTCCTGCTGGCGGCGCCGGCCGGCATCTGGCTGGCCTGGCGCCAACCGCCGAGCAAGGCGCTAGCCGCCTTCGCGGCGCTGGTGGTGGCGGCTTACCTGGTCTACGCGGTGTTCGAGGTCTGGTCGTACTTGCGCTTCCTGCTTCCGGCCATGGCCGTCGCCGCCGTGTTCGCGGCCATGGCGATCGCGGCGGCAATCGGTCGATTGCCGTCGCCCATGCGAGTGATGGCCACGCTGGCGGTGATCCTGGGCATCGCCGCGCCAGGGATCTCTCAGGCACGGGCGCTTGAGACATTCCGGCTGGCCGACCAACAGCGGCGGGTCGCGCAAGTGGCGAATTTCCTGTCCACCACGCTGCCGGCCGATGGCGTGGTCGTGTCAGGCGAGCAGAGCGGCGCGTTGAGGTACCACACGGGCCGTTCGATCCTGCGTTGGGATGTGGCATCGCCAGGCGCGCTGGCGGCGGCGCTCGCCGTCCTGAACGCGGCCGGCCGCCCAGTCGTGGTCGCTCTCGATGCGTGGGAGTACGAACCGTTTCGCGCCAGGCTCGGCGCGCTGCCGGCGGTCTCCCTTGAATGGCCGTCCGTGTTCGACGCGGGCACCTCGCATCGCACGCGGGTCTGGCGCTTGAGCGATCGCGATCGCTTTCTGCGCGGCGAACATGTACAAACGCTCAGGCAACCGTGACGAGACTCGACTGGGGGTTCCCGGCCGCCATCCTGCTGACCGCCTCGGTGTTGCGGTTGTGGGCGCCGTGGGACGATGTGATGGGCGGAAGCCGCGTGAATGTTCTCGAAACCGACGCGTGGTACCAGGCCAGGCTGGTCGAGAACCAGGTTCGCAATTTCCCGCATCGCGTCACGGTCGATCCATACGCCTCGCTGAACGGCCAGTACGTCGCGGTGGCGCCCCTGCCCGACCTTGCGATCTCCACCGTTGTCGTCGCGACCCAGGGCCGGGACGCGTCAACGGCGTACATTGAGCGCGTCGCGGCGCTCGCGCCGGCCGTGGCGGCGGTCTGGCTCCTCGGCACGATCGCGTTCGATCGCCGCGCCGGCCTGATGGCGGGACTCCTGGCGGCAGTCTTGCCCGGGCATTTTCTCGATCGCACCCTCGTGGGCTTTGTCGATCACCATGCGCGCCGCCTCAGGAGCCGAACGAATCGCCGCTGGTGCGAATATTCGAGGTCATTCAGCAGCCTTAACCACGACGCTCACGACGCCACGAGCCAATCATCGGTCTGCGTGATCCTCGGGTTCTTCGTGGTTACTCGCCTCCTGCCCGCGACCGATCGGCCGGCATTTGTTTCAGCCTCGGCAGATAATGGATAGGTTGATCCGCCTCACTTCTTTCCAGCGCCTCGCCCTGTGGACGACGGCGACCACCTATTTCCTGATCCTCGTGGGGGGCTTGGTCCGCGCCTCCGGCGCCGGGCTGGGGTGTCCCGACTGGCCCCGCTGCTTCGGCGGCTGGGTGCCGCCGATGTCGGTGGCCGAGCTGCCGCCGCAGTTCGACCCCTCGCAGTTCAACCCCACGTTGATGTGGACGGAGTACCTGAACCGCCTGCTCGGTGCGGCCGTCGGCCTCCTGATTATCGCCACCGCCGCCTCGGCGTGGCGGCATCATCGCCGCGACCCGCGCATCCTGTGGACGACAATCGCGGCCGTGCTGCTCACCGGCTTCCAGGGTTGGCTCGGCGGGCGAGTGGTGGCGCACGAGCTCGCGGCCTGGATCGTCACGGTCCACATGGTCGTCGCGCTCGTGATCGTGCAGATGCTGTTGTACGTGACGGTGCAGGCTTGGCCGCGTCCGGGTCAAACCCCTTCAGCCGCCCTCCGCGGGGTCAGACCCTGGGTGATGGTGCTGATCGCAATCACGCTGATCCAGATTGTGCTCGGCACGCAGGTGCGTGGCGGCGTGGACGCGGCGCTCGACGCCGGCGTGGCGCGCGACGCGGCGCTGGCCACGGTCGGGACGTACGATCTCCTGCATCGCGATGCGGCGTTCGTGGTGCTGCTCGGCTCGATTCTTTTTCAGTTCTGGCTCGCCGCCAGGCGGGCGCCCATGGTTGTGCTGCGTTGGTCTTGGATCAGCCTGGGACTGGCCGTCCTTCAGATAGGGCTGGGCGTGGTGATGGCCTACGTCACCTTGTTACCGGCCGCGCAGGTCCTGCATTTAACGGTGGCCAGCCTCTTTCTGGGCGCCCAGACGGTCGTTCTGCTGTTGGCAGAAGCCGCGGACTGAGCGGACCAGGAGACCACTGACCTTGCTGGTGCCCACGGGACTGGACCCGAGCTTTCTCGCCTACCTCACCTTCACCTTCATCCTCGTCGTCACGCCCGGTTCGACGACGGCGGTGGTGGTGAGGAACACCCTCGAGGGCGGCCGCCGCGCCGGCTACGTGACCGCCCTCGGCGCCGGCCTTGCCAACACCACGATCGCCGTCGCGTGCGGTTTCGGCCTCTCGGTGCTGATCGCCTACTGGCCCGGATCGCTGTCCGCGATCAAGATCGCCGGTGCCCTGTTCCTGGCATTTCTTGGCGTCTCCAGTTTGTGGCGGGCATGGCATCAGCCTGACGGCGGCATTCGCCTGTCGCTCGACCCCGGGGCGGCGCCCCGGCGTTCGCCCGCCGGCGCGTACTTCGGCGACGGCCTCGCCATCAACCTGCTGAGTCCGGTGATCATCAGTTTCTATTTGTCGGTGGTGCCGGCGTTCGTTCCCGCGGGCGCGCCGCGCTGGTACTTTCCGGTGCTGGCCTCGGCGCACGTCGGCCTGGCATTGCTCTGCCATGCCGCCTGGGCCACTGGCCTCGACGCGATGCGCCGATGGTTCACCGCGCCGTGGACACGAAGAGCACTGCAGACAGCGACCGGGTTGGCGCTGATCGGCCTCGCCGTACGCGTGCTCTAGCGATGCATCCGCCGGTCAACGGTAGAATCAACCCGCGCCGTGGTGATTGAAACCAACAACGATCTCGTCGAGCGGTTCCTCCATGATGCCGCCCGGTATCCGGGCGGACATGCCGCCGGTGTCGCGCGGCCGCGGACGGCGGGCGAGGTGGCGGAGATACTAGCGGCCCCCGATGAAACGGCGCCCCATCAAGGGGCGCCCTACAGGGTGTTGGTGGTCGGCGCGCAATCGTCTCTGACGGGTGGTGCGACGCCATTCGGCGACGTTGTCCTCAGCACTGAACGGCTCACCACGCTCTCGATTGACGGCGACCGGGTCCGCGCCGGCGCCGGCGTGACCCTGCAGGCCATCCAGGATGCGCTGGCCGCGGTTGGCCGCTGGTTGCCGCCGGTGCCGACCTACCTTGGCGCCACTGCCGGCGGCGCGGTGGCAACCTGCGCGGCCGGAGCCGCGACGTTCAAGTACGGAACCATCCGGCCGTGGGTTCACGGCGTGACCGTCGTGCTCGCGAGTGGCGACGTGCTCGAGCTGGAGCGTGGCCGCCGCGCGGCCTCGAGCCTCGTGTCGCTCCCGGGCCTGCGCATGCCCGACGTGCCCAAGTGCTCCGCGGGTTACTTCATCGCGCCCGGCATGGACCTGGTGGATTTGTTTATCGGCTCCGAAGGCACCCTGGGCATCGTCACCGAGGTCATCTTCACGACCGCGGCGCGGCCGGCCGCGCGGTGTCACGCGCTGGTGCCGATGGCCAGCGAGGAGGCCGGGATTCGTTTGGTCGCCGAGCTCCGGGAGGCGGCGCAGCAAACCTGGCGCACCGGCGATCCGCTCGGCGTGGACGTGGCGGCGATTGAACACATCGATGCGCGATCGATCGCGGTGGTCCGCGAAGACGGGGTCGATCGCAAGCTCGACATCACCCTCCCCTCGGGCGCCGGCATCGTCCTGCTGGTTGAGCTCGAGTTGTCCCACCCGGTGACCGGCGAGGAGCTGTGGCGCCAGCTAGAAACTGCGCGGGATCACGGCGCCGCTGATTCACCGCTGCGGCGTTTTTGCGCACTGCTCGATCGCCACGACGCGCTCGATGACGCGGAGATCGCGCTGCCGGGCCACCACGCCCGCGCGGCGGCGTTTGCCGAGTTGCGGGAAGCCGTACCGGCCGGCGTCAACCGCCGAGTCGCCTTGGCCCAGCACCAGCTCGATCCGCGCATCTACAAGACCGCGGCCGACATGATTGTGCCGTTCGCTCGCTTTGCCGAGATGATGCGCGAGTGCCGGCGGCTGTTTGCCGAGCGTGACCTCGACCTGGCGGTGTGGGGCCACATCTCCGACGGCAACGTGCACCCGAATGTCATCCCCCGCAGCGCGGACGACGTGACGAAGGGGCAGGAGGCGATCCTGGCGCTTGGCGATGCGGTGATCGCCATGGGCGGGAGTCCGCTGGCCGAACATGGCGTGGGCCGCAGTCCGATCAAGCAGGCACTGCTGAGGCGGCTCTACGGCCCAGATGGGATCGCCGCGATGCGCGCCATCAAGTTCAGCCTGGATCCGCGCGGCGTGCTCGCGCCCGGCGTGGTTTTCCCGGCACAATAGACGCGTGCTAGATGAAGTGCAGGCGGCCGTGGCGGGCCGGCCCGCCGACAGTGCTTTCATACTGCTGCTTGATTTCGACGGCACCCTCGCCGAGTTCAACCTTGACCCGGCGGCGCCCCACCTGACGCCCCAGCGAAAAGACTGGCTCGAACAAATCGCGCGGCAACCCGGGATGGCGGTGGGAATCGTCAGCGGCCGCCGTCTCGACGACCTCCTGGAGCGGACGCGCCTGCCGGGCTACATCTATCACGCCGGCCTGCACGGCCTGGAGATCGAGATCGAGGGCCGCCGAACCGGGCATCCGGACCTGCTGGCCGCGGCCGAACGCCTCGATGGGCTGGCCACGGCGCTTGGCCGGCTGGCGATCGAGCATCCAGGTGCCCGGATCGAGGACAAAGGCGCCAGCGTCGCGGTGCACGCGCGCGGCGTCCCTCCCGAGTTGCGCGAGGCCGTGTTTGCCAAGGCTGACATCCTGGCGGTGCCGTGGATTGCCGAGCGGCTGGTGCGGCGGCTCGAAGGTCATGCAGTGGTCGAGTACCTGCCGAACATCAACGGCCACAAGGGTGATGCGACGCAGTGGATTGCCGAAGACGTCGAGGCGCGCACGGGGCGGCCGTCGTGGGTGGCGTATCTGGGTGATGACATCACGGACGAGGATGCCTTCCGCGCGATCAGCCGCGGCATCAGCGTGCTGGTCGGGCTGCGGCCGACCGCGGCTACGCACAAGCTCGACGGTATTGCCGATGTCGATCATTTCTTGAGATGGCTGGCGAGCAGGGGGTAAGGTCACAGGGGTGACACCGATTCCTCTTCATCACGGGGCCATTGGCAACGGCCACACCACGAGCGCGTTTTCGATCTGCGGCGAGATCCTCGACGCCCGCAGGAGTTCGTTCCGCGCCTGGACGTAGCCGCGGCGCCGGGGTCTACGGCAACTCTTCGTAGGCGTGGGGCAGGCAGCTTGGGCAAATGCCGTGACTGAACCGCGTGTTGGTGTGGGTGGAAATGTAGCTCTCAACCGCCTGCCAGTAATTCTGATCGTCGCGGATCTTCTTGCAGTACATGCAGATCGGCAGGATCGCCTGCAGCTTGTTGACGTCGGCCAACGCGGCCTGCAATTCGCCCACGAGACGCTCGCGCTGTTCTTCGGCCAGTTTCCGTTCGGTGATGTCACGGGCCACCGAGTAGATCACCTGGTGGTCGAGGTCGGCGCTGGCGTTCCAGAGCAGCCAGCGATACGAGCCGTCCTTGCAGAGGTAGCGGTTCTCGAATCCGATCGCCTGCTCGCCGGCCTTGACGCGGCGGTTCTGCGCCACCGTTCGCTCACGGTCGTCTGGATGCACGAACTCGACCATCGGCTTCGCCTGCAACTCCGCGCGGGTGAACCCCAGCGTCTTCTCCCAGGCCTGGCTGAGCCGGGTGAAATGCCCGTTGAAATGGGCGATGCAGAGCATGTCGATCGAGATCGCGAAGAAGCGAGCCTCGAGGTCCGTGGCGTCCTGCTTCATGAATTGACTCACGCCGTCACTCCGCGTCTTCCGGTTTCGGCCGCCACAACACCAGCACCTTGCCGACGCGCTGCACCGGCGCTGCATCCGAGCCCGCACACAGCTGGTGGCCCATGGCTTCGCGGGCCTCGCGATCGTCGCCGAGGATCTTCACCTTGATCAGCTCATGCGCCGCCAGTGCGCGATCGACCTCGGCGATGACGGAAGGCGTGACGCCGCCGTGTCCGACAAACACCGTCGGTTCGAGCTTGTGCGCCCTGGCCTTCAGGTGGGCGCGTTCGCGGGGCGTCAGGGAGACAGGCATCCCCTGATTGTACCGCCCGTTACGAGGTCCGGCGCACCCGGTTAACCGCCTTGACCATCAGGAAGACCACCCAGGCCAGGATCAGGAACTGCACCACGTTCGTGAGGAAGGATCCGTAGGCAAACACGGCCGCGCCGGCGGCCCGCGCGTCAACCAGCGACGCATACGGGCCGGCCGCGTCCGCGCCGTCCTTCATCACCAGGAACATGTTGGTGAAATCGGTGCCACCGAGGGCAAAGCCCGCAATCGGCATCACCAGGTCGTTGACGAGCGAGTCGACGATCTTCTGGAAGGCGGCGCCGATAATGACGCCCACCGCCAGGTCCATCACGTTGCCTTTCGCGATGAATTCCTTGAACTCGCCCAGCATGTGAGTCTCCTTTACGAGGCCGTCAGCTTCAGGTGGCCAAGGTGATGGCGGCCGTGCCAAGCATACAGCTGGAGGAACCAGTCGAGCGTGCGCGGACCGTGCTCGGGGTGAATCGCCTCGCGCGCGAAGTCGGCCTCGCCGAGCGACTCGAGCAGGCGGTGCCAGCGCCGGTGCAGGCCGTCCAGGATCTGAACGGATGACTCCGGGTCCTCGGCCGAATCGGCCAGCTTTGCCCACTCGGCCTCCTTGTACGGCTTGATGGTGGGCTTGTCCTCGGTCAGCGCCAGGCGGAAGCGGATGAAGGCGTTCATGTGGCTGTCGGCCAGGTGGTGCACCACCTGGCGGGCGGTCCAACCACCCTCGCGGTACGGCCGGTCAACCTGGGCGGTCGTCATCGCCGCCTTCAGTTCAGAGGGGAAACTGCCGATGGCGGCGATGCTGTCCCGGCGGGTTGCGGGCGTCGGGTTGGGGTTGAAGACGAACTTGCCGGTCGGAAATCGTGCGTCCATGGCAAGATGATGCCCGACCACGGCGGCGTTCAGCAACCTAAACCTCTGCTGCAGAGTTACTTAACGCGATACCGGTCGAGTTCCTTCGAGCCGGCCCGCGTGTTCGAGACCCTCGATCGCGAACAGTGCCCGGCTGTCTACGGCGTGCCGACCATCGTCTACGGGCTGACCGAGACGTCGCCCGGCCATGGCCGATGCCTCGGTCTATGCGGTGGCCAGTGACTTCTTCGGTGAGGAGGGCCGCACTCTAGTGCTGCCCTTATCCGATCAACGGCGGAAGACGCCAGCCAGGAAGCGCTCGACGTGATAGAGCGACAGTTGCCCGCTTAGCCCGGCGGGCAATGCGTCGAACGCGTGGTCGGCCCACGGGATCTCGACAAACTCCGAGTCGGCGCCGGCCTCGCGCAAGGCCGCGTGCATGGTCCGTCCATATTGTGGCTGCACGATGTGGTCGCGCGAGCCGTAGATCAGGAGCGTCCGCGGAGCGTTCGCCGAGACATACGACATGGGCGAGGCTTCGCGATAACGGTCCGGCAGCTGAGCCGGCGTGCCGCCGAGAAAGGATTCGAGCACGCTGCGCGAGCCGATCGGATCGGGCCGCGGCGGATGGAGCCAGCCATTGGTGAGGTTCACCGGGCCATAGAAGCTGATGATGGCCTTCACGCCTGGATCCTGCAGGCCGGCCACCATCGCGAGCTGGGACCCCGATGAGCGGCCGAAGAGCGCAAGCTGTGACGCGTCGGCGCCGTACTGCGGCCCGTTCTCTCTCACCCACGCCAGTGCCAGGCGCACGTCGTCCAGCTGTGCCGGCCATTGCCACTCGGGCGCGTGGCGATAGTCGATGGCAAACACCACGTACCCGCGGGATGCCAGGCGGGCGGCAAACGCGCCGTCGTTCGCCGGCGCGCCCCGCTGCCAGGCGCCGCCGTAGATCTGGACAATGGCCGGGTGCGGCCCGTCAGTCATCGGCCGGTAGATGTCGGTCGTGAGCGGCACGCCGCCTGGAGCGCCGAGTGGCACGTTGCGCAACAGGCGCGACTGACCCATGTCGATCCCGGCCAGCAAGGTCGTGACCGACAGCGGCGCCGTGCGCGGGTATTGGACCATCGGTACCACGAACAGGACGATCGCCACGGCCGACAGCCCAAGCGATGCCGGCCGGGGCCGGCCGCGGGTGCGCCAGGCCAGGTAAGCCACAAACAGCGCCGGTAGCAACAGCAGCGGGCTCATCTCTGGGCCGCCGACCGCGAGCGGCAGCAGCGTCATGGTCGGCGCCGGCACGACGAGCCAGATGGCGACAAAGAAGATCACCGCGGAAAGGGCAAAAACGAACCAGGCCACGCCTGATGAGTATCCACCGAAACGTCCGCCTGGTACGGTGGAGATGTCGGACCCCTGGACCGACGACATCGCCGCTGATGCTGGGCGGCCTGTTCTTCATGGCGAGCGGCGCCTGGAGTACGCTGAAGCGTGCCCGCCGACCTGGTCCAGTGGCTGCAGGCTGCGCTGTCGGGGCCGCTGCCCGGCCTCGACGCGCAACTGCGCATGGCGCCGACCCCGCGCGTGGGATGGGATCCGTTCACGATCCCTGAGGGCACGCGCGATGGCGCGGCCCTGATTCTGATCTATCCCCACAACGACACTATCCACCTGCCCTTGACGGTCCGTGGATCGGGTCTGCGCAACCACACTGGCCAGGTGTCGCTGCCGGGCGGACGCGTCGATGACGGCGAGTCGATCGAGGCCTGTGCGATCCGCGAGGCCGAGGAGGAAATCGGGGTGGCCCGTGGATCCGTGCAACTGTTGGGACGGTTGACGCCGCTGCACATCCCGGTCAGCCGGTTCCTGCTGCATCCCGTGGTCGGCTTCGTGCCGGCCCGGCCCGTCTTCAATCGCGCCGAATGGGAAGTGGCGCGCATCATCGAGCCGTCCCTGTGGCAACTGCGCGATCCCGGCACGGTGAAGCGCGAAGTGCAGACGCGCACCTACGGCCAGCAGAACGTCGAGGTTGACGTGCCCTTCTTCGACATCGAGAGCGAGAAGGTGTGGGGGGCCACGGCCATGGTGCTGGCCGAGTTTTGCGCTATTCTCGACCTGGCCTGACCGCGGATGTCAGCTACGTCGCGTCATCAACATCACCGCAAACCCGGTCGCGCTGGCGGCCAGGCCCCACGTGCCCGGATCCCACCATCCTCGGCGGTCGGTGCCGAAGTACACCGCCAGCAGCGTGCCGATGCCGCATGCAATCGCGACCAGGGCGTGGCTCGCCCCGGCGCGCTTGAAGACCAGGCCGCCGACGACCGGCACGAACAACGTCGCGATCAAGAGCGAGTAGAAGACGCGCAGGGCATCAGCGACCGTCGATAACTGGATCGCCATGAACATGCCGATGACGCCACCGGTGACCGCCGCCATCCGGGCGACGCGCAACACCTGGTCAGGTGACGCGGTGCGGTCGACGAACCGCTGGTAGACGTCCTTCGAGATCGAGGTTGACAGCATGAACAGGATCGCGTCGCAGGTGCTGACCTCCGCGGAGAAGATGGCCGCCAGACCGAGCGCGCCGAACCACACCGGCAAGTCGTTGAGGATCACGGTGGGCAAGACGATGTTCGTGTCCGTGAGGCCAGGGTGGTTGACCCGCGCGGCCATGCCGAGCAGCACCGGCAGGAACGAAAAAGCCAACTGCGCGACGCCGGCGACGCCAATGCCAACCCGCACGGCCCTCAGGCTCACCGCCCCGAATGCCTTCTGCACCAGGCCCGGCGACACGACCAGCCCCGGAGCCAGCAGCAGGAACATCGTCCAGCCGGACATGCCGCCAGCCGAGTACATCGGATTGAAGTAGGTCGCCGGCACATCAGGGGCGGCGGCAATTGCCTCCATGCCACCGACATACGTCAGCGCGAGTGGCACGGCTATGAGCATACCGATGAGCAGGACGGTCAACTGCACCGCATTCACCCAGACGGAGCTGAGCAGCCCGCCGGCGGTGAAGTACAGGGTCATGGCGATGCCGCCGATCAGCACACCCTGCCACCTGGCCGTGCCCGCGACGACTTCCAGGATTGCGGCCCCAGCGATCAATTGCCCGGCGAGTATGGCGAGCGTACCGATGGCCAGCAGTCCGGCCACGATCACTCGGACCGAGCCGTTGAACCGATCCTCGAGGTAGTCGCCCAGGGTGAAATAGCCGCGCGCTGAAGCGAGGGCCCACAGTCGTGGTCCGACCCACAGCGCGAGTGCGAGCGTGCCGAGGCCGACCGACCCATTCCACCACCAGGCGCTGATGCCGTCCTTATACGCCACGCCGGCTGCGCCGACCGTCGTACCCGCGCCGATGTTGGCGGCGAGTACCGTGCCGGCGATGAGCGGCCACGACAAGCTGCGGCCCGCGACAAAGAAATCCGACGCGCCGGTGACGCGCCGGCCGATCCACACGCCGAAGGCCGTGAGGCCGGCCGTGTAGGCGAGCAGGAAGATCAGGGCAGCGTTCACGGCCGGCGCAGGTCGCGGACAGCCGGATAGCCGGGCACGCTGGTGGCTTCGCGGACCGCGCGCAGGATCGCGTCGGCCATCACTTCCGCTCCGAGCGCGCCAATCACCGTCATGTTGACCTCACCAGCAAACGATCCCGTCGCGATCGCGAAGATGGTGTCGCCGTCGGCCAACGTGTGGGCCGGCACAATGGCGCGAGCGACACCATCGTGGGCCATGTCGGCGACCTTTCGCGCTTGGGCCTTCGTGAGCCGCGCGTTGGTGGCAACGAGCCCGATCGTGGTGTTCTCCGCCGGCCTGGGCTGGTCCACCTTGCCGCCCTTGCGGAGGATGACGCGCGCGTCCAGAAACGTCTTGCCATCGGCCGCCAACGCGCCCGCCACCACGCGCCCGTTCGCCGGGTCGATGATGTCGCCGGCGGCATTGACGGCGACGATGGCGGCAACGGTGAGTCCGGAGGCCAGCGTGATGGAGGCGGTGCCGATGCCGCCCTTCATGGGCTTGCCGCCACCGCCGAACTTGCCGACCGTCGCGCCGGCGCCGGCGCCGATGGTGCCTTCCGCAATCGCCCCCGTCGTGGCGGCCCTGGCGGCTGCATAGCCGCAGGTCGCATCGGGCCGAATCAACGGCTTGCCGGCCACCGGCAGGTCGAACAGCACCGCTGCCGGCACGATCGGCACGTACGCGCCGCCAAACGGGAAGCCCACCTTGCGCTCTTCGAGGTAGCGCATGACGCCGGTCGCCGTGTCCAGGCCGAACGCGCTGCCGCCAGACAGCACGACGGCGTGCACCTGTTCGACCAGGTTGGACGGGTCCAGCAGATCGGTCTCGCGCGTGCCCGGCGCCGAGCCGCGCACCGACACGCCGCCGGTCGCGCCCTTCTCGGCGAGGATCACGGTGCACCCCGTCGGCTTCTCGGTCAGCGTGAAGTGTCCCGCTCGCAGGCCCTCGACCGCGGTGATGCCGTTTGGCCGCGATTGAGCCGACGGCACTGCCGCGATCGCTGCCACAAGCGCAAGAGCCGGGACCGTGCGGTTCATAGCGTCATTCTAACGGCAAGCTCCGGCTGGCGCCCGAGGCTACTTTGGCAGAGGGGGCTCCGTTCCCCACCAG
Organism: Acidobacteriota bacterium; assembly: GCA_041178345.1. Classification (GTDB taxonomy): domain Bacteria; phylum Acidobacteriota; class Vicinamibacteria; order Vicinamibacterales; family UBA2999; genus 12-FULL-67-14b. The sequence goes on along the minus strand of JBEGVQ010000048.1, from coordinate 60,087 downwards.
AATGGTTTCGGCAAGGGTTTCGCCATCGGCCAAATCATGTTCATGGTGTCGGCTTCGTACAACTCGCCGTTCTTCATCACGTAGCGAATCGTGTTGGTGTTCTTGATGTCCTCGAGCGGATTGCGATCGAGCACCAGCAGGTCCGCCAGCTTGCCGGCCTCGAGCGAGCCGAGGTCCTGGTGCAGGGCAATCGCCTCGGCGCTCGACAGCGTGATCACGCGCAGCGTCTCGAGCGGGGTCAGGCCGCCCGAGGCGAGACTCCAGGTTTCCCAGTGCGCGCCCAGGCCCTGCAGCTGGCCATGGCTGCCGAGGCCGGCCTTGCCGCCCGCCCGCACGACGTCGGCTACGCCCTTGGCGATCAGCGCGTGGCCGTACTCCTCCGGCAGGAACCACTGTGGCCGGCGTCGCACCATGCCGTCGAGCAGCTCCCAGGGAATCCATTTCTTCAACTTGGCGTCCTCCGCCGGGCTCGCGTTCTGGAACCAGTAGTTCTCGCTCCACGGCGCGCCGTACGCCACCAGGATGGTTGGCGTATAGAACGTCTTGGTCTTCGCGACGAACGTCGTCACATCCTTGTAGAGCGGCGCAATGGGAAAGCTGTGTTCCTGGCCTGAGTAGCCGTCGGCTATCTGCGTCAGGTTCAGCTTCAGGTCGAGCGAGCCCTCGACGGTGGCGGTGATGCCGTACTCCTGGCAGGCCTCGATGATCCACTGGCGGACGATCCGGTCGCCGGCGACGTACTGCTTCAGGGTGTTGGTGCGGTACGCCTCCTTGTAGCGCTTGACGAAGCGGAAGGCAGCGTCGCGATCCTCGATCCCTGACCCCGAGAACACGCCGGGGCCGGTGGCGTAGACGCGCGGACCGGGCATCAGGCCGCTGTCAACCATGTCGGCATAGGCAAAGACATCCGGCGTCGAGGTCTGCGGATCGCGTGTCGTCGTCACGCCGTACGCGAGGTTGGCGAGATACTGCCAAATCTCGGTTTGATGCAGGCCGCGCGGCGCCCACATGTGCGAATGGGCATCGACCATGCCCGGCATGATGGTCTTGCCGGCGACGTTGATCGTGCGGGTGCCGGCGGGCGCCTTCAGCGAACCGCGGCGGCCGACCGCGGCAATGCGGTTGTCGGTGACCAGCACGTCGCCCTGGGCGATCACCTCGTCGCCCTTCATCGTGATGATCCGCGCGCCGGTCAGCAGCACCGAGCCCTGCGGCCTGGCGCGTGGCAACTCGACGACCACGTCGGTCTTCACGGGTTCGGTCGCGGCGATCGGCTGGTGGAAGAACTGCGCGCCCCAGGCCCAGGTCACGGCGGCGCCGTCGGCCGTCCAGTCCAGATAGTCCCCGCCCTCCATCGACATGCGCTTGACCGGTAGCGAGGTGTTCTCGGCTCGGCCCTGGATGCGGACCTCGACGGTCTCGCGGCCGGTGCGCGGCACCGAGACGAGGTAGTGCTTCTCCTGCAGGTTCACGAAGGCGCGCGTGCCATCGGGCGAGAGGCGGATGTCGCCGGCCGCCGGCGGGTTATTGCCGGGCCCGACGCCCGTGATGCGCAGGTGGGTGCGGCGATCCTGGCCGTCCATCGTGATCGACTGCAGTCCGCGGTTGGTGGTGAGGTACACGCGCGACGAATCGTTGCGCGTGAACTGCGGGCCCCGGCCATTCTGCGCCGAGGCCACCAGCGTCGAGGGGCCGCCGCCGGCGGGCATCCAGCGGATCTCGAGCGTGTTGGGCGGGCTGATGCCGCCAATCTCGCGCGGCGCCCCTTCGTCGCCGTGTTCGGTCTCGGGCGGCGTGTCCATCAGGATCGAATACAGCTGATCCGACGCGGCGCCGGCCAGGTAGACGACGCGCGTGCCATCGGGCGTGAAGGTGGGATCCAGGTAGTAGCCTTCGCTGCGCGTCAGCGTTTCAGGCGATCCGCCGGTGGCCGCCACCTTCTTGATCTGTCCGCCGCTCGTCGTCCACGTCGTGTAGACAATGGAGCGGCCGTCGGGCGACCAACCGGGCATGAATTCACCTTCGGCGGTGCCAGAGGTGCTGGTCAAGAGCCGTGGCGCCCCGCTCGGCATGTCCTTGATGTAGAGCCGGTTCATCGCGCTGAACACCAGCTTCGTGCCGTCCGGCGAGAGCGTCGGCCAGCGGATCAGGCGGGCGCGGACCGAGGGGCCGTCTTCGACGCGCACCGGCGTATACACGCGCGCCGCGATCTCGGCCTGCACCCTGGCGGTGAACGGGATGGGTGTCGCGGCGCCGGTCTCGAAGTCGATGCGCTGGAGCTTCCCGGCCACCGGCACGACGAGCGACTTGCCGTCGGGCATGAAGTCGTAGCGGGGCAGGGTGTCGCGGCTGGCGCGGGATTCCTGGTCGTCACGCGTCACCGGATAGGCGAGCCACCGCTCCGCGCCGGTTTCCAGGTTGCGGACGCGCAGGCCGGTCTGCGTCTTGTGGCGCGTGCCAAACACCAGCCACTTGCCGTCGGGCGAGATCGCCGGACGCATGGCGCTGCCTTGCGCGTTGGTCACTTGCGACACATCACCCGTTTCGCGATCGTGACGATGAACCTGCCAGAGCGGGAAGCGCGCGTTGTAGGTAAAGGTGCCGGTGCGCTGCGCGTAGTAGATGTAGCGGCCGTCCGGCGACACCGTGGCGCCCATGCGGTTCACGGGCGGGGCAGGCGGCGGTCCCTGGGCGTCGGGACCCGGCGGCGGAGGCGGTGCGGCGCCAACCCTGACGCCCGTGCCGCCGTCGCGGTGATACATGAACAACCAGAACGTGCCGGGATCCGGCGGCCGCGACTTCGAAACCACGAGGTACTGCCCATCGGGAGTCCATTCGGGCGAGACCATGATCTGCGGGCGGTCGTTGGTCTTGCCGTCCTTGCTGACCGCGCGCGGGTTGCTGCCGTCGGCATCGGCGATCCACAGGTTCTCGACACCGCTGCGGTCGGTCAGGAACGCGATGGTGCGGCCATCGGGCGACCATACCGGCTGGCTCTCGAACGACAGCCCGCCCATGATGCGTGTGGCCTCGCCGCCCCCGATCGGCATGGTGTAGATGTCGCCCAGCAGGTCGAACAGGATCGTCCGGCCGTCGGGCGAGACGTCCACCTGCATCCACGTCACTTCGTCCGTGGTGAACTCAATGGTCTCGGCGGTCTTGAGCGTAAAGCCCTCACTGGGCTTCGCGGTGTCGTCAGCGGCCTGGCGGTCCTGGCCGCGCAACGTGACAAACCCAATCGTGCCAACGGCGAGCAGGACCGCGGTCAAGTGTCTGATGCGCATGGCGAGAGTATAGACTCGCGCCATGCGAACTGTGAAAGCCCTGGCGCTGGCTGTGACCGGCGCCGCGATCTGCGTGATGAGCGTGGGGGCGGTGACCCGCGTGCCCTCGGGCGATGGCCAGTTCTGGGATATCCAGGACACCTCGCCGTGGTCGCAGGACAGCGGCGGCATTGCCACCGGCGGGCGCGCCAACCCGTTCAATGGTTTCGGCTACCTCAAGCTCCAGGTGCGGCGAGCCGACAATGCCCTGCTGGCCAGCAACCATTACCTGCGCGGGTTCGGTTTGCACCACGACGCCGCCGGACGTTTCGATTCGACCACCCCGGTGCTGCACGAAGGCATCCTGGTCGCGCGCGCCATCAAGACGACCAGGGACACGGCCTACCTGCGCTATTTCGACAGCTTCACCAACACCGCTGACGAGGACCGCACGGTCCGCGTGGCCTGGGGCGGCGCGGTCGGCGCGGGCGAAGACGGCGGCCGGGCGACGGTCGCCGTCACCGCCAGCGGCGACCAGCAGATCGACACGGCCGACAGCTTCGTCACGATGATGCAGAATGCGGCCCGCGCGGCCATTCCGGCGGATGGGCCGTCGGGCCACGGACCTTCGGCGCACGTGCTGGGCACCCGGCGGGGCGTCTTGACGTCGGTCGGCGACATGTACGGCGATCCCTTCGCCGCGGCCTGGCCCGGGCTCGATACGGCGCACATCGGCTACGTCTTCACGCTGCGGTTACAGCCGGGCGAAACCGCGGCGCTCGTGACGTTCGTGGTGAAGGGCTTGTCCGAGGTCTACGATCCGCGCGGCGGTTATCCAATTCCATTCAAGGACGCCCTGGTCACCGGTGAGGCGGTCTATGCCGGGCCGGATGCGAAAGTGCCGCCGGCCGGATCCGAGATCGCGCGCGTCACGGCCATCGCCAGGCAGCTCACGTCGGCGCCGGACTTTGGCGGCCTGACCGCGCTCCAGCGATCGCAGGTGGCCAACTGGCCGCCGGCCGGCGCCGCGCCGGCGCCCTTCACCGTGTTCGAGAAGACGGTGAGCGAACTGCAGGACGCCATGACCCGCGGCCTGACGACCGCCGAGGACATCACGCGCGAATACCTGGCACGGTTGTCCCGCTACGATCGGCGGGGCCCCACGTTCCGTTCGGTGTTGTCCATCAACCCGCGCGCGGTGGCCGACGCCCGCGCGCGTGACGCCGAGCGGGCCGGCGGCCGTGTGCGCAGCCCGTTTCACGGCGTGCCGATCGTCTACAAGGACAACATCGATGCGACGGAGCTGCCCACTACGGGCGGCTCGCTCGCGCTGGCCGATCACCGGCCGCGTCTCGACTCGCGCGTCGCCGCCGGCATGAAGCAGGGCGGCGCTGTCGTGCTCGGCAAGGCCAACCTCGACGAGTTTCCGTTCGGCGATTTCGGCATCAGCACCATCGGTGGGACCGTGGGCAACGCGTACGATGCGTCGCTCAGCACGGCGGGATCGAGCGGCGGGAGCGCGACGGCGGTGGCCGCCAGCCTGGCCGCGCTGTCGTTTGGCACCGACACCTGCAACTCGCTGTCGAACCCCGCGTCGTTCGCTGCGCTGGCGACCATCCGCACCACCCGCGGGCTGACCAGCCGGGCCGGCGTCATGCCGCTCAATACCTATAACGACGCAGTTGGGCCAATGGCGAAGTCGGTTCGCGAACTGGCGCTGGCGCTCGACCTGGTGACCGGCCCCGACCCGGAGGACCCGGTGACGGCTGGCGCCGCGACCCGCATCACGGGTTCGTTCGCGCAGGGCCTCGACGCCGCCTCCCTCAAGGGCAAGCGCATCGGCGCGCTCCGGCAGCGCTTTGTCGGCTTCACCGGCGAGCGCGAGGTGGCCGCGAACATGGATCGCGTGATCAAGGAACTGCAGGCCGCCGGCGCGATCGTGGTCGACGTGGCGATAGCCGGCTACGACGCGAAGTATGCGGCCGCGCGCGGGGCGGCCCCCGGTTCATTGCGCGATGGATGGACCGCGTATCTTTCCCGCGGCGCGAAGCCGGGCGACACGGTGCTGACCATCGAGGACCTGCTCGCGTCGGGAAAGCTCGCTCCGGTCAGCGCGCGCCGCTTCGAAGGGGCGCTGGCGCCGGTGCCAACCGGCACAGCGCGAGAGGAGGCGACCCGCCGCTTCATCGCCGGCCGCGAAACCTTCCGGCAGGTCTTCGTGGACCTGATGGATCAGCAGAAGCTCGACGCGCTGCTGTTCCCGGCGAACCACGCGCGGCCTCACACCCACGAGGGCGGACTCGAGCGCTACGGATCAGAGCCGGGCACCTGCGAAGAAAGCGCGGCCACGGGCCTGCCGCAGGTGACCGTCCCGGCCGGTTTCATCGACGGTCGCTATCCAGCCGGCATCTCGCTGCTGGGACGCATGTGGGACGACAAGCGCTTGTTGGAATTGGCAGCCGCCTACGAGCGCGCCACCCGCCACCGTCGTCCGCCATCGACCGTGAGGTGAGACGTGAGAAGTGACAAGGGAAACTAGTACAGAACAGCGGCCTCGCCGAGCTCGGCGATCAGCTTCCTGAAGTGTGCGACGATCACGTCTCGCCGCTTCAGCACGGCGTCGATCTCGGGCCCGGTGAGGTGCTTGTCCACGGCCTGCTTGACGCCGTCCGTCGTGAGGGCCTCCAGGCGGGGTAGCAGCGCACGATCGATCTTGGCCAGATCCTGGCGATAGAGCAAGTCGGTCTGCAGCCGGAACGCGCGGGTGAAGTCGATCATCATCACCTTCCAATCAGGGGTGATCAGCACGTTGCCGGTGTTGCGATCGGTATCCCGGGTGAGCGCCGCAAACACGCGCATCCGGTACATCTGGTGATTCCAGTCGGTCGCGTCGGGCGGTTGGACCTTCTTCTTCAGCCGCTCGCCCTCTTCCATCAGGGTGTCCACCCACCAGCTCAGCGAGCCAATCTTGCCGTTCCAGCGACGCTCCACGTGCACGGGCATCATCTCGTCGAGGCCCAGCAACTGCGACAAGGCATAGGCGCCGAGGTTGTAGCGGTAGGAGTCGACGAAGTTCATCTCGACCGCCGCGGAGCGGCCGCCACCAGAAAGGTTGGCGACGGTCTGCCGCTCGTCCACCGCCTGGAAGGCGGCGTCGTGGGTGAGCGTGCCGTTGGTCAGGGTCAGGCGCTTGGGACTCGTGACCCCCTTGCCGATGTCGCGCGAACGCGTGACCTTGGCGGTGAGCAGGAACTCGCGAATTTCCGAAACGGAGAGGACGGGAGTGGCAGCGACGGCCGGAGCCGCCGCGGTCTGCGCGAACGCCGGAGGGCAGACGAGTAGCGCGACCAGGAGGAGGACCACGACGCGAACGTCGGTCCTGCTCATGAGCGGCTACTTATAGACCTTGGTGAAGTTGATGGACGCGCCGCCCACTTGCGGCTGCACGCCCAGGTTGAACTTGGTGCCGGCGACCTGCATGGTCACGGTGCGAGCCGAGGCGATGCCGAGACCGGCGCCCATCACGACATCGGTGGCGTGATGCTTGTTCCAGGACATCCGCGCCAGCGCCACGTACGAGCCGAGCGCATAGGCCGGTGCGCCGACCTTCCAGCCGTAATGACGTTGCAGGACCGAGGCGGTGGCAAACGTGCTGGCGGCGTGTCCTGACGGGAAGGACTGGCTGTTGCTGCCGTCCGGCCGCTTGCGGCCGACCGAGAACTTGGTGGCCTGGGCGATTACCTGCGAGACAATCTGCGCGCGGACCACATCGCGGCCCACCATGGCCAGCTTGCTTTTACCGGCGACTCGGCCGACGGCGTAGCCCGTCGCGCCGAGGCCGACCTGGAAGGCGAAGGTGCCGATCGTGTTGCCGGCCTGGAAGACGCTCGTCGGGATGTTGAAACCGTTGTTCACGCCCTCGCGGTCCCACGGGGCCGCGCCAATCGCGGCGACCGAGGTGTACGCCATCACGTGCGCGGTATCCCTGCTGAAGAAGTTCTTGAAGTCGCTGCCGACCAGCTTGAAGAAGTTCCCCGATTCCACCTTGGGGGTGCGCGGCAGGATCGTGTCGGGCGGCAGCGGTTGGCCCGGGCGGGGCAACTGCCCGCCGACCGGCGCCCCGGCGCCCGGCGATTCCACGCGGGCACTCTCGATCGGGGTCGCGTCCTGCGCGAATGCGGGCGCAGCGATAGCCACTGCGACGATGCAACACACGGTGAGACGCATGAGATTCATCAGGAGGTCTTTCAGTTGAGTTGTCGAAACGAGTGGTTCAGTATCGCATGGAACCATGGTTCGCAGCGATGTTGAACCCTCAAAAGAGTATCGGCCGTTACCGCGGTCAGGGTAGTCGTTCGAGGCCGACCAGGGTCCACGCCCCGGCATTCCGGCGGAAATACACCGAGATCGGGCGGGTCCACGCTTCCGGCCCGCCTACCGCCGAGATGTCCACCTTGATGAAGTCCGAGGCCGGCATCGGCGGCATCGGCAGCGGGCTCTGGGTCTCTTCGGTGTTTGCCACGAGCGTCGCCTTATCGGCGGTGTTGTCGAAGGTGTACCAGAGGGCGCGATACCCGGGGGCGCGATCGGCGACCGCGGCATCCACCGCCACGTTGCGGAAGGTCAACCGGCCCTCGGCGTCGAGTGCCACGTCCACGAGGGGATTGACCTTCGGCAGGAACGTCTGCAGGATGCGCAGCCGCCGGTCGGCAATCGCCTTTGCGAGAAAGGCCTCGGATGCCGGATCGCCGAACTTCGCTTCCGCGACCGCCGCCTTGATCATGTCGTCGGTAATCGACACCAGCTTGCTCGCCGCCCAGAACGTGTCGTCCGCGCGCATGTGCCGGAAGGCCGCGTTGGTGATGTGCGGCCACCAGGTCTGCGGATCCCACTGCGCGTGGTCCCTGGGCCACCGGCCGATCGTCGGCGATTCGAAGTAGTCCTGCCGGCGCCACTGCGGAATCCTGAAGCCGAACGACAGCGCGCGCTTGCCGATTTCGCCGGGCGCTTCAACCAGGGCCTCATAGCCCTCCCAGCCGTCCCGCGGTCCGACCGCGGCACTGCCGAGCGCCGAGCCGAAGTCGAGGAGGTAGTGGCGGATGAAGCTGCGCCCGTTCTCGGTGACGAGCGACGAGAGGGAGTTGATGCCCTTCGCATCGACATGGTTCAACCACGCCGCGAACACGAAGTAGCCACGCAACTCGCGGCGATGCTCGTGCGGGATGAGGTCGTTCGGGTCGTCGGCCCGCGTGCCGTGAAAGGCAATGCGTCCCACCGGGCGGCCCGGCGTCGCCTTGCTGAGGATCACCCGGTAGGTGCCGTCGGCGTCACGGTCGGCGCGTGACAGCAGCCACGCGATGTCGCCCTGGTGCATCGAACGGGCCATCTCACCCTGCGGCGTGATCTTCGTGTCCTTGCCGATCACCAGGTTCGCCGGCTTCAGTTGCGCAAGGTGGTACTCGGCGGTGTGGTAGCCGGCCGCCCAGAACAGCTTGGCCGCGACCATCTCGCTGCCCGTCGCCATGGCGCGCCAGCCGGGCGGATCGAACTTGACGAACCACAGCTGGCCGGCGGTGTCGCGAATGGTGAAACCCGGCGTCACGCCATCACTCTTCGCCGAGACGACCGTCCACGGTCCCGCCGCGGGACCCTCGCTGGTGTTCGCACCCCGCGCCACCGCGGCTGGTGTCAGCGGCGCGCGCCCGGCGCGGTTCACGAAAAACGCGCCGTCGGGCACCTCGTCCACGGTGTTGATGTTCTTCGCGCGCTGCCCGGTCGCGGAGTCACCGGGCCGCCAGAAGAGGTTCTCCAGGATCTGGTAGGCCAGGTCGGGCTCGTAGCGGTTCGCGTGCTTCACGTCCTGGGTGATCGGCTCGCGCCAGATCGGATCGTCCGGAAAGAACCGGCGCGACTGCGCGCTCGCGGTCGAGGTGAGGGCGACCGCGGCCAGCAGCGACACGGTGAAGCGGCGGCGCACCAGGGTCAAAAGACCTGGCTCCCGGCGAAGATGATGTTCCGGCCTTCGCGCCCGCGCGCATATTCGACCCGCAGGGCCGTGAACACTGGGCCATGAAAGCGCGCGCCGATGCCCCAGTTGGTTTCGAAGTCGTGGAAGCGGAACTGTTGCACGTCCCCGGCGACCTGCCCGGAGTCCACGAACACCGCCATGTCGAGATAGCGCGAGGGCCGCCAGCGGTACTCGCCGGCCAGCAGCACACGATTGCGGTCGGTGAAGCGACGGGTCGGGAAGGCGCGCAGCGTGCTGCCGCTGCCGAGGAACGGCGCCAGCGGGACCGGAACCACGTTGCCGGCGTCGGTGCTGGTCAGCGTCATCAACCCGTGGACCGCGACCACGAACTGCGCGCGCACCAGCGGCACGAGCTGCCGCACTTCGTACTCCTGCGAATCAAATGAGAACGGGAGACCATGGCGCTCCTCGTGCCGCTCCCACGCGACGCGGTACAGTCCGCCGCGGGTGCTGTAGCCTGGCGAGGTACGCGTGTCCACGGCCGCTTCGCCGCGCAGGACGTTATAGCGCAGGTCACGCCCGATCCCCGGCGCGGGCAGCGCCGCCAGATCGAAATCTTCAACCGCGGTCGTCAGATCGACGAACGAGTAGCCGCCTCTGAACGCCAGCCAACGCACCGGCTTGAACGTCGCATCGGCGCTGACCTCCGTGGGCTGATAGTCGTACTCGAAGTCGGTCTCGGGGTCCGTTTGAGGTCCCACGCCGTAGTACGACACACCATTCGCATCCGTCCACCGCGCCTGGGCGCCGAGCTGCAGGCGGTCGCGGAACAGCGCCGGCGCGACGACCCGGGTCTCGAGCATTTGCGAATTGTTGATGGAAATGCCGGCCAGGAAGTTGACCGAGCCGGACTTCTCGAAGCGCTTGAGGTAGCCGGCGCCGACCGCCATGCCCGAGCCGCCGAACACGCTGCCGAACCAGGGGTAGGCGCCGCCCCCGCCGCTGAGCAGCGGCGACCGCAGGACCCGCCGCACGACCAACTCGGCGTCGGAAGGTCCTTCGGTCTCCAGCTGCTTGGCCTTCTCCGCTTGCTGTCCGGCAATCGTCTCGACCCGGGTCGTTTGGGCGAGCGCCGGCGAACCGAGCAGCAGGGAGCCGATCAGGACCGCCGTGCCGCGATGCATCGGAGGTCGATTATACGCTCGTGCCAGCGACTGATCGGCGAACCGGCTCCCGCCACGAGGTCGCCGGCCCGCCGCCTGAGCGTCAGCCGGCTCCCTCGATCAACGGCATGTTCGCCACGCCGTCACGGCCTTGGTCTGCGACGCGATGCGGATGATCGGGCCGGGAGCCCCCGTTCGTTCGCGATTCTATGCCGACAGGATGATGCCGATCGCACCAGTCACGCCGACCAGCATGGCGCCCGGAACCGCAAAGCGCAGCCAGCGTCCGTAGGGCACGCCCGCGCTCAGCAGCACGGCCAACACCGCGCCGTTGGTGGGCACCAGCATGTCGGACAGACCGGCGCCGGTTTGGTAGGCAATCACGGCCGCGTCGCGCGACACCCCGAGCAGATCCGACAGCGGCGCCATGATCGGCATGGTCAACACGGCCTGGCCGCTCACCGAGGGCACGGCCATGTGCAGCACCGCGTGCACGGGCACCATCAGCAGCGTCGCGATGGTCCCGGGAAACTGTGCGAGCGGCACGGCCAGCGAGTAGAGGATGGTGTCGATGATGCGGCCATCGGTCATCACGACGCTGATGGCCCGGGCCACCCCGACGAACAGCCCCGCCGCCAGCATGGCCTCCATCCCCTTGAGAAACCCCGTCGTCGTCGCCGTCAGGTCGCGGCCGGAGACGAGCCCGACGGCGAAGCCCGCCACGAGGAACAGGGCCGACAGTTCGTTGAATCCCCAGTCGAACTGCAAGACGCCGTAGACGTAAGGGACGAAGGGCAGCAGCACCAGCGCCAGCAGCACGGCGTCGCGGCGCGTGGCCGGCTCGGTGCTGATGGCCCGCACCTCGCCCTTGACGTCATCGCGCGACGCCATCGCCAGCGTCCAGGCGATCCACGTGGCGACCGCGGCCCCCATCAGGCCGAAGCGAATAGCCGGAATGGTCATCGGCGGCAGTTCGGCGAAGCGAAGGGCGATGCCGGTTTGGAACGGATTGGTGGGACCGAAGGCGGCCCCGACGGCGGCGGCGCCGATGCTCATGGCCACGGCGGTGACGTTGCCGAACCCGAGACCGCGGCTGAGCAGGATCAGCACCGGCGCGAGCGCGACGATCTCCTCCTGCATGTTCTCGAGTGCGCCCAGCGTGGCGAAGCCCAGGCTCACGGCCACGACGATGGTGCGGGGCCGGCGGGTGGCCCCGACGAGCGCGCCGACCAGGCGGGCCAGGGCCCCGGTCGCATCGAGCAGCGCAAAAGCTCCGCCGACCAGCAGAATGGTGAGAATGACGTCGGCGCCGGCGATGATGCCGCGCGGCACGGCGAGCACCGCGGCCATCGGGCCGACCGGCGCAGCGTCCACGGCCGCGTAGGTGCCGGCGATCACCACCGTGCGCCCGGAGTCGGCATCGGTGCGCCGTTGGTATTCGCCGGCGGGGATGATCCAGGTGAGCGCGGCGGCAATACCGACCGCGCCGAGGAGCAGGACGAAGGGATGCGGGAGTTGAAGCCGCATCACCGGGTTACTTCTTGAGTTCCGCCAAGACCGCGTCGATCATTTTCTTGGCATCGCCGAACAACATCTGGGTGTTGTCCTTGTAGAACAGCGGGTTGTCGACACCCGCGTAGCCGCTGGCCATGCCGCGCTTCATCACGATGCAGGTCTTGGCCTTCCACACTTCCAGGATCGGCATGCCGAAGATCGGGCTCGACGGATCATCGAGCGCACCAGGATTCACGATGTCGTTGGCGCCGCACACGATCACGACATCGGTGCTGGGGAAGTCGTGGTTGATCTCTTCCATCTCGAGCACGATGTCGTACGGCACCTTGGCCTCGGCCAGCAGCACGTTCATGTGCCCGGGCAGGCGGCCGGCGACCGGATGAATGGCGAAGCGGACGTTGGCGCCCTTGCCGCGAAGAATCTGGGTGACCTCGTACATCGGATGCTGCGCCTGGGCCACGGCCATGCCGTAGCCGGGCACGATCACCACGCTCTTGGCCTCGCGCAGCAACTCCGCGGTCTCCTCGGCGGTGATCGCCTTGACCTCGCCGGCGGGCTGCGCGCCCGCGGCCGGGGCCTTGCCTTCTTCGGCGCCGAAGCCGCCGAGGATCACGCTGATGAACGAGCGGTTCATCGCGTGGCACATGATGTAACTCAGGATCGCGCCGCTCGACCCCACCAGCGCGCCGGTGATGATCAGCAGGTCGTTGCCGAGCATGAAGCCCATCGCGGCCGCCGCCCAGCCGGAGTAGCTGTTGAGCATCGACACCACCACCGGCATGTCGGCGCCGCCAATCGCCATGACCAGGTGAATGCCGAGCAGTGACGCGATCACGGTGGCGATCATCAGCGGCTGCAGCGAGGCGCCGTGGTCGGCCGTGACGAACTGGTAGCCGAGGAACACGCAGGTCAGCAGCGCCACCAGGTTGAGGGCGTGGCGCGCCGGCAGCAGCAGCGGCTTGCTGCCGATCAGGCCCTGCAGCTTGCCGAACGCGATGACCGAACCGGTGAAGGTGATCGCGCCGACAAACACGCCGACGTAGGTCTCGACCGCATGGATGGTGGCTTCGACGCCCACCAGCACGTTGGCTGGATCGAGCGTGCCGCCAAATCCGACCAGCACCGCGGCCAGGCCGACGAAGCTGTGGAGCATGGCCACCAGCTGCGGCATGTCGGTCATCTCGACCCGCGCCGCCATCGCGGCGCCGATGCCGCCGCCGACGACCAGCGCGCCGATCAGGATCGCGTAATTGCCGGCATGCGGGCCGAACGCCGTGACGCCGACTGCCAGCGCCATGCCGAGAATGCCGAACAGGTTGCCGCGGCGCGCCGACTCCTGCTTCGACAGCCCGCCAAGGCTCTGGATGAAGAGGATGCCCGCCACGAGGTAGGCAATGGTGACGAGTGTCTCAGGAAGCGTAATCATCGTCTGAACATCCTGAGCATCCGCTGCGTCACCATGAAGCCGCCGACGATGTTGATGGTGGCGAGAAGGATGGCCGCGGCGCCGATGAGCACCACCGGCGAGGTGAGCGGGCCGTTCAACTGCAGCATGCCGCCCAGCACGATGATCCCGCTGATGGCGTTGGTCACGCTCATCAGCGGCGTGTGCAGGGCCGGGGTGACGTTCCACACCACCTGCCAGCCAATCACCACCGACAGTGCGAACACGGTCAGGTGCGTCAGGAACGCCGGCGGCGCGACCAGGCCGAGGCCGACGAGCGCGATGGCGGTGAGCAAGGCGAACACCGGACCGGCCACGCCGGCCGACGCGGGGGCCTTCGCCGCTAGTGCGGCGGCGGGCGGCGCCACCACCTTGGGTTCGGGCGGCAATGGCAGCGGCGGCCGTGGCGGCGGCGGCCACATCACTTCGCCGTCACGCAGCACCAGGGCGCCACGCACCACTTCGTCCGCCAGGTCGAGGTGGAAGTGGCTCGCGCCGCCCAGGTCGGCCAGCAGGTGCGTCAGGTTGTTCCCGAACAGGAAGCTGGCGGTGGGCGCGAGCCGGCTCGGCAGGTCGGTGTAGCCCAGAATGTGGACACCGTACTTCTGCACCACGTGGCCGGGCTCGGTCAGCGCGCAGTTGCCGCCGTTCTCGGCGGCCAGGTCGACGATCACCGAGCCCTTCTTCATCCCCTGCACCATTTCCTCGGTGATCAGGATCGGGGCGGGCCGGTTGGGAATCAGCGCCGTGGTGATGATGATGTCCACCTCGCGCGCCTGCGCCGCGAACATCTCCATTTCGGCCTTGATGAAGGCCGGACTCATTTCCTTGGCGTAGCCGCCGGTGCCCTCGCCGTCTTCATGGACGTTGAGTTCGATGAACTCGGCGCCCATGCTCCTGACCTGCTCTTTGACCGTCGGCCGCGTGTCGAAGGCCCGCACGATCGCGCCCATGCCGCGCGCCGCGCCGATCGCGGCGAGCCCGGCGACACCGGCGCCAATCACCAGCACCTTCGCCGGTGCGACGCGGCCGGCGGCCGTCATCTGGCCGGTGAAGAAGCGCCCGTAAAAGCTCGCCGCCTCGACCACCGCGCGGTAACCGGCGATGTTGGCCATCGACGACAGCGCGTCCATCTTCTGCGCGCGGCTGATGCGGGGGATCTGGTCGACTGCGATGGCCGTGGCCTTGCGCGCCGCCAGCCGCTCGATGATGTCGGTGTTCTTGCCGGGATAGAGGAAGCAGATGAGCGTGCCGCCCTCGCGGATGAGTTCGGCTTCGTGCACGCCCAGCTCGGGGTGCGGCGCGGGCGGCTGCACCTTGAGCACGATGTCGCCGGCCTGCCAGATGGCGCGCGTGCCGGGAACGACCTCGGCCCCCGCCGCGGCATAGTCATCGTCGCCAAACGAGGCGCCGGCGCCGGCGTCGTGCTCGACGGCCACGCTGAAGCCCAGCTTCACGAGTTTTGCGACGTTTTCAGGGGTAACGGCCACACGGCGTTCGCCGGGGCGGCATTCTCTCGGGACGGCGAGCTTCATCGGTGCGGGGATTCTAACAGGAGTTCAAGAGATCAGGAGTTCAGCCTGTCCAAATTTCTTCACTGCCGATCTCTATATCTCCCGTTGTCTGGTGATCTCGCTACGCCAGCTTCAGCCTGAATTCCCGCTGAAGCAGGATCAGGTTGAGCGCCATCTGCAAGGTGGTCGACAGCACCGCCAGCCACCAGATCCAGGTCAAGGCGAACTCGGGCCGTGACGACAGTATCGCCGCGGGGACAATCCCGACCATCAGCCGCAGGAACGATGTCGCCAGCGACGGCAGGGTGTTGCCCATGGCCTGGAACATGCTCGCCGAGACAAACGTGATGCCCGAGGCGACGAAGTTGATCGTCACGATGTGCAGGTACTCGACGCCGACGCGGATGACCTCCGGGTCGGCGCTGAACACCTTCATCAGCGGCTGCGCCGCCAGGTAGACCGCCACGCCCGACACCAGCATCACGCTCCCGGCCATCGACGCCGCGACCGTGAACGCCTGGCGAACTCGCTGGCCCTTGCCGGCGCCGAAGTTCTGACCGGCCACCGGGGCCACCGCCAACCCGAGCGCAATCACCGGGAGGAATGCCGACTGGATAATACGCAGGCCGATGCCAAAGCCGGCCTGCGCGGCGGCGCCGAACGGCCGCGTAATCGTATAGACCACCGCCATGTAGATGGCCATCATGGTGAACTCCGCGCCGGCCGGCAGGCCGATCTTCAGCAGGCGCCCCCACACGGGAAATGCCGGTACCCAGTCGGCGGGGCGGAAGTGCAGGTAGGCGTCGCGGCTGAGGAAGTAGAACGAGATCCAGATGACGCCAATCGCCACCGCGATCAGCGTCGACAGCGCCGCGCCACCGATGCCGTAGGCGCCGATCGGTCCCCACCCGAAGATCAGGAGCGGCGTCAGCGCCATGTTCAGCACCACCGTGCCGGTCTGCACGTACATGCCAGGCTTGAAATTGCCGGTGCCACGCAGGGCCGCGCCCATGGCCACCATCGCGAACTGCAGCGCCATGGCCGGGATGAACCACAGCAGGTATTCCTCGGTCTGCGCCTGCATGGTGACATCGGCGCTGAGCGCGGCGGCGTAGGCCGTGCGGTAGTACATGGCCACTGCCAGGAACACCAGGCCGGCCGCCATCGACAGCACCTGCGACTGGTTGAACAAGTAGGTCGCCTGGGTGTGCTCCTTGCGGCCCGCCGCGTGCGAGACCATGGTGGTCGTGCCGACGCCGAGCATTTGCGAGAGGGCCAGGACGACGAACGACAGGTTGGCGCTGATGCCGACTGCCGCCACCGCATCGGTACCGAGGCGCCCCACCCAGAACAGGTCCACCAGGACGTAGAGCGTCTGGAACACCATGCTGACGAGCATGAAGCTGGTGGTCTTGAGAAGGTGCCCGGTCAGCGAGCCGGTGGTGAGGTCCTGCACGGTCGCGGGCATTATATGCGCTCGATGCTGACGGCGACGGGACTCCGCGCCGCGACATTGAGTTGCTCGAGGATGGCGTGCTGGCGGAACGTGAAGATGCGTTCGAGATCGCGCCTGACCTTTCGCGATCCCGGCGACCGGGCAGCCGTGCCGGTGGAGGTCGCAGCCCGGTCGGCTGGCCCGGCGTTGGCGCTCAGCCGGTCGCGCGCGTGGCTGGTTGACAACCCCGCCGCATGATGGGAACAGGAGTGGCCGATGGCCGCGCTGCCAGTGATATCGTCCGGCGGAGAACCGGGTTGCCAAGCCCCAAGCCGTTAAGATACGTCCATGCTTCCCATCACAGAGATCGCTTCGCGCCTCGGCCTGTCCGACGACCTGCTCGAACCGTACGGCCGCGCCATTGCCAAGATCCGCCTCGAGACCCTCGACCGCTTTCCCCGGCGCGGCAAGTTGATCCTGGTCACGGCCATCACGCCGACCACGAGCGGCGAGGGCAAGACGGTCAACACCATCGGCATCACGCAAGGGTTGGTGAAGCTCGGCCACCATGCGATCGCCGCGCTCAGGGAGCCGTCGCTCGGCCCGGTGTTCGGCATGAAGGGCGGCGCCACCGGCGGCGGCCAGGCCTCGCTCGCGCCACTCGACAAGATCAACCTGCACTTCACGGGCGACTTTCACGCCATCACCGCCGCTCATAACCTGCTGGCCGCGCTGCTCGACGCCCACCTGCATTTCGGCAACGACCTGCGCATCAATCCGCAGGAGATCCTGTGGCCGCGTTGCATGGACATGAACGACCGCGCGCTGCGCCGCATTGCCAGCGGCCTTGGCGGCCGCGACAGTGGACCGGCCCGCGAGACCGGGTTCGTGATCACGGCGGCGTCGGAGATCATGGCGATCCTGGCGCTATCGGAGGGCCGCGCCGACCTGCGCCGGCGACTGTCGCGCATTGTGGTGGCCTTCAACTACGACGGCGCCCCCGTCACCGCCGCCGACCTCAAGGCCGTCGGGCCGATGATGGTGTTGCTCAATGACGCCATCCTGCCCAACCTGGTGCAGACCACCGAGGGCGCACCGGCGATCGTGCACTGCGGGCCGTTTGCCAACATCGCGCACGGCACGAGCAGCGTGCTCGCGCAGCGCCTCGGGCTCCACCTGGCCGACTACGTGGTCAACGAGACCGGCTTTGCCGCCGACCTCGGCGCCGAGAAGTTCTTCGACATCGTGATGCCGATCTGCGGCCACGTGCCGGCGGCGGCGGCCGTAATCGTGACGCTCAAGGCGCTGCGCGCCCAGGGCGGCTCGCCCGATGGCCCGCTCGAGCCGGGCTTCCCGAACATGGTGCGCCACCTCGATAACCTCCAGCGCTGGGGTGTGCCGGCGGTGATTGCGCTCAATCGCTTCCCGGGCGATCGCGATGCCGATGTCGACACGGTGATGACCTACTGCCGCTCGATTGGCGCCGACGTTGCGCTGGCCGAGGGCTACACCAAGGGCGGCGCCGGCATGACCGAGCTCGCCGCAAAACTCGTGGCCGCGGCCGCCACGTCCGACCCGGCCGCCGTCAAGCCCAGCTACTCGGCCGCGCAGTCCCTCGAAGAGAAGATCACCGCCGTCGCCACCAGGGTCTACGGCGCCGCCGGCGTGTCGTTCACGCCGGCCGCGAAGTCGCGTCTGGCCAAGCTCGCGTCGCTCGGCTTCGGCGAGTTGCCGGTCTGCATCGCCAAGACCCAGTACTCGTTCACCGACGATCCCAAGCAGATGGGCGCGCCCTCGGGGTGGACGCTGAACGTCAGCGACGTGTCGCTGTCGGCCGGCGCCGGGTTCGTGGTGGCGATTGCCGGCAGCATGATGCTGATGCCAGGCCTCGGCAAAGTGCCCCAGGCCCAGAAGCTTGATGTTGACGACCAGGGCACCGTGATCGGCATGGATTACTGAACCGGCGGTGCACTTCGACGGCGGGGTTGAGTGCACTAACCCCCGCAACAGGTGGAGCCGATGGCTCTTCGCAACGGTCGAACCCAAATCCTGAAGATCGCCTCGACTCATGACGCCAGGAATCTGCGGGTTGTCGGCTCTTTCCGCTCAGCCCAGGAGCCACGGCGGCTCAGTTCCCGGCTGACGCATCTCGTATAATCGTCCCACCCGTGGAGTACCTGATCAAGCAGTACGCGCTCGAGCCCGGTGCGTTGGAGATCCAATACATCGAGGAGTACTTCGGCGAGTATCCGCGCCGCAAGACGGCAACCGAGATCATCGAACGGCTGCAGGATCGCGAATCGCTGATCCTGATGGCCGAGGCGCCGCTCCCGGACGACCCATCGGGCGCGCTCGTGCCGGTGTCCTACAAGATCGTCCACGAGATCCGGCACGACGAGTCGGTGCCGAAGCTGCGCGACCTGGTCGATCGGCTGACCGGTCCGGTGTCGTTCGATGGCCGCCGGATCTTGTATTCCTGGATCGGCGGCACCCGCCGCGATTGGCGTGACCAGGGGCACTTCCGCGCGCTGACCGAGGAAACCGAAGTGTGGGCGCTCGCCGCCGGCTTCGAGGAAGTGGTCGTCAAGACCAAGAACCGCTACTACGACATGCGCGCCGTGCTCGCCCAACTGCACTTCAATGTCGTCAAGCACGAGCCGAATGTGACCGACCGCACCGAGTCGAAGGTCTACTTGAGCAAGCTGTTGCCGGCGGAACTCGCGCACCGCCATCGCAGCGTCCGCACCGTCGTCTATTCAGAATAGGCGGCGGTGGCCGATGGCGCGGCCGGGGCAATTCTCCCTATACTGCTAAGGTGAAACCGCCAACCGTCGCAACCCTTACCTGGCAAGGCGACCTCCGCTTTGCCGCCCGCTCCGGCGATACCGAAATCGTTCTCGACAGCAAGAGCACCGCCGGACCGTCACCCGTGCAGGCGGTGGCCATGGCGCTGGCCGGCTGCATGGCCATCGACGTGGCCGACATCATCACCAAAGGCCGTCACGAATTCACCGCGCTGACAGCCACCGTCACCGGCGCGCGCCGCGAGGAGCCGCCGCGGCACTTCGTGAGTTTCACCATGCACTTCGTCATTACCGGTGCCGTGCCGGACCAGGCCATGGAGCGGGCCATCCAGCTGTCGCGAGACAAGTACTGTTCGGTGTGGCACTCGCTGCGCCAGGACCTCCCGTTCGAGACCTCGTTCGAGGTCCGCTCCTGAGCGCAACAGACCGCAAGGTCTACCTCGACTGGCTGCGCGGCGTCGCCGTGGTCGTGATGGTCATGGCGCACGTCAACGACGCGTGGACCCGGGAGGCCGACCGCCATGGCAGCTTCTACATGCGAGCCGTGTTCGTGGCCGGCCTCGCCGCGCCGCTGTTCCTGTTCCTGGCCGGCTGGTCCTTGTCGATGGCGGCGTCCGCGCGGTCGTTGACGGTCGGCCACGCGGGTGCGGCGAGCGTGGCGCTGACGCGTGGCGCCCAGGTCCTGGCCCTCGCGTTCTTGTTCCGGTTGCAGTCGCAACTGCTCGGCTGGGGTCCGTTCAGTAACTTCCTGAAGGTCGACATCCTCAACGTCATGGGCCTGGCGATGATGGCCGCGGCACTGCTGTGGCGCCTGTCCGGCTCGCGCACCGCCCGCGCCGTGCTCTTTGCCGTGGCGACAACCTTGGTGACGATGACGACACCGCTGATCCGCGAGGCGGGGGTGCTGGCGGTGCTGCCGGATCCAATCGAGGCGTACATCCGCCCGTTGCCGGGACGCACGAACTTTGCGCTGTTCCCGTGGGCCGCATTCCTGCTGGCCGGGGCGATCGCCGGTGAGGTGATCCACGCCGCCCGGACGCGCTCACAAGAGATCCGGTTGCAGTGGTCGCTGCTGGCCGCCGGCGCGGCCGGCATTGGCCTCGGCTATGCGGCGTCGTTCCAGCCGTCGATCTATCCCGTCGCGAATTTCTGGACCAGCTCGCCGACGTTCTTCTTCATTCGTCTCGGCATCTGCACCGCCCTGGTGCCGATCTCACGAGCGATCGACCACTTCCACGGGTTCATGCGCACCAGCTTTCCGGGCACCTTCTCGGTCGACACCCCTGGCCGGGTGATCGCGACGCTGGGCCGGTCGTCACTCTTCGTCTACTGGATTCACGTGGAGATGGTTTACGGTGTGCTCGGCCGGCCGCTGCGCCGCGCGTTGCCGATCGGCTGGTCACTGGTGGCGACCGCGGCACTGTGCGTGCTGCTCTACGCGATCGTGCTGTGGAAAGAGCGGCTGATGACCGGCGTGAAACTCACCGGCCCGTTCCGCATCTTCGCGCCGATCCTGAAATAACGGGGGAGGCAATCCTTCGGGGTTGCCGGGTCTCAGAAGGCCAGCAAGTACGTCATCTTCGCGATGAACGCGCGGCTGATCAGCGCGCCGCTGCGCGAATCGTGGCGTTCGTTGTAGACCAGGTAGATGTCGCTGAGCGGGCGGTGGATGATGTCGAGCCGCACGTTCGAACTCCACTGGTTGGCGTCGGTGTTGTACTGCACCAACGCGTTCACGAACACCTTGGTGCTGAAGTAGACGTTGACGCGGCCGGTCACCAGGTGCGTTTGGTACGAGCCGGATGACAGGTCGATGTCGTTGATCTGATCGCTCAGCTGCACGTTCAGGTGCTGGTTCATGCGGTAGGTGCCGCCGATGGTGTAGTTGCGGCGGTAGCCGTCGTAGAAGTCGCCGGTGCCGTAGCGCAGGTTCATGGCGAACTTCGCGGCGCTGTTCGAGTTGGCGAGCAGGAAGTGCTCCTTGAACTCGTAGCGGCCCGGAGCGACGTAGATGCCACGGCGGGCATTGATGAAAAACCGATCGTCGATCACCTCGACGTTGGGGTTGGTGCCGACCTCGATGAACGAGCTGTTCTGGAAGGTCACCGGCCAGTGCCAGTCCATGTAGCGTGACTCAAGGCCGCGGCCGTCGCGCCTGGTGAAGTTCTCGACCTGGAAGTGCGGGAAGGTCTCGCGCATCCAACCCTGGAAGCGCTTCGGCCGCAAGTGCAGCCCGAAGTAGCCTTCGGCGTTGTCGACGCCGACCCGCGGTACGAAACCGATTTCGTCGTTGAACCGTGCGCCAATGGTCTGGTACATGCCGCGGGTTTCGAGCACCGCGCCGCGATAGCCGAAGCTGCTCTTCGAGTACCAGTCCTGGCCCTCGCCCGGGATCCGGGCCACCGGCGTGTCGCTCCTGGCGGCCGCGAAGTTCAGCGTGAAGTCCCGGAAGAAGCGGAAGTTGGCGTCGCCGCCCACGGCACGGTTGTAGAGGCCGCCCTGGGGGTCCTTGTTGATGAACATCACGCCGACGTCGGAGTTGGCGAGGATGTCCTTGCGCAGCCGAAGGGCCGTGAAGTTGGTCGACGGGCTGAGATGCTGCTCGCGCTGCTGGATGTTCAGCGCGCCCACCGACCAGCCGCCGACCCGGCCGGTCAGGCGCGTGCCCGCCAACAGCGGAATGGCATCCCCGGCCGGCGACAGGCCGATCTGCCGGCTGAAGAAGAAGATCATGTCCTGCGACGCGTTCTGCCGACCGCCGCCGCCGCCGCCACCACCGGTATTGCCCGAGCCAAACTGGAACACGCCCGAGTTCTCGAGGAAGAAGTCACGCTTCTCTGGGAAGAATAGGTTGAAGCGGGTCAGGTTCACCTGTTGCTCGTCGGCCTCTACTTGCGAGAAGTCAGTGTTCACGGTGAAGTCCCACGTGAGCCCCGACGTCACGCCGTACTTCACGTCGAAGCCGGCGTCGTAGTCCTGGTCGAGGTTGCGGCTGGCCACCTTGTTGAAGTTGCCCAGCACATAGGGTTTGACCCGGAGGTTGGCGCCCGGCTTCAGTCCCGACAGGCCGTCGACCGTGCCTGCCATCGACACCCGCGACAGCTGGTGGATGCGGCGCAACGGCGACCAATAGCTGTTCTCGTTGAGGCGCCGGAGGCGCCGCTGGAAGTTGATGCCCCAGGTCTGCATGTCATCGGGGCCAAACTTCAGGGTCTTGAACGGAATCTCCATCTCCGCGTACCAGCCATCGTCGCCAATGCGCGTGCCGACATCCCAGATGCCGTCCCAATTGGAGTTGTTGTCGCGGCCCTCGTTCGACATCTGAGAGTCCCACTTGGCGCCCATCGGGTTGATCGCGAACTGGTAGCCGTTGCGCTCGTCGTGAAAGGTGTCGATGACGACCTGGAAACCGTCGGCACTGCCGGTATTGAAGTCCTTGCGCAGTTCGTTGACGATAATCTTCCCCGGCTCGGCATCCTTCGCGAACACGCCGATGTACAGCGCGCGGTCGTCGTAGAGGAGCCGCACCTCGGTGTCAAAGGTCGCCGGCGTGCCTTCGCGCGGATCGTTCTGGACGAAGCCGTTGGCGATCGGGGCTGCCGCCCACGACGCCTCGTCCAGCCGGCCATCGAGCGCGATCGCGCCCTGGGTCCGGGTCGCCGCCAGCTTGCGCTCGCGACGCGCGGCCTCGTAGTCGCTCACCACGGCGGCCGGCGTCTGTGCCGCCGCAGTGACGGCAGAAACGAGCAACAGGAAGCAGGTGAACAGGCGAACGGGTAACGTCTTCGAAGTCATGTAGTCTGTGGGATCAACAGCGGGGCAACGAGAACCGCGTATCGTCGCCCGGAACGCGCTCGATGAGTGTAACGAGTTGTAAGGGTTGTAAAGGTGCCAGGCACCGACCAGGGGTTTAGTGATGAAGATTCTGATCACCACCGTAATCGTGATGTTGCTCTCCTTGCCGGCTTTGGCACAGGAAGCCCGCCGGCGCTGGGAGATGGAGCGGCAGATCCGTCTCGACAAGTTCGAGCAGGTGCTGCCACGCGCGATGCGCGCCAACGGCATCGACATGTGGATTGTGGCCGTCAAGGAGAACCACTACGACCCGCTGTGGAAGGACCTGGGCCGCGGCTACGTCACCGGCATCGGCTACTACGTGTTCACCGATCGCGGCGGCGACCGGATTGAGCGTGCGGCTCTCGGCCCGAGCGGCTACATGATTTCGCAGTCGGGCGCCTACGACATCATCGCCCCGGCCGCCACGCTGGCGGCCCACGTCAAGGCCCGCGACCCCAAGCGCATTGGCCTCAACATGTCGGACGAGATCGGCCCGGCCGACGGCTTGTCGGTGACCATGCTCGCGCACTTGAAGAAGACGCTCGGCGAACCGTATGCCTCGCGCTTCACCAGTGCCGAGAGACTGGTGGTCGACTTTCGGTCGCCTCGCGTCGCCGCCGAGATCGTCGCCTTCGGCGAGGCCGCGGGCATTGCCATCCAGTTGACCGAGCGCGCGCTCTCGAACGAGGTCATCACCCCGGGCAAGACCACCCTCGAAGACGTGGCATGGTGGATGCAGGATCGGCTGCTCGATCGCGCCCTCGGCTCCGAGTTCGACATGCCGTCGGTCTATGTCACCGGCCCCAACGGCATTGTCGCCACCTCGTCGAATCGCATCATCCAGCCGGGCGACGTGATGATGATTGACTGGGGCGTCCAGTTGATGAACTTCGGCACCGACGTCAAGCGGGTGGCCTACGTGCTGAAGCCGGGCGAGACTACCCCTCCGGCGAGCATCCAGGCGGCCTTCGACAAGGCGATCTCGGTGCGCGACGTGGTCAAGAAGGCGATCAAGGTCGGGGTGCGCGCTGATGAGACCATGAAGAACATGGACGCGGCGCTGCGCGCGGCCGGGTTCGGCGTGATCGAGTTCAACCGGCCCAACCAGGACGACCGCACCGATGTGACCTATGGGTTCCACCCGGTCGGCAACACCGGTCACGACATCGGGCCGTCACTGACCACCTGGCAGCCGCTTCAGAGCACCTTCGTGATGCACGCGCAGCACATGTTCTCGTTCGAGTACTTCGCGTATACGCCGATTGCGGAGTGGGGCGGCGCCAAGCTGCGCATTCCCATTGAGGACGATGCCATCCTGACCGAGGCCGGCATCCAGTTCCTGCATCCGGCGAACTACCGGTTGCTGGTGATCAAGTAGCGGCTAGCCGGCTCAGCTGGCAGCAACCGGGATCCTGGCCGGCGCTGTTACTTCAGCCGGAGCATAATCGAGCGCAATGTTCGAAACCTTCGCGTGGTGGCTGCTGGCGGCGTTCGGGTTCGCGCTGGTCGCCAGTGTGATCGCCTATCTCGTCTCGCGCTGGTGGTTCGTGCGGACCGCGGAGCGCATGGCCCGGGAGGTCGATCGCCGGGTCGGGGCGGCCGCCGCCCGCACCTTTACCCACCTGGCCAACTACGCCGAAGCCACCGGCATTCCCCTGGACGAAGCCAACCGCTTCTTCGGCGCGCACATCGATCGGCTGGCCCGGCTCATGGACAGCGCGATCACGCTCCCGTTGATCGGGAAGGTCGGACTTGATGCGGTCATCGGACTCGTGCCCGTTGTCGGCGACCTGGCCGGCACCGCGGTGTCGTTGACCCTGGTCGCGCGCACCCTTCGCTACGGGCCACCTTCGGCCCTCGTTTCGAAGATGCTGGCCAACGTCATGGTCGATCTCGTGCTTGGCTCGATTCCCGTGGTGGGTTTCTTTGCCGACGTCTGGTTCAAGGCCAACGACCGCAACGCGGCACTCATGCGCGAGTACCTCTCGGACCGGGCCTGACCCGAGTGGCGACCACTGCGAGAGCACCGGGCCGCGCCTGCACGCGGCCCGGCAAGACCTACTGCTGTCCCGGTGCCGTCGGCACGGGCTTCTCACCGGCTGCCGCTGCCGGCATGTCATTCCAGAACAGCAACCCGTTGAACACCATGCCGTGTTCACCGAACGTCTGCCAGCGATAGATGGGGTTGTTCGCGAACATGATCACGCGGCCCTTGCCCGACGCGGCGTCGACGACCATAGGCCGGTTCCGCGTCTGATCGGGGTTGCGCATCAGGCCACTCACCACGCCCGCCTCGCCGCCCGTGAAGCGCGCGATCACCTGCGGGCGAGTGGGTGACGAACCCGCAAACTGCTCGAACCCTGCGGGCGGACCGGCCTGCAGCAGCGGACCTCCAGCGTATCGAACCGGCAGCGTCTTCTGCGAGTACCCGAACATCACCGGATGATGGGGCAGCAGGATCTCGCTCGTGACATACGGCCCGGGTGCATAGAACCCAGGCGCCGGGCCCTGGGCATCGACGCCCTTGGCGAGGCCGAAATCAGCCGGGAAGTAGCTGGCCACCCCCAGCGTCATCAAGACCCCGCCCTCGTCCACGAACTTCTGGAACTCGGCCGCGCCCGCCAATCCCATGCCGCCGCGCACATCGTCGGTCTCGGCGTAGAAGCCCAGCGACTTGAATTGCTCGTTCTTTTTGTAGGGCAGCGGCTTCGACAGCTTCGGCTGCTCGTACACGATCGACTTGCCGTTGTTGGTCTGGTGCGGCATCACGATCACGTCGTACTTGCCGCGCAGGTTGGCACCGGCCTGGACGTGGTCCTTGTGGATCAGGTCGTAGGGGATCTCCCAGCGGTCGAAGGCCAGGCGGACCCAGCCCACCTTCTCGGTGTTCGCCCAGGTGGTGTACATCGCCAGGCGCGGCAGGTCGACGTTGACAGTGTCGACGGCCGGCGCTGACGCGACCGCCGTGCCTACCAGACCGAGCGACTCCACTTCCCTGCGCACCCGATCGCCCGCTGACTCGATGATGAACGATCCGGCCGGATAGTCGGCGTCGCCGATCTTGAACGCCGCCGTGGCGCCCTTGAACGCCACGTCCTTCAGCCGGTACCGCAGCGTGATCAGGTTGAGCGATCCGTTGTGCTTCACGACCGTCACGCCACCGGTGCCGGCGAGCGCGCCGGCCGTCGTGACGTCGGCGCTCAACAACGTCGCCTCGGCATCAAGGATCGACTGGTCGTCGACGGTCTTGACCTCGATGTTGTTGGCCATGCCCATGGTCCACGCGCTGTCATCGTAGGTCGTGAGCGCCGGATCCGGATACGTCTGTTTCTCGAGCAGCGTCTTGGCCAGCGGACCGTACGGCTGGTTCAGCTTGACGATGTAGGAGCCGGCGGGGAAGGTGCCGTCCTTGACCTTGATCTCGGCGGTGGCGCGGTGCACTTCAATGGCCTGGCGGCGGATCAGGTTGGCTACGCGATCGACCTGGGTCTGGTCGCGCTGGCCGGCGGGAATCACAAAGGCGTGCGGGGGCTTGTCCGCGCCCTTCTTCACGGCGTTGGCTGACTTCTTGTAGAAGTTCTCCACCACCATCGCCGGGAACTTCGCGGTCAGTTCGAGCGCGGTGAGGACGCCGGTCTGCGCGTAGTTGATCGAATTGCGAATCGACCAGTCGACCTCGCCGGCCGGCATCGGGTTGGGCCGGTACCACTGCCGCGTGGTCTGGCTGCCCGACAATCGCGCTTTCTTCGTGTTGGCGCCGCCCTGGTTGAAGATCTCGTACATCCGCAGCATGCCGTTGTGGTTGGCCGCGGCGAAGCCCAGGTAGCCGGGCGACCACATGTCAACAAAGCCGAAGTGCCACACGCCGGGCATGCCGTAGCCGGTCAGCTTGGTCACTTCGTAGTTCGCGAAGAACGGCAGTTCCGTGTAGAGGATCGGATCGAGGTTGGCGTTCTGCGGCGGCTGACCGCTGAACGTGTAGAGCAGTGTCTGCGCCTCGTGCAGGTCGTGCCAGATGGGCGGCACCCAGTTCAGGTACCAGTCCAGGTGCGCCCGCAGCGAGTCGACGCCGTAGTTGATGTCGCGGTTGTTGTCGTGGAAGACGTACTTGCCCCAGTACGGCGGACCGCCGAAGTTTTCGCCGCCGTCGTACAGCTCGTCGATCTTGTAGGCGTAGTACCAGTCCACATACCGATCGCGGCCGTCGACGTCGGTGGCGCCGGTGATGCTGACGATCACGTTGTCGCGAATCTGCTTGATGTAGGGCTCCTCGCTCACCGCGAGCCGGTATGCCAGTTCCATGACCGCCTCTGGCGGATTGGTTTCGCCGCTGTGGAGGCCGGCACTGACGTGGTAGTGCGGCTTGGTGGCGGCGACGAGCTGCTGCGCCTGCACCTCCGTAAGGCCGCGCGGGTCGGCAAGCCGACGCGTGTTCTGCCGGTTGACCTCGAGGTTCTTGAGGTTCGCTTCAGACGAGATGTACACGACCATGATGTCGCGGCCCTCTTCGGTCCTGGCCACGACCTCGGTCTTAAAACGGCCCGGCAGCGCCTTCTCGAGCGTGCGGAAGAACCGCTGCTGGTCGGCGACGTAGGTGAGCTTCTTCTCGGTGCCGATGTGGTAGCCCAGGATGTCTTTCGGCGTTGGCACGCCCGCCCTCCTGGGCAGATGATCCACCAGCGGCGACAGGAAGTCTGGCCGGGTCGTGGCCTTCTTCACGAACTCGGCAAAGTCGGCGTCGTCTTCCGCCGTCGGCGCGGCCTTCGCCTGGCGGCTTTGCGCCGAAACGGCCGTTTCGGACATGGGAGCGGTCCCAAGGGCTACGGCGAAGAGGAAGAGAAGGCCGAATACCGCTTTTCTGTTGTGGAAGGCGATCATTTTCGTAAACCCTTCAAATGCAGCGACTTGCGGAGAAGAACAGGTCCGGTACAGACCTGATCGCCCTCGAAAGTGGGCAAAAGCCATTGAGCGGGCGCGGTGGCGATTATAGAATCTGCCTCTTTGGACAGACTCATATGATCAGCGTAGCCGCTATCCGGATGCAGCAGTTCGGCGTGCAATTCTATCAGGCCTCCCTGACCGCCAGTGATATCGACAAGCTCGTGCGTTTTGAGGTGTTGAGCTACCAGGATCAGGGACAGGCCGGCGTCAGGGGCAAGAAAAAGGCCGCCCAATCCAAGATCAACTGGGACCTGCTTGAACGCCGCATCGCATCGAATGAGAAGGCGTACCAACGCCAAATCATCCGAAAGAAGATTGATGAGCTCGTCCAGTATTACGAGCAGTGCCGGCAGGCTCGCGACCTGCCCTCGATTCCCGGCGCCGTCATCATTTCCTGCGATGAGAAGCTCAGCTTCGAGGCGGTCGAGAGTGGCTCATCGGTGGGCCGCCTGAAGGTGCCGGAACGCGAAGGCATCTTGCGCGCCATCGACGGCCAGCACCGGTTGCTCGCCCTGCACGCCGACATCGATCGGTTCGGCGACGAGCCCTTCACCGTGCCCGCGATCATCTTCGACCGGGTGCCCGAAGACCACATCGTCCAGATGTTCGTGACGATTAACGCCAAGCACACGCGGCTGAACGCCTCGCACTTGGTGTCGCTGTCAGGACGCCAGCTCTACCGCGACGAATCCCTGGCGGCCGCCCACGACGTGGTGCGGGCGCTCAACGATCGCGAGGAGTCGCCCCTGCACGGCGAAATCAAGCTGCTCGGTGTCGGCAAGGGCCGCGTCGGCCAGGCGCCGCTGGCGCAGGAACTCAAGAAGCTGTTCTCGGACGAGGCGGCCCTGGGGGGTGCGCGCAAGAGTGCCGAGTTCCGCGAAGAGTCGAAGAAGTTCTTCGTCAATTACCTCAAGCAGATCGCCAGCATCTTCGAGTCGGCGTGGAACGGTCGCAAGTACAGCGTCAAGTCAGCGACCGCCCTGCGCGCGTTCATCCGCGTGGCGCCCGATGTGCTGCAGAAGATTGACCAGCAGCACGCCGACCGCACCGACTTCCGGGCCATTGGCCGCGTCATCTCGCCGTGGGGCCGCCGCATCGGCGCGCTGCGCTTCGAGACCGACGGCGCGTGGAAACGCCAGGGGACGACCGTCGACAACCTGACCAAGGAATTGCGGCTGGCGTTGCAGTATCCCGAAGGGGCGGCAGGGTAACCGGAAGAAACTGTGATCCTGCCGACATACTTGTCGGTGCCGTGCAACGACTTGCTCGCGAAACGCCTGAAGAACGCCAGAAAAGTCGCGGCACGAACTTTGGATTAGGGTGGCTGTCGCCAGTCTGTTTACTACGGCGCGAGTGCCGTAGTAGCTGGGGGGAGCCAGGTTGGCGGCAACTTTTGGGCGGCGGTTCCAGCAATGGGATCGCCGCCCTTGGTCATTTACGGGACCGTTCCACCGTACGCCCACCATCCAGGTTCAAGACGCGGATACCCGCCCCTTCGAGGCCGGCGCGAACGGCCCGCGCCAACTGGACGGCCCCGGGGGTATCGCCGTGCAGGCAAATCGTGTCGGCCTCGAGCGAGATCGCTGACCCGTCCAGGGCGACGACCCGTTGGCCCTGCACCATCTTGATGGCGCGGGCGACGACGGCCGCCTGGTCGTGAATGACGCTCCCGGCTCTCTGGCGGGAGGCCAACGAGCCATCGGCTTCGTAGGCGCGATCGGCAAACACTTCCGCGGCCACTGGCAACCCGGCCTGCTGGCCGGCCTTGATCAACTCCGAATTCGGCAGCCCGAACAGAATCAGGTTCCTGTCGATGGCGGCCACGGCGCGGGCAATGGCGCTGGCCAATGCGCGGTCGCGGCAGGCCATGTTGTAGAGCGCGCCATGGGCCTTCACGTGCTGGAGGCGCACGCCCTGGGCCGCGGCGATGCCGGCGAGCGCGGCGACCTGGTAGACGACCAGGTCTTCCACCTCCTGCGGCGTGGCCTGCATCTCCCGGCGGCCGAAGCCGACGAGGTCGGGGAAGCCCGGATGCGCGCCGACGGCAACGCCGCTGGCCTTGGCCAGGGCGACGGTGGCGCGCATGGCGCCGGGGTCGCCGGCGTGGAAGCCGCAGGCGACGTTGGCCGACGAGATACTCGCCATCAGCGCGGCATCGTCCCCCATCGGCCAGGGCCCGAACGACTCGCCTAAGTCGGAGTTGAGATCAATTCTCATTTTGTCCTTGACCGACCATTTTAGTCGGCCATATGCTGATTCAGAACTTGAGACCAAGTCTCATCTTGGAGCCATGAAGACGTTTCGTTCGGCCATTTTCTGGATGCACCTGATCGCCGGCGTCGCCGCCGGCGTGGTCGTCCTCATCATGTCAGTCACCGGCGTGGCCCTCACCTACGAGAAGCAGATGCTCGAGTGGGCCGACCGCAACGCCTGGACGGCGCCCTCCACGCTCGCCGTCCGGCATCTTCCCCCAGAGACGCTGCTGGCGAAAGTCGCCGAGGCCCGGCCGGGGACGGTACCGACCGGCGTCACGCTGCGCGCCAACCGGGCCGCGCCGGCCACCGTGACCCTCGAGGGAAACACGGCCCTGCTCGTCGATCCGTACTCGGGCGCCATCATCGGCACGCCACCGACGGGCTTGCGCAGCTTCTTCCGCACCATGACGGTGTGGCACCGCTACCTGTCCCTCCAGGACGCGAGCCGGGCCACCGGCAAGGCAGTGACCGGCGCTGCCAACCTCGCGTTCCTGTTGATTGTCCTGAGCGGCTTATACCTTTGGCTGCCACGGGTATGGACGTGGATTCAGTTCAAGGCCGTCCTCTGGTTTCGCGGCGGCCTGCCGGCCAAGGCCCGCGACTTCAACTGGCACAACGTGATTGGTTTCTGGTCGGCGGTTCCCCTCGCCGTGGTGGTGGCCGGCGCCGTCCCCATCTCGTACCCGTGGGCGAGCAACCTGGTTTACCGGCTGGCGGGCGATCGACCCCCGGTTGCGGCGACGCCGGCGGCAAGCCCGGACACCGCGATACCCGAGCCGGTGTCTGCGAGTGGCCTAAACGCCGCATGGTCGCGTGCCCAGGCGCAAGTGCCCGCGTGGCGCACCATGACCGTCCGGCTGTCCGCCGACAGCGGGCCGCTCACGCTGACCGTTGACCAAGGCTACGGCGGGCAGCCGCAGAAACGCGCAACCCTCACCATTGATCGCGGGACCGGCGACATTGCCAGGGCCGAGACGTTCGCCGACTTGAGCGCCGGTCGCCGCGCGCGGTCATGGTTGCGGTTTGCGCACACCGGGGAGTTCTACGGACTCGCCGGGCAAACGCTGGCCGGCATCGTCTCGGCAGGCGGCGTCGTGTTGGTTTACACCGGCTTGGCGCTCGCGTGCCGCCGGTTCATGTCGTGGATTCGGCGCCGCGGCCAGCAGGCCTCGGTGGAACACCCGCGCGCGGCGTGAGCGTTTGCATCCCGTTTCAACTCTCAGCACTTCGCTTTTAACTCGCAACTTCTGGTTCACCGCCGAAAGGGTCTATTCGGTACGCCATGTTGGTCGTTCGTCTGTGCAAGCCATCGTTATGAAAACATTGACACTTAATCTCAACTTGCCAGTCGCATCGCTGCCTCCGCTCGAAGGACGCGTCTTGTTGAGAGCTCGCAGGTCCGGCCCATTCTTGTTCCGCTCTCTCGGTCTCGTCGCGGTCCTCTGGTTGGCAGCGGTCGTCGGCCTACACGCGCAGGCGCCGGTGTCCCGCGCCGAAGGCCGGGTGGTCGACAGTTCTGGGGCGGTCGTGCCTGGCGTCGTCGTCCGGCTGGTCTCGCAAGTTGCCGGGGCCTCCCGCGAGGCGACCACGGGCACTGACGGGCGTTTCGTATTCGACGAGGTCGCGCTCGGCCTCTACGACGTCATCGCCTCTGCCCCTGGGTTCTCGATCGCTCAGCAGTCACTGCGGCTGTCGACCCGACCGGTCACGCTGGACCTCGTCCTGCGGCCAGGTGCCCTGGCCGAAGAGCTCACGGTCTTCGGCACTCGGATTGGCGGCTCGGAAGAGATGCGCCGTCGCATTCCCGGCGCCGTTGACATTCTCACCACAGACGCCCTCGAACGCGCGCACGTCTTCAGCACGAGTGAGGCGCTCCGCAAGATCGCTGGAGTCGTCGTCCGCGACGAGGAAGGCCTGGGCCTCCGCCCGAACATTGCCATTCGCGGCCTTAACCCGACGCGCTCAACCAAAGTCCTGCTCCTGGAGGACGGCGTGCCGACGGCGTACGCGCCCTACGGCGACAACGCGAGCTATTACCATCCGCCGATCGATCGATTCGAGCGCGTGGAGGTACTCAAGGGGTCGAGCCAAATCGGCTATGGCCCCGTCACGCTCGGTGCCGTCATCAACTACATCACCACCGAACCGCCGACCAAGCCGACGTTCAGCGTCGGTGTCGCAGGTGGGAACCGCAGCTACTTCGAAGGCGACCTGGGTGCCGGCGGTACCTTCGGCACGACCGGCGTGTGGGTGTACGTGCTGCGCAAGCAGGCGGACGGCGCACGGGACAACATCAACACGGAGCTGAACGACCTGAACGTGAAGATTACCCAGCCGCTCGGCCCCACGCACAGCCTGTCGGCGAAGGGCAACTTCTACGGCGAAGACTCCCAAGTTACCTACTCCGGCCTGCGCACCGACGAGTATGCGGCGGCGCCGCGTAGCAACCCATTCGTCAACGACAGCTTCGTCGGCAGGCGCTGGAGCGGGTCCGGCGCGTATCGAGGGCTGTTGGGCGGCCGTGTCGCCTGGACCACCACTGCCTACTATCAGACGTTCGACCGCGACTGGTGGCGACAGTCAAGCAACTCTGGCCAGCGGCCCAACGACAGCAGCGACCCGGCGTGCGGTGGCATGGCGAATCTGCTCACCGCCTGCGGCACCGAGGGCCGATTGCGCAGCTACGCCTCCGGAGGTATCGAGAACCGGGCGCGGGTCAGCTTTACGGCCGGATCGACCACACAGGAAACCGACGCCGGGTTCCGGTTTCACACCGAGAATCAGAATCGGCTGCAGGAGAATGGCGACTTTCCGACCGCCCGTGCCGGGCGGCGCGTTGAGGACAATCAACGCACGACCGACGCGTGGTCGGCTTTTGTCCAACATCGCGCACAGTGGAGCGGGCTGATCATCGTCCCGGGCGTTCGCCTCGAGCGCGTCGCCTACGCCCGGACCAATCGGCTCCTCGGCGTATCGGGTGAAACGACGCTTACGGAGTGGATCCCGGGTGTTGGTGCGGCCTATGCGGCCGGCGATGAAACCACGATCTTCGTGGGCACACACCGCGGCTTTGCGCCACCGCGCGCCGAGGACATCATTAACAACACCACCGGCGGCGTGGTCGATCTGGACCCGGAGCGGAGTTGGAACTACGAGGTCGGGGCGAGAACCTCCGCGGCTCCAGGCATCTCGGTAGCGGCCACGTTGTTTCGCCTGGACTACGAGAACGAGATCGTCCCCGCCAGCCTCGCGGGCGGCGTCGGCTCAGTGCTGACCAACGGTGGCCAAACCCTGCACCAGGGTCTTGAGGTAGGGCTAACGGCTGACTCAATGCAGCGCATAAGCGGTACCCACGCCCTCTACGCCAGCGCTGCGCTGACGTGGCTGCCAACGGCGGAGTTCACCGGCACCCGCTTCAGCAGCGCCAGCGGCTCGACGACGGTCAGTGTCTCGGGCAATCGCCTGCCGTATGCGCCGGAGGGCACGGCTACCGTCACGTTAGGCTACCGACACCGCATCGGCCTCGACGCGCAGATCGAGGCACAGCACGTGGGCGATCAGTTCGGCGACGACCTCAATACGCGCGAGGCCACGCCGGACGGACAGCGCGGGCTCATCCCTGCCTACACCTACTGGAACCTTGCCGCGACGTGGCGGCTGCCGATCGGCGGTTCCGTATACGTCGCCGTCAAGAACCTCTTCGACGACACGTTCATCGTGGACCGCGCGCGCGGCATCCTGCCGGGCAACTCGCGGCTCGTCCACGTTGGTGCGACGTGGCGGTTCTGATCGAGGGTCGGGAGCCTGGAGCAAGAGACCGCTCAGCCCTGATGCCCGACGGTCGCATCGCATCCTGGGTGCTCGCGCAGCTCCGATAGCGGGCCGAAGTGTCATCGGCCCAATAGGTTACGGGTTAACCTGTCCGCAACACTGCGGTGATATCTTGTGTTCATTAACCAACGATGAGCACAAGGAGGCCACATGGTGGCAGCATGGGTTGTCTGACTGACGGCACTGGCCGCACTCACGATCGTCGTGACGGTCTTAACGGTGGCCGCGAGGTCGGTGGCGCCGGCGCGGCGGGTGACGGCCACTGGCGGTGACGGCGGGGCCGGCTGGAGCAGCGGCGGACCCGAATGCGACAGCGGATCCTCAGCCGACGGCGGTTGCGGTGGCGATGGCGGCGGGGGTGGGGGCGACTGACCAGCCGTTCGGCGCTATGATTCGGCGCATGAGATTGAGGGCGCCGGCGCTGGCCATTCTGATCGTGTTGTCTTCGGCGTCGGCGCTGTTCGCCCAGGCGCCCCAGCGCCAGACCCAGGAAGACGACTACACGCGCTATGAACTGCTCGGGCCCGACACCGCGCAGTTCCGGATCCTCTACGAAGTCACCGCGACGAGGGCCGGCGCGCCCTTTTTCTTCAATGCCATTCGCCGCGGCAGCATCGCCACCGACGAGCGCGTCACTGACATGGCGACGGGACTGCCGCTCAAGTGGGAGGTCGTCACCGGCCAGCAGGCGCGCGCCGAGGGACATCCCACCGCCGACCTCGAAACCGAGTGGTTGAAGGTGCACCTGGCCCGGCCGGTGCCGAAGGGCGGGGAGGCGCGCGTCCTGATCGACAAGACCTACAAGGACGCCAAGAGCTACTTCCGCGACGGCGATACGATTGTCTTCGACCGCTCGCTCGGCATTCGCCGCAATGCCGTGGTCCTGCCGTTCGGGTATCGCCTGATCAGCTGCAACGTGCCATCGCAGGTCATGGCGACCGCCGACGGCCGCGTGATGATCACCTTCATGAACACCAGCGCCGCGACTGCGCCGTTGGTCATCCGGGCCAAGCCCGGGTTGCCTCCCTTTACCCAGAAGCTGCCGACGACCCGTGGCGCCGCTGCGACCACGACGATGGCCTCGCAGGCCGCGCGCCTCTCGGACCGGGCGCACCAGGATCGCGAGATTGTGTACTTCCCGAACGATCCGGCCACGCATTCGTTCAACCTGTTCCACGACTACACCGAGTCGCGGCCGGGCGTCGGGCATTACTTCAACGTCGTGCGCGCCGGCAGCACCGTGTCGAACCCATCGGCGGTCTTGCTCGACACGGGTGAAGCGCTGAAGGTGGAGACCGTCACCGGCGCCGAGCTGAAGAAGCGCGGCCTCGATGCCGGCGAGCCAGTGGCCGACGCGACGCAGGTCGTCGTCATCTCGTTTCCCGCGATCAAGGCGGGGCAGTCGGCGCGTTTGCGAATCACCGAGACCTACACCGATCCCAACCGCTACCTGCTCGAGGGCGATGAACTGGTGTGGGACCGTGCCTTCGGCCGCCCGCGCAATGCGGTCGTGTTGCCGGCCGGGTGGACGGTCGTCGCCAGTTCCATTCCAGCCGTGATTTCCCAGGATGCCGACGGCCGCCAGCGGCTCTACTACGAGAACCCGCGCAACGACGAGATCCAGGCGCTGATTCGCGCCCGGCTGGTGAAGGAGTAGCCATGAAGCGATTCGCCACGCTCGCGCTCGTCACGCTCGCGCTCTCTTCACCAGCGGCTCAGTCCGGCACGCCGATCTCGGCCGAGGACATTCTCAAGGTGACGACGGCGGCGGTGCTGGATCTCAGTGATGACGGTCGCCGGGTCGCCATCGGCGCGCGCCGGCTGTTCGACAATGCCGAGACCAATCACCGCCGCTACGGCGACCCGGCCTACTTCGCGCCGGCCATGATGGAGGTGCAGGTGATTGACACCACTACCGGCGCCGCCGACCGCGTCGGCACCGGCCTGATGAACGTGCGCACCGCGGCGTTCACCCGGGATGGTGCCCGGCTGGCGCTGCTGACGGCCGCGGAAACCTCCGCCGGCCTGCCCGTGACCACGTTGTGGGTGTACGACGTCGCCGGCAAGCGCCTGACCCAGGTGCCCCGATCGGCCGGCGCCGAAGTGGCAGCGAACTCGGATCTCGCGTGGACGCCGGACGGGACGAAGCTGCTGGTCGCCCTGCGCGATCCCGAGGACGACAAGGCTGCGAATGCCGCCTTCAAGACCCTGGTCTCGGGACCGATCGTGGTGCAGGCCTCCACGCCGTTTCTGGACTGGGACGCGATGAATCGCGCCAACCGCCGCCGCGCGCTCGCCGAGATCGATCCCGCGAGCGGTACCAAGATCGCCGTGCTCGCGCCCACCGCCATCACCAACTACCAGTTCTCGCGCGATGGCTCCTTCGTGACGTGGCTCGAAGACAGCACCGAGAAGACCAGCTACGACGTAATCGGCGGTACCGACAACGCCGCGCGGATCATGACCAGGGGCGGCACGGTCCGCACTATTCTTGACGCGAACACCCTGAAGACCATCCAGCCGCGTTGGTCAGACGACCGGCGCACGCTGGCGTATGCCGACAAGGGTGAAGTGTTCGTGAAGGGTGTGGACGATGAGAAGCCGAGATCGCTCACCCCCAAGCCGGCCAAGGATCCCAATGCCCCGGTGCCCGCGGCTGGCGACGACGAAGCGGAGTCGTTTGCGGTGACGTCGTTCTCGCGCGACGGTTCGAAGCTGTTGCTCACCAGCAAGAAGGGCTGGTATGTCACCACCGTGGCCAACGGCGCGCGCGACCTGGTGCTGGCGCTTGACGACAAGAACGAGGACAAGAACCCCAAGCTGACGGTGGTCGACTGGACCCCGGCTGGCGACGCCCTGCTGGTGCAGTACGGCGAACCGGACCGCTGGGACCGCGGTTTCTCACGTCTCGACCTCGCGACCACGGCGCTCACGCCCCTCATCCGGGACAGTGGCGTCTACCAGGGCTTCCGGGTGTCACGCGACGGCAGCACGGTGGTGTTCCAGAAGTCCGACGGCACGCGGCCGGCCGACATGTTCGCCGCCGATGCCTCGTTCAAGAACGTCCGCAAGCTCACCGACCTCAATCCCTGGATGGCGGCCAGGGCGCTGCCGGCGTCCGAACTGGTGTCGTACCGCGACGCCGACGGCAAGGTGCTCTACGGCGTGCTGCGGTATCCGGTCGGCTACGCGAAGGGCAAGCAGTACCCGACGGTGTTTGAAATCTACGAGACCTTCTTCGACAACGGCTTCAACGGCCGCGCCGCGTTCCTGGCCGGGCAGGGCTACGCCGTATTCCACCCGTCGGTGAACCTGGTGGTGGGGCGCCCCGGCGAGTCGTGGGCCAAGGGCGTGACGGCGGCGGCGAACAAGCTGATCGACATGGGCATCGCGGATCCCGATCGGCTCGGCGTGCACGGGACCAGCTACGGCGGCTACGCCACCGTGCTGCTCTTGACCGAGACCGACCGCTTCAAGGCGGCGATCAACGTGTCGGGCAAGGTCAACATGGTCAGCTTCTACACCGACAGCGAACGGCTGGGCGTGCGCAATACCCACGCGCCCGAGAAGAGCCAGGACCGCATTGGCGGCACGTTGTGGGAGTACCCGGAGCGCTATATCGACCACTCTGCGATCTTCCGCCTTGACCGCGTCAAGACGCCGCTCTTGACGATCAGCGGCGACCAGGACCCCAACGTGCCGGCCAACCAGTCGCGCGAGTTGTACTACGCGTTGCGGCGGCTGGGGAAGGAAGTGGAGTGGGTGCGCTACGTGAACGGCGGCCACCGTCCGCCCAACAGCGCGGCCGAGAGCATTGACTTCGAGCAGCGCATCGTGGCGTGGTACGACAAGTACTTGAAGGCGCCGCCGGCTGCGGTCAAATCGCCGCCCTCGCCTTGACCAGCGCTTCGATCTCGCGATACTCGCGCCAGTGCCGGTGCGCCACCTGTGTGATGCCGACTACCTGAATCGCGAGGCAGACGCCGCCGATCGCCCGCCGGCGCCCGCCGCTAGGCGAGCATCTGCACCAGCAGGGCCTTTTGCGCGTGCAACCGGTTCTCGGCCTGGTCGAAGACCACCGAGCTCGGCGATTCGATCACGTCGTCGGTCACTTCGTCGCCGCGATGGGCGGGCAGGCAGTGCATGAACAGCGCCCCGGGTTTCGCCAGCGCCATCAGGTTCTCGTTCACCTGGTAGCGCTGGAACATCTTCTTGCGGTCGGCGTACTCGACTTCCTGGCCCATCGAGGTCCAGACGTCGGTGTAGACCGCATCGACGTCCCGCACCGCCGCCTTGGGGTCGGTAAACTCGGTCAGGCCGGCGCCTTTCTGCGACACCGCGGCTGCTTGCTCCACGACCTCGTCGGGCAGCTCGTAGCCCTTCGGCGTGGCGACGTGCACCGCGATGCCCAGCATCATGGCCACGTGCACGAGCGACGTGCACACGTTGTTGCCGTCACCGACGAAGGCAATGCGGCGCCCCTCGAACGAGCTCCACTTCTCTGACAGCGTCTGCATGTCGGCCAGCGCCTGGCACGGGTGCTCCTCATTGCTGAGCGCGTTGATGACGTGAAGCTTCGGCGTGATCTCGGCAATCTGCGTCAGCCGGTCCTGCGCGAACGTGCGGATGACCACCGCGTCGACCCAGCGCTCGAGGTTGCGGGCCACGTCCTGGATCGGCTCGCGGTCGGCGTGCATCACGTCGGCCGGAATTTCGACGATGTCGCCGCCGAGTTCACGCACGCCGATGGTCATCGTGACCCGGGTCCGCAGAGATGGTTTCTCGAACAACAGCCCGACATGCTTGCCGTTGAGGGCGTTCCAGGTGGGCGCCTTCATCCCCTTGACGCGCTCGCGCTTCAGCTTGGCGGCAAGCGCCAGCACTTTCGCCAGGCGGTCGGGATCGAGATCGAGAATCGAGAGAAAATTCTGCAAGGTTTACGTCCGATACTCGGCGTTGATCTTCACGTACTCGGCCGACAAGTCGCAGGTCCACACGGTGGCCCGGTAGGCTCCGCCGGTCCCGAGGTTGACCTCGATCGCCAGGTCCTGGCCGGTCAGGTAGTCGGCCGCCTGCGGCGCCCGCTCGTCGAACGGCCGGCCGTTCTCGAACAACACCAGCGGGCCGATCTGCACCCGCGCGCCGTCGAGCACGAAGGCCGCGCCCGATCGCCCGGCCGCGGCGACCAGGCGGCCCCAGTTGGGATCGCCGCCGTGGACGGCGGTCTTGACGAGCGGTGAGTTGGCGATCGCCCGCGCGGCCAGCCACGCGTCAGCGTCGGTGGCGGCGCCCGTCGTCGTGATGGCGATGAGCTTGGTGGCGCCCTCGCCACCGCGCACGACGCCGAGCGCCAGCTCGTGGGCCACGGTCCGGAACGCCTCGAACAGGACCGGGTAGAGATCTTCGGTGATCTCCACGCCGCTGCGGCCGTTGGCGAGCGCCAGCACGCAGTCGTTGGTGGATGGTTCGCCGTCGACCGTAATCGCGTTGAACGTGAACCGGCACGCGTCGGTCAGCGCCCGCGACAGCATCACCGGGTCAACGGTCGCATCGGTCGTGAGGTAGCCCAGCATCGTCGCCATCCGCGGCTCGATCATGCCCGAGCCCTTCGCCATGCCGCCGACCCGGAA
This sequence comes from Acidobacteriota bacterium, assembly GCA_041178345.1. Lineage (GTDB taxonomy): Bacteria > Acidobacteriota > Vicinamibacteria > Vicinamibacterales > UBA2999 > 12-FULL-67-14b. The sequence continues at coordinate 20,487 of JBEGVQ010000048.1, read as the reverse complement.
CGAGCCGATGTCAGTGCGCACCTCGACGGCGTACTCCTTCGGGAACGGATCGGTCGTCATGATGCCGCGCGCGGCAGCGGCGCCGCCGTCGTCACTGAGCGCGGCGACGGCCTGCGGAATGCCGGCGCGCAGCTTGTCCATCTTCAGGTTGACGCCGATTACGCCGGTTGAGCCGACCAGCACCTCGTGCGGGTCGCAGCCGATCGCGCCAGCGGTCAGTGCTGCCATCTCGTGCGCATCGGCCAGGCCCTGCGGACCGGTGCAGGCGTTGGCGCAGCCGCTGTTGGTGACCATGGCGCGGGCCCGTCCGCCGGTCACCGCGAGGTGTTCTTCGCAGACGATCAGCGGCGCGGCCTTGGCAAGGTTGAGCGTAAAGACCCCGGCGGCCTGCGCCGTCACGTCGCTGGCCACCAGGGCGAGGTCAAACTTGCCGCTCGCCTTGATGCCGCAGTGGAGTCCGCTGGCGCGAAAGCCGGCCGGGGCGGTGATGCCGCCGGCGATCGGGTGCATGTCAGCCACGGCCGATCCCCGCTGAGGCGCGCGCTCCGGCGCCGGACTGGGCATGGGCCCGTTCCAGGTCAAGGACGATGGCGTACTGCCCGCAGTTGCGGAACAGCGGACACGAATGGCAGTCGTGCGCGATCTTCTCGGGCACCCACGTGTGGGGGACGATCGAGAAACCCAGGCGCACGAAGAACCGCGGGTCGTGGGCGAACGCCGTCAGCCGCTCGAAGCCTTCGCGCCGCGCGCGACGGCCGAGTTCGTCCACCATGCGATAGCCGAGACCCGTCTGGCGAGCCTCGCTGCTGACCACCAGCGAGCGCACTTCGGCCACCGCCTTCGACAGCGGGGCCAGTTCGGCGCAGCCGACGATCCGGTCGCCGGTCATGGCGACGACGAAGCGGTGCGCATGGTCGGCCAGTTCACCGAGGGTGCGCGGCAGCAGGCGGCCTTCTTCGAGGTGCGCGGCGATCAAGGCGTGCAGCGCCGGCGCGTCGGCAGCCGTCGCCGCACGCAGCGTAATGGCCGGGGCGGCCTGCCGGCCCCGCTGGGCCGCACGGGGACGCCGCCCCTTGCCCGGTCCGTTATCAACCACCACTCGCATCGTCACGCCTTCACCTCGACCGTCGATCGCTCGACCTTGACTGACTCCAACGCGCCATCGAGCACGCCGATGGCTTCTTCAATGTCCGCCTTCGACACCGTCAGCGGCGGCAACATCCGCACCACCCGTTCGGCGGTCCGGTTCACGAGCAGCCCCGCATTCAGGGCGGCCTCGACCACTGGTTGTGCATCGACCGCGAGTTCGAGTCCGCGCATGAGGCCGGCGCCGCGCACGGCGGTGACCACCGGGTGCTTGCGCTGCAGGTCGCCCAGGCGCTGCTCGAACAGCGCGCCCATCTCGCGAATGTGCGGCGCCAGTGCGTCCAGCTGTTCCAGCACATACAGAGCTGCGCGGGTCGACAGCAGGTTGCCGCCGTAGGTCGTGCCGTGGTCGCCGGCGAAGATCTGCGCGGCCACGTGTTCGCCGACCAGCGCCGCACCGATCGGGACGCCGGAGCCAATCGCCTTGCCTACCGTGACCAGGTCGGGCGTCCAGCCCAGAGCCTGGTAGTGGAACGGCCGGCCGGTGCGGCCAAGGCCACACTGGATTTCATCGGCAATCAGCAGCGTGCCGGTCTGCTTCGTGACGCGCGCGATCGCGGCCGCGAACTCGTCCGGCAATGGCCGCACGCCGCCTTCGCCCTGGATGGGCTCGGCGATGATGGCGGCGGTCGATTCGGTGACCGCCGCTTCGAGGCCGGCGATGTCGCCGGGCGCCACGAACGTGACGCCGGGGATCAGCGGTCCGAACGGGTCGCGGTAGTGGGCGTTGGCCGTCACCGACAGCGCCCCCATGGTGCGGCCCGAGAACCCGTGTTCGAGCGCGACGTAGGCCGTGCGGTTCTTGATGCCCTGTGAGTACCAGTAGCGGCGCGCAAACTTGAGGCACGCTTCGACCGCCTCGGTGCCGCTGTTGCAGAAGAACGCGCGCTGCAGGCCCGACAGGGCCGACAGGCGGGCGGCGAGCTGGCCCTGCAGCGGGTGGTAATAGAGGTTCGAGGTGTGCACCAGGGTCTTCGCCTGGTCGGCAATCACCGCCGCGAGGCCGGGATGCGCGTGCCCGAGCACGACCACGCCGATGCCCGAGATGAAATCGAGATAGGCCCGGCCGTCGGCGTCGAACAGGCGGGTGCCCTCGCCGCGCACGAACACGACCGGCTGCCGCTTGTAGGTTTGCAGCACGTGCTCGGCCTCGAGCGCGGTCACGGACTGGGTGGTCGTCACGGTCATTTCACTACCCTCGAGGTGGCGTCGGTCTTCTGCAGTGCCACGGCCTTGCCAATTCGTTTGGCATCGCGCCCGTCGATGATCACCACGCTGCTGGCGCCGGTGAGGGCGGCCTCGCAGGCGGTGAGCTTGGCGACCATGCCCGCATTCGCGGTGCCCGACGTGACGAGCTTCGCGATGTGGGTGTGGTTGAGGCGCGGGATGGTCTGTCCGCGCTTGTCGAGCACGCCGGCGGTCGCGCCGGCAATCACCAGGCGCTTGGCCTGGAGCCGCGACGCCAGGCTGCCGGCCAGCGTGTCGGCATTGACGTTGAACAACTGCCCGTCCTTCGACGCGCTGACGCAGGCAATCACCGGCACGTAGCCGGCGTGACAGAGCAGCGCGAGCAACGCCGGCGTCGGGGCATTGGCCACCGGCGTCCCGACCATGCCGAGATCCACGTTGTCGCCGCTGGTTGCCTTGTGCAGCGCGGCCTTCTTCACCGGCGCCACGCCGGCATCGGCGCCGGTCAGGCCGATGGCGCGGCCGCCGGCGGCGTTGATGGCCGCCACAAACCGCGTGTTGATCGAGCCGGCCAGCACCGCGACCACGATCTCCAGCGTCTCCGGATCGGTCACGCGCAGGCCATCGACCTGGCGCTTCGGGATGCCGACCTGCGCCAGCGACGCGTCGATTTCGCGGCCGCCGCCGTGCACCACGATCAGCGGCCGGGCCCTCGCGGCCTGGTTGATGACCTTGCTGATGGCCTTCAGCCGATCCGCGCCTTCGAGCAATTCCCCGCCGAGCTTCAGGACCACCGCGCGCTTCACAGCAAGCCTGCCTTCTGGTCGAGGCCGAACATTACGTTGAAGTTCTGGATGGCCTGCCCGGCGGCGCCCTTGACCAGGTTGTCGATCACGCTCACCACGAACACGCGGCCGGTCGCTTCATCCACCTTCCAGCCGATGTCGCAGAAGTTGGTGTGCGCCACGTGCTTGATCTCCGGCAGCGCCTCGCCCGTGAGGCGGACGAACGGCGCGTCCGCGTAGGCGCGCTCGAAGGCCGCCGCGACCGCGGCGGTGGTGGTGCCCGGCACCAGCCGGGTGTAGAGGCTCGCCAGGATGCCGCGGTCGAGCGGCACCAGGTGCGGCACGAACGTGACGCCGCGGCCGAGTGCCTGCTCCATTTCCGGCGTGTGGCGATGGCCGAAGGGGTTGTAGGCGGCCACGCTGCCATGGTTCTCGGAGAAGTGCGTGCGATCGGAGGCCGCCTTGCCGGCGCCCGAAATACCGGACTTGGCGTCGATCACGACGTCGGCGCCCGGCAACAACAGCCCGGCGCGCTGCAACGGCAGCAGGCCGAGCAGCGACGCGGTGGGGTAGCAACCGGGATTGGACAACAGGCGCGCCGTGCGAATCGCCTCGGTCTCGAACTCGGTCAGGCCGTAGGCCACGCCGGCGGGCAGCGACTTGGTTGCGGGATACCAGCGCGACCGCGACGCCTCGTCGCGGAGGCGGAACGCCCCCGACAGGTCAATGATGCGCAGGCCGGCGGAGAGCAGCACCGGCGCAAGGTCGGCCGACGCCGCTTCAGGCAGTGCCAGGAACACGGCCTCGGCCTTGCCCGCGAGCGCCGCCGGATCGAGCGGCACGACCGTGCCGTCCCAAATGCGCTTCAGCGCCGGCAGGCTGCGGGGGGTGCTGGTCGCCTGCGAACCGGTGGCCGCGGCAATCGTGACATGGGGATGCCGGGCGAGCAGGCGGATCAGTTCCTGGCCGGCGAAGCCGGTGGCCCCGGCCACCGCGACGCGGATGGGGGACTGCTGTTCAGTCGAAATGTTATACGACAAGTAGGATATTTATACACAGTCCGTAGGCACTAGTCAATAAAACACCGCGACTTGTATGCATATCTATGTATAATTACTAGCTCAGACGCATAACAAATGAAAGCCCAGCGCCTCTCTGCCATTCAGGACGTCGTCGAGCACGAAGCCGTGCGCAGCCAGGAACAGCTGCGCCAGCGCCTCGCCGCGCGAGGGTTCGTGGTGACACAGGCCACCTTGTCGCGCGACATCAAGGAACTGGGACTGCTGAAGCGCTCGTCTGATGGGGCGTATCAGCCGTCGGCCGTCGCGGAGACGCCGCCGACTACGGCCCTGGGCTCGCTCGGCAAGGCGCTCACCGAGTACTTGATCAACATCGAGCCGGTCCAGCAGCTGATCGTCTTGCGCACCGGGGCGGGGCAGGCGCAGATCCTGGGCGTGGCCATCGATCGGGCGCGCCTGCCCGAGGTGGTAGGCACGATCGCCGGTGACGACACCATCCTGGTCATCGCCCGCGATGCGAAGAGCGCGCTGGCCGTCGTGAAGAAGCTGAGGGAACTGGCCAGGTGACCAAACCCATCGTGTTGGCCTACTCCGGCGGGCTGCGGTCGACGGTCGCGATCGCGTGGCTCGGCGACCAACACGCCGCCGGGGTGGTCGCCGTGACGCTCGACCTGGGGCAGCCCACCGACCTCGCCGAGATTCGGGACCGGGCCCTGGCCGCGGGCGCCGTGCGCGCGCACGTGATTGACGCGCGCGAGGAGTTTGTCCGCGACTTCGCGTGGCCCGCCCTGCGCGCCGATGCGATGGGCGAGGGCCGCCATCCGATGGCCACCGCGTTGTCGCGGCCGCTGATTGCGCGGAAGCTCATGGAGATTGCCCGCATCGAGGGCGCCACCGTCGTGGCGCATGGTGCCTCGGGCCGCGATCGCCTCCGGCTCGATCGGCCGCTCGGCACCCTCGAACCGTCGCTGGCGGCGATTGCCTGTGCCGATGACATGACGGTGGCCCAGGTGAACGAGTACGCCGGCCGGCTTGGCATGTCGACGCCGATTGACGGCGCCGAGCGGGTCGATGCCAACCTGTGGGGACGCACCGTTGGCCGGCCGGCCGATGACGGATCGGCTGAACCGCCCGAGTCGGCCTTTGCGCTCACTCGGCCGCTGGCGCAAACGCCGGGTGAGCCTGCGACGGTGGCGCTGACCTTCGAGCGCGGCACGCCCACCGGCATCAACGGCGTGACGATGACCCCGGCGGAGCTGGTCGAAAGCCTGTCCACGATTGCCGGTGAGCACGGCGTGGGCCGGTTCGACCGGGTCAAGTCCCGCGGGCATGGCTCGCGCGCCCGCGTCTTGCACGAGGCGCCGGCTGCCGCCGTCCTTCACCATGCCCGCCGAGAGCTCGAGCGGCTCGCGTCCTCCGATAGCCTGAACCGGTTCCAGCCGGCGGTGTCGGCCGCCTACGCCGGCGTGCTCGGCAGTGGCGAGTGGTTCGGGCCCCTGCGCCAGGGCCTCGATGCGTACGCGTCGGCAACGCAGGAAGGCGTCAGCGGCACCGTACGTGTAAAACTGTTCAAGGGCGACACTCACATCGTGGGCCGAATCTTGAACTCGTAACTGAAACTCTCAACCTTCAACTTTCAACTTCCATGTCCCAGCATCTCTGGTCCGGCCGCTTCGATTCGGCTCCCGATCCCGCGGCGTTTGATTTCGGCGTCTCGTTTCCGTTCGACCGCCGGTTGTTTGAAGACGATGTCACTGGCAGCATCGCGTGGGCGGAAGCGCTGGCCAACGCCGGCGTGCTCGACGCTGCCGACGCCAAGGCCATTGCCGAGGCGCTGGCCGCGATCCTCGAACAAGGCCGCAGCGACCCCGCGTGGGTCGCGGGCGACGACGAGGACGTGCACAGCTTTGTCGAGCGTCAACTCGTCGCCCGGGTGGGCGATGCCGGCCGGCGCCTGCACACCGGGCGCTCGCGCAACGAGCAGGTCTCGCTCGACCTGCGCTTGTACCTGCGCCGCCGCATTCCGCTGCTGCAGCAGAAGCTGCGGGCGGCGATCACGGCGTTTGCCGATCAGGCCGAGCGTGCCGGCGAGGCACTGATGCCGTCGTACACGCACATGCGCCGCGCCATGCCGGTGCTGGTCTCGCACTTCCTGTTGAGTCATGCCGCGGCCCTGCGCCGCGACCATCACCGCCTCGAGATCGCGCGCGAGGAGGCTAATGCGCTGCCGCTCGGGTCGGGGGCGATCGCCGGCACCGGGTACGCCGTTGACACCGCGGCACTCGCCGCGCGCCTGGGGTTTGCCCGCGTCGTGGCCAACAGCATGGACGCCTCGTCCGACCGTGACTTCGCCGTCAGCTTCCTGCACGGCGTGTCGCTGTCGATGGTCCACTTGTCGCGCATCGCCGAAGATTTCATCCTGATGACCGGCGAGGAATTCGGCTTCTTCGAGCTGGCCGATTCGTCGGCGACCGGCAGCAGCATGATGCCGCAGAAGAAGAATCCCGATCCGCTCGAGCTGGTCCGCGGCAAGGCTGGCCGGGCGATCGGCCACTTGACCGGCTTCCTGATCACCATGAAGGGACTGCCGACCGGCTACAATAAGGATCTGCAGGAAGACAAGGAACCGTTGTTCGATTCGGAAGACACGCTCGCCGTGTCACTCGATGCGACGGCCGCCGTGATCGGCAAGCTCGGCCTCAATCCCGGGCGCACCGGGCAGGCCGCATCGGGCCTGCTGCTGGCGACTGACGTCGCCGACTACCTGGTGTCGCGCGGCATGCCCTTCCGCCAATCGCACGAAGTGGTCGGTGCCATGGTTCGCCAGCTGCTGTCGGAAGGGCGCGACTTCGAGGCCCTGTCACTGCCGGAATGGCGCCAGTCGAGCGGCTTGTTCGGCGACGATGTCAAGGAGCGGGTGACGGCAGCGGCCTCGGTGCGGGCCAGGAAGACGCCGCAATCGACCCATCCCGACGCCGTGGCGGCGGCGCTGGCCGACCTGCGGTCGTGGCTTGCCCGGGGCTCGGGGCTCTGATATATTCCGGATGCCCTGCGCCCTGCGGTCGTTCCGACCCAACAGGCGCTTCCCGCACTCAACACGACCCGGCCGCGCTCGTGTCGCGGCCCATGGACCAACGGTTCGAAGCAGTAGTAGACGATCAGCACCGACGCGGCTTGGCGGGAAGCCGATCGGGTTTTCGGGGGAGTTGCATGCAAGACCGCCGGTATCGGCCCGGCGACGTGCTGGACGACTATTGTCCGCGCGAGCGCCGCATTACCGACCATGCCATCGTGGCCATGGTTGATGTCACCATCCAACGCACGCGCTGCGGCAGTTGCGAGGCCGAGCATGAGTACAAGGAGGCCAAGGTCCCGGCGCCGCGCCGGAAGACCCAGCCCCCGGCGCTCTTTACGCAAGTGCTGGATGGCCTGCAGGCACCGGCGCCCCGTCCCCAGGCGCCGCCCCCACCGGCGTCGGCCACCCCCGCCGAAGCGACCGTTGTGCCCCTCGCCGCTGCGGCCGGCGTCGACGACCCGGCGTCCGCGCCGCCAGGCGAGAACACGGCCGGCGAAGAGCCGGCGGGCAACGATCAGGATCGCGAAGGCGGGTTCAGGCGGTCACTGATTCGAGCCACCTTTCCCAAGCTTGAAGGCGCCGTCCCCGCTCCCCGCGCCCTTCCGGAATTCACTATCCAGTCGCTCAACAATCGAGGCCGCAACAACAACGGTGGCGCGCAGCGCCATGCCGGCGGCGGCAAGTCTCGCGGCCGGCGCCGGGCTGCCGGTGGCGGCAGCCAGGACAACCTCGGCCCCATGCGCTTCCGCGAACACGGCAGCGGCCCCGGCCAGCAGGGCCAGAACCAGGGCCAAGGTCAGGGGCAAGGTCAAGGTCAAGGCCAGGGCGGCGGACGCCGTCGCCGTGGCGGGAAAAAGAATCGCTGATGGCAGACTTCACCGGCAAGGTTGGACTGATCGTCGGCGTGGCGAACCACCGTTCGCTGGCCTGGGCCATTGCGCAGGCCACCGCGAACGCGGGCGCGCAACTCATCCTCACCTACCAGGGCCGCTTCGAAGAGCACGTCGGCGAACTGGCGGCCACGCTCGATCCCAAGCCGTTGGTGTTGCCGTGTGATGTCTCGAGCGACGAGCAGATCGCCGCGGTCTACGAGAAGATCGAGCAGGAGCATGGCGGGTTGGATTTCCTGGTGCACGGCGCGGCGTTCGCGGCGCGTGAGGAGATCACCGGTGGGTTCGTGAAGACCTCGCGCGCGGGCTTCAAGCAGGCGCTCGACATCAGCGCGTATTCGCTGATTGCCCTGACCCGCGGCGCGCAGCCGCTGATGGCGAAGCGTGGCGGTGGCAGCGTGCTCACCCTCACCTTCCTGGGCAGCGACCGGGTGTTCCCGAATTACAACGTCATGGGCGTCGCCAAGGCGGCGCTCGAATCGTCCGTGCGCTACCTCGCCGCCGACCTTGGTCCCGAGAACATTCGCGTCAATGCCATTTCGGCGGGACCGGTCAAGACGCTCGCGGCCGCGGGCATCGGCGGATTCTCGTCGATCCTCGGCGTGGTCCGCGAAAAGGCGCCGCTGCGCCGGGCCATCGAGACGTCCGAGGTTGGAGATGCCGCGGCGTTCCTGCTCGGCAACGCCGGCCGCGGCATTACCGGTGAAGTGCTGATGGTTGACGCCGGCTATCACATCGTCGGCATGTGAGCCGGGCCAGGGGCTTGGGCCTGCGTACCGTTGCGGTCCGACAGGTCGCGAACGCCACGCCGCGAACGCGGATCATCGGCCTTGATCTAGGCCCGACCGCATTTCCATTTTCTGCCGGGCAGGCGGTCATGGTGGGTCTTCATGGCTCACCCCTGCGCAAGCCATATTCGATCGCGTCAGCGCCCTGGGAGTTCGGCCAGACCGGTGTGCTCGAACTGCTCGCGCAAGTGGATGAGACGGGCGCACTTGATCCGCACCTGGAACTTGCCGCGCCCGGTACCCTGATCGATCTGGAAGGGCCGTTCGGGACGTTTGGCCTGCCACCGGCGCTGGCCGATCGGCCCTTGTTGTTCGTCGCCGGCGGAACGGGCATTGCCCCGTTGCGATCGATCCTGGTGGAACGGCTGTCGCGCCCGGACGTGCCGGTCGTGTCCGTGGTCTACAGTGCCCGGTCGCCGGAACAATTCGCCTATCGCGCCGAACTCGACGCCATGGCCCACGCCGGGCGCCTCAATCTCGTGCTGACCGTCTCGCGGGTGGGCGAGGGGTGGGAGGGCCGTCTCGGGCGAATCGACGAAGGTTTGCTGAGGGCGGCGATGCCATCGCGTGACGCGTGTTGCCTCGTGTGCGGCCCGCCGCAACTGGTGAGTGACAGCACTGAGTTGTTGGCGCGACTGGGCGTCGGCCGCGAGCGCATCCTGACCGAGAAATACTGATCCCTGATCGCTAATCCCCGATCAGAGCACCCCGAATCCTGCCCGCTGCAGGTCGATCGCGGTGATTTCGGCGACCGCCGATGGCAGCGGCACGTTCACCGCCGGCAGGCCGTCGATGCCGGTGGCGGCGGGCTGGACCTGCACGCGCTGCTTGCGCCGCGACTTGTCCCGATACATGCGGCTGTCGGCCGTGGCCAGCAGCGCTTCGTAGCTCTCGCCGTCCTGCGGATAAATGGCCGCGCCGACGCTGATCGCGAGCGGCAGGCGGCGTCCGGGACGGGCCTCGAACAGCAAATCGTCGACGGTGCGCTGCAGCTCCTGCCGCTTGCGTTCCGCTTCCTCGGCGCCGCAGCCCGACAGCACCACGATGAACTCGTCGCCGGCGTAGCGCACGCAAATGTCGTACGGCCGGATGCCGGAGCGCAACGCCGTAGCGACCTCGCGCAGCGCCCGGTCGCCGATGTGGTGGCCGTGGTTGTCGTTGATTTCCTTGAAGCTGTCGAGGTCCATGACGAGCAGCGCCACTTCCGACTTCAGGCGCTCGGCGCGGGCGAGTTCGCGCGACAGGTGCATGAACATGAAGCGGGTGTTGGGCAACCCGGTGAGCGGGTCGGTCAGCGAGTCTTCCTGGGTCTGCTCGAAGACGATCGAGTTGTTGATGACGGCGGAGGCCTGCTCGCTGACCCGGTCGAGCAGCCGGCGGTGGTCGTCGGTGTAGAAATCGGTCTGGGTCGAGTACACCGCGAGGGTGCCGATGAAGCGGTCGCTGAACACCAGCGGCGCCACCAGCGCCGACTGCAGGGTGGTGGCGACGGCGGTCAGACCGGCGGCCTCGAACTCGGCGCTTGGGCGCGCGTTGACCAGCGGCCGGCGGTTGCGGGCGACCCAGCCGGTCAGGCCCTGGCCGGCGCGCACCGACATGGTGCCGATCGCCTCGGCCTCGACGCCGGTGGCAAACCGGCAGCACAGCGTGTCGGACTCCTCGTCGAACAGGAACAGCGCGCAGGACGAGAACGGCACCAGGTTGGACAACTTCGACGAGATCAGCGCCATCGTGTCCGAGACCCCGAGGCTCGTGCCCATGGTCTGCGCGATCTCGTAGAGCGCGTAGATTTCGCGATGCGCCAGCGCGATGTCTTCGAACACGGTGCTGCTCTTGGGCGATTCGGGCTGGAACCCCACGGCCGGCCGGCCGCGTTCGTTGGTCGGTTCGAGCGACAGCCGCCGTGGCGTCGCGGTGTCGATGGTGGCGGCGGCGGCCGCCATCTCGACCTCCATCTTCAAGAACATGGCGACCACGGTCGGGTCGAGGGCGCGCCCGGCTTCCTGCTGCAGCAAGGCGAGCGCGGCTTCGTGCGTCATCGCCTTGTGGTAGGGGCGGTCCGAGGTCAACGCGTCGAAGTAGTCGACCACCGACAGGATGCGCGCGCCGAGCGGGATCTCCTCGCCCTTGAGGCCTTGTGGATAGCCCTTGCCGTCCCACCGTTCGTGGTGGCTCAGGATGAGCGGCGCCACCGGGTAGGGGAAGGGCACGGCGCTGATGATCTCGGCGCCGACCTGCGGGTGCACACGGATCTTCTGGAACTCTTCCTGCGTCAGCGGACCGGGCTTCGAGAGGATGTGCTCGGGCACGGCGAGCTTGCCGATGTCGTGCAGGAGGGCAGCCGTCCTCACGCCCTGGATCTCGGTGTCGGACATGCCCAGGCCGCGCGCAATGCCGGTGGCGTAGACCTGCACGCGGCGAATGTGCGACTGCGCGGTCTGGTCCTTGGCGTCGATGGCGAGCGCCAGCGCCTCGATCGTCGCCAGGTGCAGGTCGGCCATTTCTTCCACGTGGCGGCGCTCGTCGTCGATGCGTCCGAGGTAGACCTTGTAGGTGCGGTAGGTGAGGTAGAGGGGTGCGGACGCGAGCAGGCCGACCGCGACGCCGGAGGTCATCACGGCCCAGGTGCCCAGGGCGGCGGCGCCGGCGCCGACGAAATACGAGGGCGCGCTCCACAGGAAGTTCTGGTTCCAGACCGCCAGGAACGACTGGCGCGTGGCGAGTGCGACGGCGATGGCGATCAGGCAGGTGTTGAAGACGAAATACATCGTCGCGGCGGCGACGAGCGGCTTGGCGAGGCCGGGCACGTCATGGCCGAGCGTGCCCGCCACGCCGCCCAGGAGCTCGTAGGCAAACCCGGCGGCCTGCACGGTGATGGCCAGGCAGGCCATGCTGAACAGCGTGCGGTAAACCGGGTTCTTCACCTTCATCCGGAAGGTGCACTGGCTCCAGGCGCTGATGACCGCGACGATCATCGTCTCGTTCGGGCCAAGCAGCAGCAGCGCGGCAAAGTCCACCGCGTAAGACACCGACATGGTCGAGCCGCTCCTGGCGAGTGGGAGGCTGACCTTGAAGGCTGAGGTGATTGCCGAGGCTAGGAGAAGGACGGCGAAGAGGAAGGGGCTGTCGAAGGTCGATTTCGGGCCGAGCCACACCACCAGCGAGGCGCCAACGGCAACGATGGCGCCGATATAAACCCGGGCAGCAGGCGGCAAGGAGCGCATGTGCGCTGAATTTTTCTTACGAACCCCAGACTGCCTTGGCTCGCGAGGTTTCCGCAATCGAACAAATCGAGCCTCGAGACAAGTTAGTTGGACGCGGGGAGCTGCTGCTGTTCACGACCCGATGAGCATACATGACCATAAAGTCATATCTCAACAGGAAATTTACACGAGTGGGCACTCCACCTCGGGTTTTCTTATGTAAATTGTTTATTTAATTATACTTAATGAAAGGAAAGTCAGCTGTTTGGTGTGCAAATATGCCGTCTGTCGCGCTTGTTTGAGATGACAGTAAACGACATTATGCGCCGGCTGGTGGTCTGCCCGAAGGTTAGCTTCGGCCGCGTCGGCGCCCTGAACCGGCTGCCGGTTCGAGCCCGTACTCGTCGATCTTGCGGTAGAGGGTCCCGCGGCTGATGTCGAGCACCTTCGCCGCCTCCAGCTTGTTCCACTCGGTGGCCTCGAGCACGCGGATGATGTGCGCCCGCTCCGAATCGCGCAGCGACGGCAGGCGATTTGGAGTTTCGTCGGGACGTGGCATGGCGTGGCCATGCAGGAACTCGATGTCGGCGGCGCGAATCGAGCGCCCGGGCGCTGACAGCGCCGCGCGCGACACCGTGCTTTCGAGCTCGCGGATGTTGCCTGGCCAGTGGTACGCGGCCAGCAGATCCTGGGCTTCCGACGAAAACTGCTTGGCGTCGAGCGGCAAGCCGTTGGCCGCGCAGTAGCGCGCGAGGAAGCGGTTGGCCAGCACGGGAATGTCGACCGCGCGCTCCCGTAGCGAGGGCAGGCGAATCGCGAACGCGTTGATGCGGTAATACAGGTCCTCGCGGAACCGGCTCTCGCGGACGAACATGTCGAGCGGGCGGTTGGTGGCCGAGATCAGCCGGAAGTCGACGTGGATCGACTTGTTGCCGCCCAGCCGTTCGAAGCGGCGTTCCTCGAGCACCCGCAGGAGCTTGGCCTGCGCCATCAGCGACATGTCGCCGACCTCGTCGAGGAACAGCGTGCCGCCGTTGGTCTGTTCCAGCCGGCCGGGCTTGCGATCATGCGCGCCGGTGAAGGCGCCTTTCTCGTAGCCGAACAGTTCCGACTCGAACAGGCTGTCGGGCAGCGCCGCGCAGTTCACCGCCTGGAAGTTCTCGGGGCCGCGGCGCGACAGCTCGTGGATCATGCGCGCGACCACTTCCTTGCCGGCGCCGGTCGGGCCCAGGATCAGCACCGAGATGTCGGACTTGGCCGCCGTGCGAATCCACTCGAAGATGGCCAGCATCTTCTCGTCGCGGCCGATCATCTCGCGGAAGCGCTGCACCGACGGCGACGCGTCCTCGATGCCGAGGTTGGCGCGGCCCTCGAGGAAGATGTCGAGCAGGTTCGCCACCGGCGCCGCCTCGGGCCGCACCGCCTGGTACGTGGGCGGATCCAGGGGATTGCGGCGGATTACGCCGAACTCGACCAGCTCGCTGATGCAGTTCTCGACGTCCAGCCGCATGCGGCCAAAGGTCTGCATCAGGTGCTCGGCGTCGAAGGCTTCTTCCGGCCGCGCCGACAGGAACCGCAGGATGCCGGCCCGGAGCGGCGACTGCACGAGGTTCTTGAACCGCGCCTCCGTGTCGACCGGCTCGGCCCGGCGGCTGCCGCCGGCGCTGCGCCGCGCCGCGAACATCAGGTCATCCACGCAACACCTCGGCGGCCGGCGGCGTGCCCGTGGTCCGGTAGTACTGCGTCTGGTACTGCTCGATGAGCTGCTTCATGCGGACGGCATCGGCCTTGCTGTGGCCGTGGCACTGCACCGGCGCGGTGCCGCCGCTGGTTTCGATCAGCACGTTCGAGAACAACAGGTTGGTATCAATGCTGACCGACGCCACGTGTGCCAGGTGAATCGAATGTTCTTTCCTGCCGACCAGCTCGGGAGTGTAATGCACCACCGCCGTCGGCGTGATCAAGACCTGCGTCGGAAACAACCGGTTGCCGCGCGACAGGCGGCTGGCGCGAAACACGTCGCCCTCGGCGAACGGCCAACCCTTCCACCAGAAGAACAGGACCAGCGCCACGGCGCCGGCGGCCAGGATACCAGCCAGTGGAATCCAGACGTCCTGATTCACAGACCAGATGCTACTCCAAAGCCGGCGGTGGTGTCCGAAACCCGGCCGCGAGCCGTCAGTTTTTGGCATAGTCTAGAAGCAATGCCATACCGATCCCCCGGCGCGCCGAAAGGGCCCAGGTCGTTTCTCAAGGGCAAGCCGATCCGTTACTACCGCCCGAAGGGCAGCGCCGCTGTCCGCACGCTGATCGACGAGGGGTTCCAGGCCTTCAACGCGGCGCGGCTCGGCGAGGCCTGCCGGATCTACGGCGACAAGATGCTCGCCAAGAAGAGCAACACCACCATCGCGTTGACGATGGCCGGCGCCATGACCCCGGCCGGCCTGGGCGGCTGCGTCATCGAGCTGATGGAGCGCGGCCTGATCGATTTCATCATCAGCACCGGCGCCAATCTCTACCACGACCTGCACTACGCCCTGAATTTCACGCTTCGCCGCGGCTCGCCGTTCGTGGACGACCGTGTGCTCTATGACGAAGGCGTCATCCGCATCTACGACGTGCTGTTCCCGGCGCAGGTCCTGCTCGATACCGACAGCTTCATCCGCGACTTCCTGGTCGCAAGCGGCCTCGAGGGGCCGATGTCGTCGGCCGAAATGCATGAACATCTCGGCCGGCACCTGTTGAAGGTGCGGCCCGGGTGCGCCAAGTATTCGATCGTCGCCTCGGCGGCCAAGTTCGGCGTGCCCATCTACACCTCGTCGCCGGGCGACAGTTCGATCGGCATGAACGTGGCGTACCACGAGCTGATCAACCGCAGTACGCTGCAGGTCGATCCCAACAAGGACGTCAACGAGGTGTGCGCGATCATCCGCGCCGCCGAGAAGAACGGCTGCGTCATCCTCGGCGGCGGCTCGCCGAAGAACTTCTACCTGCAGGGCCAGCCCACGCTGTGGGAGGTCTACGGCATTCCGAAGGGCGGCAACGACTACTTCATCCAGATCACCACCGACTCGGTGGTGTGGGGCGGCCTGTCGGGCGCCACGCCGGCCGAAGCCGTGAGCTGGGGCAAGGTGAACCCAAGCGTGTTGCCTGACACCGCGGTGGTCTACGCCGACTCGACCATCGCGTTCCCGTTGTTCTGCGAGTACGCGGTCGGCCACCAGAACGGCCGCCGCCCGCGCAAGGGGCTGTTGTCGCAACGGGCGGCGCTCGTTGCCGACCTTGAGCGCGAGGCCCGGAAGCAGATCAAGAAACGCGGGAAAGCCAAAGCCTGACGCCTGCCTATGGGAACCCTGTGGTCGGAGCTGGGGCCGGTGGCCGGCGGGGTGGCCGGGCGGCCGCGGGTGTATGCCGACGCTAACGTGCCGGCGGGGCTCGTCGGGTTCATGCGCGAACAGTTGCGCTGGGACGTCCTGTTCGTGATGGATCATCCGGATCTGCGCCGGGCCCGCGATGCCGAGCACTACCGGCTGGCCCGCCAGTTGCGCCGGACGCTCGTCACGCTCGATCGCGACTACCTGGACGACCGGCGGTTTCCGCCCGGGCAGGGCAGCGGCGTGCTGGTGATGGCCGCCCCCGACGAGCGCGGGCTGGCGGCGTTGCTCGCGCGCCTCGACGAACAGCTATTTACCGGAGCGCCGCTGCCGCTTGACGGCCGCAAGCTGCACGCGCGCCCTGATTGGCAGCCCGAACATGCCTGAACTGACGCTTGGCGTCGACCTCTCGGACCTGGTCGCGCGCGTGGTGGTCGTCAACGACGCCGCCCAGGTGGTGTCGCGCGGCCATCTGCCGCCGGCCGCCGGCAACCCGGCCCAGGCCCTGCGCGACACCGTCACGCGCGCCATTGCCGGCGCCGGCGGCAAGATCGCCGCCAGTGCGGTGGCCCTGCCGCAGCCAGGCGATCCGGTTGCCGCCGACATCGCCGCGATGCTCGCCGAGGCGGCGCCAGGCGCGCGCGCCACCATGCCGATTGGCGCCGGGACCGCGGCCGCCATCGCCGAGCAATGGTGCGGCGCGGCCCGCGGCCTGAAACAGCTCGTCACCTGCGCCATTGGCGCGCACGTCACGGCCGGCGTCCTGATCAACGGCGAACCATGGCTCGGCGCGCACGGCATGGCCGGCTCGATCTGCTGGCTGGCGCTCAACCCGGTGGAACGTGATGACTATCGCCGCTACGGAGGCCTCGAGGCCGAAGTGGCCGCCGCCGGCATTGTTCGCCGGCTGGTGTGGCGCATCAAATCGGGCGATCGCTCCTCGGTGGCCGACCACGTCGGCGGCGACCTGAACCGCCTGACCGCGGATGATGTCTTTCAGGGAGCGCGGGTGGGCGATGGCGTGTGCATCGCGGTGGTCCGCGACACCGCGAAGTACGTTGGCATGGCCGTGGCCAACCTGGTGACGATGCTCGACCCGCAGGCCGTCGTCCTCGGCGGCACCATCGCCGCGTCCGGCGACATGATGCTCGAGGCGATTCGCCTGGAATGCAGCCGCCGGCTGCGGCCGGCGCAGTCCGAACACGTGCGCATCGTGCTGTCCACGCTCGGCGCCGACGCCGTCGCCATCGGCGCGGCCCGCGCGGCCGCGCGACCGCCCGCATGATGGTGCTCGCCGGCGCCGACCTGGTGCTGCCGGATCGCGTCGTCGAGCGCGGCACGCTGGTCATTCGCGACGGCCGCATCGAGGCGATCGCGCCGCGCGCCGTCGACGGACCGGCCGGCGCGACCCGCCTCGATTGTTCCGGCCAGGTGATCGTGCCCGGCTTCATCGACGTTCACGTGCACGGCATCGAGGGCATCGACGCGCTCGATGGCGCCGGCGCCGTCGCCGACATGGCGAGCCGCCTGCCGAAGTACGGGGTGACCGCGTTCTGCCCGACGTCGGTCGCGTGCGGCCCGGCGGCCCTGGCCGCCCTGCTGGCCGCGGTCGCCGCCGCGCGGCGGGCGCTCGCGCCACGGTCGGCACGCGTGCTGCCCGCGCATCTTGAAAGCAACTTCATCAATCCCGACTGGAACGGTGCGCAGCCGCGGCGCTGCCTGCGCCTGCCTCCTCACGGAAGTGAGAAGTTGGAAGTGAGAAGTGAGAAGGCGGAAGGCGAGTTCAGCGCCGGCGACATTCTCGACGTGATCGCGCGTCATCGTGCCGAAGCCGGGATCATCACCCTGGCGCCAGAACTGCCCGGCGGCCTGGACCTGGTGAGGGCGTTGGTGGCGGCCGGGCACCGGGTCTCGATCGGCCACACCGGCGCCAGTTACGATGAAGCGAAGGCGGCCATCGCGGCCGGCGCGTGCCAGGCCACGCACCTGTTCAATCGCATGTCCGCGCCGACGTCGCGTTCGCCGGGCGTGGTCGGCGCCGTGCTCGAATCGGATGCGGTCGCCGCCGAGATCATCTGCGACGGCGTGCACGTGCACCCGGCGCTGGTCGCGCTGGCACTGCGCGCGAAGACCGCGCGGCGGCTCATGGCGATCACCGACGGCACGGCCGGCGCGGGGCTGCCGCCGGGCTCTCGGGCACGGCTCGGCGAGCAGGACATCATGGTGACCGAACAGAGCGCCCAGCTCGCTGACGGCACGCTGGCCGGGAGCGTCCTCACCATGGATGGTGCGTTTCGCCGGCTCGTTCAGCAGGCCGGCGTGAGCCTCACCGAGGCCGCCCGCCTGTGTTCGACGACCCCCGCGGCCGAGCTCGGGCTGGCCGAGGTCGGGACGATTGCCGTCGGCAGCATGGCCGACCTCGTGGTGCTGGGCCCGGGCCTGGCGGTTCGCCGGACCTACGTGGCCGGGTCTGCCGTGTGGGAACACTGACCTCCGCCAGTCCGTCTATCTGCCTGAGGCCACAGAGTGACA
This sequence comes from Acidobacteriota bacterium, assembly GCA_041178345.1. Classification (GTDB taxonomy): domain Bacteria; phylum Acidobacteriota; class Vicinamibacteria; order Vicinamibacterales; family UBA2999; genus 12-FULL-67-14b. The sequence continues at coordinate 2,486 of JBEGVQ010000048.1, read as the reverse complement.
CCGATTTTCCCCGATAACCTGAACGGCCCCCAGTGGCTGAGCTGCTCATGAGGTTCACGTCCGCGCGTTCACTGCCCGTGACGGGCCCGTTGTTACTGGCGTCGACGTTGCTGGCGGGGTGCGAGGTCAACCTCAATACCGAGGGCCTGTCGGCCCGCGAAACCAAGTCGTTCAAGGTCACCGGCCTGCCGCAGATCGACCTCGACACGTTCGACGGCGCCATTGAGATCCACTCGTGGGACAAGCCCGAGGTGGAGGTCGAGATCGAGAAGCGCGCGATGGAACAGTCGCTGATCGATCAGATCAAGGTCGAGGCGACCCAGCAGGGCGACACGATCGTGCTGAGGGTCACCGGGCCGTCGCGCGCCGACTTCAGTGGCCTCACGATCGGCGTGAACATTTCGCCGACCGCGCGCCTGCGCGTGGCCGTGCCGCGCAACAGCAACCTCGTCGCCCGCAGTGGTGACGGAGCGATTCGCGCCGAGGCCCTCGATGGCAAGATCGTGCTCAACACCGCCGACGGCAGCGTGACCGCCACGCGCCTGTCGGGCGACATCCAGGTGCGCTCCGGCGACGGCTCGATCCGGCTCGACAAGGTCACCGGCACGCTCGACCTGGAAACCGACGATGGCAGCATTGGGTTCGAGGGGCAGCCGTCGGTGTTGCGGCTGAAGACCGGTGACGGTTCGGTGCGCGTGCAGATCGACCCCGACACCGTGATGACCGGCCACTGGGATCTCACCACCGGGGACGGAAGCGTCACGCTGACCCTGCCGTCGGCGTTCAACGCCGAGCTCGACGCCGAAACGCGCGACGGCTCGGTGCGCTCGTCGCACCCGCTGCTCGACGATGGCCGCGACGAGCGCAAGGAAGGCGAGGGCAGCGACGATCGGCGCGAGCGCCGCCGCATCCTGCGCTCGAAGATGGGCGACGGCGGCAAGACCCTGCGCATTCGGACCGGCGACGGCACGATTCGCATCGAGCGCTAAGCACGTCACGTCCACGACCAGAACGGCCCGGGAGGCATCCGCTTTCCGGGCTGTTTTGCATTCAGCCGCGGCCCGGCTGGCGCTTTCGGTTCACGCGTGGCCGGGATCAGCCGGTCGTGTTAGGCTCTCACGCCATGCGAATCAAGCTGATCACCGCTGCCCTCGTCGTCTGCCTCTGCTCCGCCACCGCGGCGTTGACCGCTGGCCGGCCGCCACAGGCCGCGCCCGCTCAGGTCGCTGCGGCGCCCGCGCCAGCGGCACTCGCCACCGCGCCGGACCAGCAGTTCACTGCTGAGGGCGTGACGCTGCGCTACCGTGAGGCGGGAGCCGGCGATGCCGTCGTGCTCATTCACGGCTACAGCGCGGCGCTCGAGAGCATGTTGGGCATCGCGAAGGCGCTCCCGCAGACCTACCGGATGGTCGCACTCGACGCGCGCGGCTTCGGCCGCAGCACCAAGTTGGCCGAGCCGGCGCGCTTCGGCCAGCAGATGGTCGATGACGTGATCCGCTTGATGGATCACCTGAAAATCCCGCGGGCGCACGTGATTGGCCATTCCATGGGCGCGCTGATTGCCGCCAACGTCGCAGCCCGGTACCCCGACCGGGTCAGCACCGCCACGCTCGTGGCGGGCCCGCTCTACGCGGATGCGGCCACCTTCAGCAGGGAGTCGGCGCAGTGGGTCGCCGACCTCGAGGGCGGCACCGGCCTCGCCAACTTCATGCAGTGGCTGTTCCCGGCGATGAAGCCGGAGATGGCCGGCATGGTCAACGCGCAGGCGATGAGGGGCAATGACCTCGGCTCACTCGTCGGCGTCATGAAGTCGCTGCCGGCCATGGCCGTCAACGGCTTGCCCAAGGGCGGCAACAAGGCGTTGCTGGTTGCCGGCACGGGCGATCCGCTGCACCCGCTGTCGGTGGCCTTCGCCAAGCAATCCCCCGGCGCGCGCCTGATCGAAATCCCTGGCGGCGATCACGTCGGTGTGATCACCAACGCGGCGGCCGTCACCGCGATGCGCGCACACCTCCAGCAGTAACTCGACCTGGCGCTGCACCAGCAGCGCGGCCAACGACGCGACCGCTCGAGGTCGCGTCGAAGGCGCCTTCCTCGTCAGTCAATGCCGACGCCACGCTTCGACCGTACGCGAGCGGATGTGCCGCCCATGGCCATGTTGTTGCAATTGATCGGCGTGACCGATCAACGGCGGACATTCACTGGCAAGGCGACAGTCTTGTCGCAGGCAGACAGTCGTTCGAGGAGGGCACATGAAGAACTTGATGACACCCGCACTGACCATTCTCACCATCGCGGCGATGAGCCAGGTGGGCATCGCGCAGGACAAGATGGCCAAGCCGATGGGCAAGGACAAGACCTACACGGGTTGTATCGCGGCCGGCGACGTCGCTGGCACGTACACCCTGACGCATGTCACCGCTGAGATGGCAATGCGCGGACAGGGCGAGATGAAGAAGGATCCGGCTGGCCGGGACACGATGGGT
>JBEGVQ010000047.1:0-16405 GCA_041178345.1 Acidobacteriota bacterium | reverse complement strand
ACGTTTGTTAACAAAGATGCGGGAGTGAAGGTCACCCAGCGTGGCCTTTGCAAGACCAGAACGCCATTTACAACCACTTGCAACTACGGAATTTTGGATAACTCGGCCGTCAGCGATCGGTCACCGCTCCCAGGCTGGCCGTCGATACCTGGCGCGCATACTTGGCCAGCACACCGCGGACATATCGCGGCTTGCGCGCCCGCCACGCCTTGCGCCGCGCCCGCCACTCGCGCTCCGGGATGTCCAGGCTTAGCTGCCGGGTCCGCGCATCGATCGTGACGATGTCTCCGTTCTTCACGAGCGCCAGCGGCCCGCCGGCAAACGCCTCCGGCGTGATGTGGCCCACGACGAAGCCATGGGTGCCGCCGCTGAACCGGCCGTCGGTGATCAGTGCCACGTCGGCGCCAAGACCGCGGCCCATGATGGCGCTCGTCGGCGACAGCATCTCGCGCATGCCCGGCCCGCCCTGCGGCCCCTCGTAGCGGATCACCACCACGTCGCCCTTCTTGATCTTGCCGGCCAGAATCGCCGCCAGCGCCGCCTCTTCGCGGTCGTAGACCCGGGCACGGCCGGTGAACTTCTCGCCTTCCTTGCCGGTGATCTTGGCCACGGCGCCGTCGGGCGCCAGGTTGCCGCGCAGCACCACCAGGTGGCTGTCCTTCTTGATGGGATTCGCGACCGCGCGCACCACCTCTTGCCCGGCGGGATAGTCGGGGGTGCCACGCAGGTTCTCGGCCAGCGTGCGGCCGGTCACGGTCATGGCGTCGCCGTGCAGCAGGCCAGCGTCGAGCAGGCGCTTCAGCAAGGGCGTGAGGCCGCCAATCCGGACCAGTTCCGCCATCACGAACTTGCCGCTCGGCTTGAGATCCGCCAGCACCGGCACCCGTCTGCCAATGCGGGTGAAGTCGTCGAGCGTCAGCTTCACGCCCGCCGCGTGCGCGATCGCCAGCAGGTGGAGCACGGCGTTGGTTGAGCCGCCGAGCGCGACCACGGCCGTAATGGCGTTCTCGAACGCCCGGCGCGTGAGGATGTCGCGCGGCCGGAGGTTGTCTTGCACGAGCTTCACCACCGCGGCGCCGGCGCTCGTGCAGTCACGTTTCTTGTCGTCCGAGACCGCCGCCTGCGCCGAGCTGTTCGGCAAGCTCAGGCCGAGCGCCTCGATCGCCGAGGCCATGGTGTTGGCGGTATACATGCCGCCGCACGACCCGGCGCCCGGGCAGGCGTGCTGCTCGAGGTCGGCCAGCGCCGCCTCGGTCAGCTTCCCCGCCGCGTGCTGCCCCACGGCCTCGAACACCGAGACGATGTCGACGGGCCGGTCCTGGAAGATGCCGGGCATGATGGTGCCGCCGTAGACGAACACCGCCGGCCGGTTGAGACGCGCCATCGCCATGACGCACGCCGGCATGTTCTTGTCGCACCCGCCAATGGCGACCAGGCCGTCCAGCCCTTCGGCCGCCATCACCGTCTCAATCGAATCGGCAATCACCTCGCGCGAGACGAGCGAGTACTTCATGCCCTCGGTCCCCATCGAGATGCCGTCCGAGACGGTGATGGTGCCAAAGATCGACGGCTTGCCGCCGGCGCCGTTCACGCCGTCGGCGGCGTGGCGCGCGAGCACATCGATGTGCACGTTACACGGCGTCACCTGGCTCCAGGTCGAGCACACGCCGATCTGTGACTTCTGGAAGTCGGCGCGCGTAAAGCCGACTGCGTGCAACATGGCGCGCCCCGGCGCGCGTTCGGGTCCGTCGAGCACTAGCGAGGAATGAGGACGTCTGCTGATCACGCGCGGGATTGTACAACCACGTCCCCTTCGCGTCCTTCGTGTTGCATTAAGCTGGTGCCGTGGAGTCGGTGAGGCTCGATGTCTGGCTGGATGTGGCCTGCGTGTTCAAGACCCGCTCGGAGGCGCAGAAGGCCTGCAAGCTGGGCAAGGTCAGCGTCAACGGGCAGATCGCCAAGCCGCATCGCGAGCTCAAGCCGGGCGATCAGTTGATCATCCACCGGCCGATGGGCCGTAAGCAGCTGCTGACCGTGCTCGGGGTCGCGGATCGCAGCGTTTCGCGGGCCGAGGCGCGGCTCCTGTACGAGGACACCTCGCCCAAGCCGACCCCCGAGGAGATCGAACTGCGCAAGCTCGAGCGGATCTACCGCGCCGCGGCGACCCCCCCCACCCGTCCCGACCGCGACCAGCGGCGGACGCTGCGCCGATTGAAGCGGGGAGAGTAAGATGCCCACGTGCCCCTACGATTTATCGTCCTGCTGCTGGCCGGAGCCCTGTTCTTCTTCCTGCCGTTCACCGCTGACTTCCTCACCGACTGGATGTGGTTCGGCGAGCTCGGCTACCGGGATGTGTATTCCACCGAGATCGCGGTCCGGGCCGGGCTGGCGGTCGCGGTGTTCGTCGTCGCCGTCGCGTGGCTGGCGTTAAACGTCCGCCTGGCCCTGGCCTCGATTTCCCCGACCCCGGTCGCCTTCACCACTCGTGAAGGGTTCACGGTCGCGCTGCCCACGCGCGATCAATTGCGGCCCCTGGTCATGATGGCGGTCGTGGTGGCGGCGTTCCTGCTGGCCTCGTTCGCGTCGAGCCAGTGGATGACCCTGCTGACCTGGTGGCACCAGACGCCGTTCGGCAAGAGCGACCCGGTCCTCGGCAACGACGCGGCCCTGTACATCTTCACGCTGCCGGCGCTCACCCTGGCCCGCGGCCTGGCCATCGCCGTGATCCTGCTGGCCGCCGCCGGGGCCGGCGCCCTGTATGTCGCCGCCGGGCAAATGGCGCTCACGCCGTTCGGCATCAGCATCCAGGATCGCGCCCGGCGCCACCTGACGTGGCTCGCCGCGGCGTTCTTTCTGACGCTCGCGCTCGGCGCGTGGCTGAGCCGCTTGAACGAGATTGTGTCGCCCTCCGGGATCATCCAGGGCGCCAGCTACGCCGACGCGCACGCCCGGATGCCGGCCGCGCTCGGCGTGATGGTGGCGGCGCTCGTCGCCGCCGGCCTCGCCGCGGCCTCGGCCGCCGGCGGCTCGGCCCGGTGGTTGATTGCCGGCGCCGCCCTCTATGCCGTCGCCCTGCTCGGCGGCGAAGGCTACGCGTCAATGCTGCAGCGCTTCGCGGTGACGCCGAACGAACAGGTACGCGAGACGCCGTTCATCGAATACAACATCGCCGCCACGCGCGAGGCGTTTGCGCTGGACCAGGTCGAGGAACGCGAGCTGCCCGGCGAGGGCACGCTGACGCGCGCCGACCTCGAGGCCAACCGCGGCACGCTCGACAACGTGCGCCTGTGGGATCACCAGCCGCTGCTCGAGACGTTCGGGCAGATCCAGGAGATTCGCACCTACTACGACTTCGTCTCGGTCGACAACGATCGCTACATGATCAACGGCAAGAACCGCCAGGTCATGCTGTCGGTGCGCGAACTGAATCCGGCGGCGCTGCCCAACCGCACCTGGATCAACGAGCGGCTGGTGTTCACGCACGGCCACGGCCTGACGCTCGGGCCGGTGAACGAGGTCACGAGCGAGGGCCTGCCGGTGCTGTTCGTGCGCGACCTGCCGCCGGCGACCACCGTCGACATCGACATCACCGAGCCCAGCATCTATTACGGCGAGCTGGCCGGCGACTACATCATCGTCCGCACCAACGCCCAGGAGTTCCACTACCCGAAGGGCGAAGACAACGTCTACAACCAGTACGCCGGCACCGGCGGCATCCCGATTGATTCGCTGTGGCGGAAGATGTTGTTCGCGGCGCGGTTCCGGTCGTACCAGATCCTGCTGAGCGACGACATCACCAACGAGAGCCGGCTGATGTTCGACCGCCAGATCCGCCGCCGCGTCGCGAAGATCGCGCCGTTCCTCGTCTATGACGAGGATCCGTATCCGGTGGTCAGCGACGGCCGCATCTTCTGGATCCAGGACGCCTACACCGCCACCGATCGCTATCCCTACTCCACCGCCGCCGGCGGCGTGAATTACATCCGCAACTCCGTCAAGATCGTGGTCGATGCCTATCACGGCAGCGTGCAGTTCTACCTGTCGGACCCCAACGACCCGATCGTGCAGACCATCGGCAAGATCTTCCCGACGCTGATGCGGCCGCTCAGCGAGATGCCCGCCGACCTGCGCAGCCACGTGCGCTACCCGGAGGGCATCTTCCAGATCCAGTCGTCGGTCTACGCGACCTACCACATGACCAACCCGGCGGTGTTCTACAACAAGGAAGACCAGTGGGAAGTGCCGGCGGTCGACAGCGGCGGCGAGACCCGGCGCATGGAGCCGTACTACACGATGATGAAGCTGCCGGGCGAGCCCGAGGCCGAGTTCATCCAGATGCTGCCCTTCACGCCACGCCGCCGCGACAACCTGGCGTCGTGGATGGTGGCCCGCAGTGACGGCGAGAACTACGGCAAGTTGCAGGTGTTCCAGTTCTCCAAGCAAACGCTGGTGTTTGGCCCGCAACAGGTGGTCGCCCGCATCAACCAGGACCAGGTGATCTCCCCGCAGATCACGCTGTGGAGCCAGCAGGGCTCGCAGGTGATCCAGGGCACGCTGATGGTGATCCCGATCGAGCAGTCGCTGATCTACGTGCGGCCGCTCTACCTGCGCGCCCAGGCCGGCCGCATTCCCGAGCTGACGCGCGTCATCGTCGCCTACCAGAACCGCATCGTCATGGAGCGGACGCTGGACGAGGCCATTGCCCGGTTGTTTGGCGAGAACGACCGAACCCCGCGCGCCGCCACGCCGACGGCGGCGGCCGCCGCCGCGGCACCAGGCGGAACCGCACCGGCGCCGGCCCCCACCGGCAACGTCGAGTGGGACCGCATGGCCGGCGAGGCGCGCTCGGCCTATCAGCGCGCGCTCGACGCTCAGCGCGCCGGCGACTGGGCGCGGTACGGCGAAGAAATCAAGCGGCTCGGCGAGTTGCTCGAGCGGATGAAGCAGCCGAGGTAATGAACGACACCGTGCCTGTGCTCGACGCTCACCAGCGGCCGCTGCGCAACCTCCGTCTCTCGGTCACGGACCGCTGCAACCTGCGGTGCCAGTACTGCATGCCCGAGGCGGATTACCTGTGGCTGCCGCGCGAGGACATCCTGCACTTCGAGGAGATCGGGCGGCTGGTCGATCAGTTCCTCCACCTGGGCGTCGACAAGGTCCGGCTGACCGGGGGCGAGCCGCTGCTGCGCCGTGACCTGCCGGACCTGGTCGCGCGGCTGGCGGCCAAGCCGGCCATTCGCGACTTCGCCATGACCACCAACGCGGTGCTGCTGGCGCCGGCGGTGGCCAGCCTCAAGGCAGCCGGCCTGCACCGGCTGACCATCAGTCTCGACACCCTGCAGCGCGAGCGCTTCGTCAAGCTCGCGCGCTTCGACGAACTGCCGCGCGTCATCGCCGGCATCGATGCCGCGGTCGACGTCTTTCCGGGGTTCAAGATCGATACGGTCATGATCCGCGGCGTCAACGACGACGAGCTGGTCCCGCTCCTCGATTTCGCCCGCGAGCGCCGCGCCGAGATCCGGTTCATCGAGTACATGGATGTCGGCGGCGCCACGACGTGGTCGATGAGCCAGGTCGTCTCGCGGCCGGACATGCTGGCCACCATCGCCGCGCACTACGGACCGGTGGCGCCGATCCGCGAATCGTCTTCGGCACCGGCCGAACGCTATCGCCTGCCCGACGGCACGGTCTTCGGCATCATCGCCTCGACCACCGAACCGTTCTGCCAGTCGTGCGATCGCAGCCGGCTGACCGCCGACGGACTGTGGTATCTGTGCTTGTATGGCGCGCGTGGCGTGGACTTGCGGGGGCCGCTGCGCGGCGGCGCCAGTGACGAGGCGCTGCGCGACCTGGTGACCAGCGTGTGGCACGCGCGCACCGACCGCGGCGCCGAGGCCCGGCTGACCGAGCGCGGGCGCTCACCGTTGATTCCGGTGAGCACCCTGCGACGGGATCCGCACCTGGAGATGCATACGCGCGGCGGTTAGCAGTGCGTCTCGAACGCCTTCTGCAGTTCGGCCGCAATCAAGTCCGACGAGCGGTTCTCGATGTCCTTGCGCTCCATCAAGTAGACCAGCTTGCCATCCTTCATCAGGCCGATCGAGGGCGACGACGACGGATACGGCGCGAAGTGGGCGCGCGCGGCGTCGGTGGCTTCGACGTCGGCGCCGGCGAACACCGTGGCCAGGCGGTCGGGCCGCTTGCCGTGCCTGAGCGCCAGGGCAATACCCGGGCGGGCCTTGCCGGCCGCGCAGCCGCACACCGAGTTCACCACGATCATCGTCGTGCCGGCCTGCTGGACGGTGGTCTCGACCGCCTCGGGGGTCTTCAGCTCTTCGAAACCCAATCGGGACAGTTCGGCCCGCATCGGCGCAATGAACGGTTCTGGATAGCGTTGCACGATCATGTGTCTTGAATCCCCCTCAAAAAAACCGGCGTCTTACGTCTTGTCATTGTAACTGGAATGGTGCCCCCCGAACGGATCTCTCCGCTCAACCGCGCGCCGGTTCGGCCCAGCGGCGACTACGTCCTCTACTGGATGATCGCCACCCGCCGCACGCGGCATAACTTTGGCCTCCAGCGGGCTGTCGAACACGCCGTCCAGCTCGGCAAGCCGCTGGTCGTGCTCGAGGCGCTGCGCGCCGGGCATCAATGGGCATCGGCGCGCTTTCACCAGTTCGTTGTTGATGGGATGCGCGACAACGCCCGCGGGTTTCAGCGGCCGGGCGTTCGCTACCATCCATACCTCGAACAGAACGCCGGCGAGGGCCGCGGCCTGCTCGCCCACCTCGCCGCCAGCGCAGCCGTCGTCGTGACCGACGACTTCCCGTGCTTCTTCCTGCCGGCCATGGTCGCCACCGCCGCGGCCCGAGTGGACATGGCCATGGAGGCCGTGGATTCGAACGGCCTGATGCCCATGCGCGCGGTCCCCAAGGTGCATCCCACCGCGTACGCGTTCCGCCGGGCCCTGCAGACCGCGTTGCCCGCGCACCTGGCGCACCGGCCGCTGCCCGACCCTCTCGCGGCGCTGACCGGACCGCCGCCCGAACTGCCGCCGGGCACAACGGCGCGCTGGCCCGATGCCCTCGGCTGGCTTGACGGGGGCGGCAGCCTCGACGACCTGCCGATCGACCGGCGAGTCCGCGCGCAGGGGCAACGTGGCGGCTCGGTAGCCGCAAGCCAAGCGCTGCAGCAGTTCCTGGCGGGGGGGCTGGCCGAGTACGGCGGCGCGCGCAACCATCCCGATCGCGACGTGGCGAGCGGGCTGTCGCCGTACCTGCACTGGGGGCACATCTCGTCGCACCAGGTCTTCGACGCGATCATGGCGCGCGAAGGCTGGCTGGGCGATACCCCACAGCGGGCCACCGGCGCGCGTGAAGGCTGGTGGGGTGTCGGCGCCAACGCCGAGGCGTTTCTCGATCAGCTGATCACGTGGCGCGAGCTCGGCTTCAACTTCTCCTCCCAGCGGGATGACTACGACGGGTTCGAGTCGTTGCCGGCCTGGGCGCTCGCAACGCTCGACGCGCATGCAGTGGACAAACGCGAGTGGGTCTACGACCTCGCCGTCCTGGAGGAGGCCCGGACCCACGATCCCCTGTGGAACGCCGCGCAACGCCAGCTCGTGACCGAGGGCCGCATGCACAACTACCTGCGCATGTTGTGGGGCAAGAAGATCCTGCAATGGTCAGCCACCCCGCGCGCAGCGCTGGCGGCAATGATCGAGTTGAACAACAAATACGCGCTTGATGGCCGCGATCCCAACTCGTACTCAGGCATCTTCTGGACACTCGGCCGTTACGACCGGCCGTGGTTTCCCGAACGGCCCGTCTTCGGAGTCGTGCGCTACATGACGTCCGAGAGCGCGGCGCGCAAGCTGAAGCTGCGCGAGTACCTTAAACGGTACGGCCATCCAGAAACAGGAGAGCGGGAAACCACGAGCAATCTATTCTCGTGATCTCGCGATCGCTTGTCGAACGTTGATCAGCCGTGAGATTTCGGCCTCGACGCGGCCGTACTCGGCATCGAGTGACGCGACCAGCGGCGCCAGGGCCGACAGGTCGCCCGACCGCCCCAACTCGTCGAGCCGGCCGCACACGGCCGACAGCTCCTTCGCCCCGATGTTCCCGGCACTGCCCGTCAGCGAATGGGCCGTGCGCTGCACCGCCACGGCGTCGCCATCATCTCCCCTTCTGATGCTTCTGAGCCTGCGCTACGTTCTCGAGCGCGTCGAGTTGCGGCGTGACGAAGCGGCCGTAGCAGGTCGGGCAATAGCTGTGCGAGAACGACACTCCCGAATGATCGTGGAAATAGGTCTCGACCTTCTCCCAGTAGTTCTGGTCGTTGCGGCGACTTGCAGTACGCGCACATCGGCAGCAGGGTCTGCAGGGCCTTGACGTTGGCTAGGGCCTCTTCGAGGCTGCGCACGCGCTCGGCGAGTGCCAGCTGCAGTGCGACGACGCGGGCGCCGACGCTGACGCGCGCGACCAGCTCGTCCTCGTTGGCCGGCTTGGTCACGTAGTCGTTGGCCCCGGCCTTGAGGCCGGTGACGATGTCGGCCGAGGAATCGCGCGAGGTCAGCAGGATGACGTACGTCGGCGCCTGCTCGCCGTCGGGCGCGAAGGTCACCTCGTAGCCGGCTTTCGTCAACATCGCGCCGACCACGGTCCGCGACACCGGCTCGTCATCGGCGACCAGCACCCGCAGTGAAGGCATGCGTGAATGCTATCACCCGACTCGTGACCGGTCATCCGCCAGTGATAAACTCTGGCGCCATGCGAATCGTTGCCACGCTGCCGTCCTGCCTGGTCCTGCTCCTGCTCACGGCGGGTGCCGCCGCGGCGCAAGCCACGGCCTTCGTCGGCGGGCGGATCATCGATGGCACCGGCCGCGTCATCGACGCCGGCACGGTCGTGATCGACGGCGGCCGCATCGTGGCCGCGGGGCCGGCGGCTTCGACGCCGGTGCCGGCGGGCGCGACCCGGATCGACGTCAAGGGCAAGACGCTCTTGCCCGGCCTGATCAACGCCCATGGCCATGTCGCCGCCACGACCGGCCTGCGCTCGGACCCGGCGTCGTACACGCGCGAGAACCTGACGCGGCAGTTGCAGACCTACGCCCAGTACGGGGTCACCACGGTGTTCAGCCTGGGCGACGACCAGGCGCTCGGGTTCGAGTTGCGCAACGAGCAGTCATCGGGGCCGCTCGACCGGGCCCGGCTGTTCGTGGGCGGCGCGGTGGTGACGGGCGACACCGCCGAGGCGGCGCGCGCCATGACCCGCACGGTCGCGGAGATGAAGCCCGACCTGATCAAGATTCGCGTCGATGACAACCTCGGCACCAGCCGCAAGATGCCCGAAGCCGCCTGGCGCGCCGTGATCGACGAGGCGCACGCGCGCCAGCTGAAGGTGGCCGTGCACATCTACTCGCTGGCCGATGCCAAGGCCACCCTGGCCGGCGGCGCCGACTTCATCGCCCACAGCGTACGCGACGAACCGGTGGATGCCGCGTTCATCGCGGCCATGAAGGGGCGCGACGTCTGCTACTCCCCTACGTTCACGCGCGAGGTCTCGACGTTCATCTACGATTCGACACCGGCCTGGGTCGACGATCCGTTCTTCGTCAAGGGCGTGGCGCCCGAGGTCGTCGCGCAGTTGAAGGATCCGACGCGGCACGCGCAGGTGCGCAACAGCGCCGGCTGGAAGGCCGGACAGCAATACAAGGCGGGCCTCGAAGTCGCCAAGCGCAACCTCAAGGCGCTGGTCGATGGCGGCGTGCGCATCGCGTTCGGCACCGACAGTGGACCACCCGCGCGCTTCCAGGGCTTCTTCGAACACCTCGAACTGGAACTGATGGTCGAGGCCGGCCTGACGCCGATGCAGGCGCTCGTGTCAGCGACCGGTGATGCCGCCAGGTGCCATCAGCGCGCCGGCCAGTTCGGCACGCTCGCCGCCGGCGCGGCCGCCGACCTGGTCGTGCTCGGCGCCAACCCGCTCGACCACATTCGCAACACGCGGAGTATCGAGCAGGTGTGGATCAACGGCCGTAAAGCCTTCTGAAGAGTAATTTCGATCGGGGTCTAATCTGCGCTTCATCGGTGGCTGTCGTTCGGGGGCTTAGCGCGGCCGCCGGGCTGGCCCATAAATCGGGCGGCCCGGTCGCGCGCCGGTCAGCCCCTTCGGGTCGAGCACCGGCACGCCGTTGACGACCACGTGCTCGATGCCGGTCGCGTACTGATGCGGCTGCTCGTAGGTGGCGTGGTCGCGAATGGTCGCGGGGTTGAAGACCACGATGTCGGCCAGGTGCCCAATGCGAATCAAGCCTCGGTCGGTGATGCCCATCTGCGCGGCGGCGGCCCCGGTCATGCGTTTCACCGCGTCGTTCAGCGTCAGCACCTTGTCGTCGCGAACATACTTCGACAACACCCGCGGAAACGTGCCGTAGGCCCGCGGATGTGGCGCCCCTTGCGCCAGTACGCCTTCGCGGCGTAACGCCGCCGAGTCGGTGCCGATGGTCACCCGGCTCGATCGCAGCCCGGTGGCCACATCGGCCTCGCTCATCATGTGGTACAACGCGCCGATGCGGCCGCCGCTGTCAATCAGCAACTGGAAGTACACCTCCCAGGGATCCGCCTTGCGCTCGACGGCGATCTGCGCGATCCGTTTGCCGACGATCGACTGGTCCATCGCCGGCGGGACCGACGCCACCTGGATGCCATCGAAGGTGGTCGCCAGCAGCAGGTTCTCCCAGCCATCGATCGTGGTTTCGAGCTCCGCGCGCACGCGCTTGCGGGTCTCGACATCGGCGAGGCGCGCCAGCATTCGGTCGCGGCCGCCGGCTTGCACCCAGAGCGGCAGCGTCGCCGCGAGTCCCGTGCCCCCAGCCGTGTACGGATACATCGTCGCCGTCACCGGGATCCCCGCGGCATTCGCCTGGTCGAGCTTGGCAAGCGCCTCGCTCATGCGGCCCCAGTTGGCCTTGGCGGCCACCTTCAAATGAAACACCACGACCGGCAGGCCAGCCTCGCGGCCAATTGCAATCGCTTCGTCCAGCGCGTTGAACAGGTTGAAGCTCTCACCCCGGATGTGCGTGATGTAAATGCCGTTGTAACGGGCGGCCACCCTGGCCAGCGCCACCAGTTCGCTCGTCTGCGCAAAGGTCCCCGGCACGTAGATCAGCGCGCTCGAGAGTCCAAACGCGCCGTCCTGCATCGCCTGATCGACCATCGCCTCCATGCGCGATAGTTCCGCCGGCGTCGGGGCACGGTTATCGAGGCCGATCACCTCGCGCCGCACCGTGGTGGCCGGCACGAAGGTGCCGACGTTGATGGTCGTGCCACGCTGGCGCAACCGCTCGAAGTAGCCGCTGAAGCCGGTCCAGTCGAAGGGCACGTCGAACACGCGCAACGCGTCCACGTCGGCCGTCTCCTTCGTCCAGAAGGCCGGCGACCCGCCCTCGCCGATGATCTCGGTCGTGATGCCCTGCCGCAGGTGGCTTTCGCCGTTGCCATCGGTGAGCAGCGTCGTGCCCGACTGGCCCTGCACGTCGATGAAGCCGGGCGCCACCGCCAGGCCGGTGGCGTCGATGACCCGTCCGCCTTGCGCCGCCGACAGATCGTCCATCGCGACAATGCGGTCGCCCCTGATGCCGACGTCCACGCGGCGCGGCGGCCCGCCGTCGCCCACCAGGACGTCACCACCGCGGATGATCATGTCGTATCGGTCCTGCGCCGGCGCACAGGCAAACACGGCGAGGCACAGGCCCGCCACCATGGGCACGACGACGGCGCGGATCGGAGTCATCGCGCGCAACTATAATCCCTCCATCACTCCTTCCCAAGCGACGGTCACCGCGTTTGTGCCAAAGGGTCCGGCTGAAGGCGGACCGAACCAGGGCGGCCTCTTCACTGCCGACGAGTATCAGCAGGTGCGGACGTTCTTCGACGCCCGGCCTCAACTGGCGCCGACGCCGCTTCACGACCTGCCCACGCTGGCCCGATCGCTCAACCTCGGCCGGCTGATGGTCAAGGACGAAACCGCCCGGTTCGGCCTGAACGCCTTCAAGCTGCTCGGCGCCCGGTTCGCCATGGCGACGCTGCAAGCTGAGGGGTCGCTCCCCCCCGGCCACACCGTCGTCTGCGCCAGCGAGGGCAACCACGGCCGGGCCGTGGCCCGAGCGGCACGCGATGCCCAGTGCCACGCCCGCGTGTATATGGCCGCCGACGCGGCGCAGGCCCGCGTCGATGCCATCGCCGGCGAGGGCGCCACGGTCATCCGGGTCGAGGGTTCGTATGACGATGCGGTGAGGATGCTCGGCGCGGACGCGGCCGCGCACGGCTGGACCATCGTGTCAGACACCTCGTGGGACGGCTACGAGCGCATTCCACGGCTGATCATGCTCGGCTACACGCGGATGCTCGCGGAGGTCGCGGCGGCACACGACGCGGTGTTCGTCCAGGGCGGCGTTGGTGGCTTGCTGTGCGGCGTTGCGAGTTGGTGTGCGTTTCATGCGCCGGCCACCAAGGTCGTGTCGGTGGAACCGGCGTCCGCCGCGTGCCTGCTGGCCTCGGCCCGCGCCGGGCGGCCCACGGCCGTGGCCGGCCCGCTCACCACCACCATGGCGGGCCTTCGCAATCGCGAAGTATCACCGCTGGCATTCGACTCGGTGCAAACAACGGTCTCGGCCTATCTCGCGATCGACGATCAGTGGGCGCACGACGCCATGCGCGTGCTGGCGCATCCCGCACCAGGCGAGCCGGCCGTCGCGGCAGGGGCCTCGGGCGCGGCCGCCCTCGGCGGGCTGCTCGCGGTCTGCCGTGATCCGGACATGACTCGCGTGCGCGCGGCGCTTGGGTTGGGGCCGAGCGCGCGGGTCCTCGTTCTCGTGAGCGAAGGCGTGACCGACCCTGACCTCTGGCACGCGGTCACGTCGCGGCGATGAGACGCGGCCAGGCGGGATTGGGCGCGCTGCTGCTGTTCGGCGCGCTCACGGTGCTGATGACGTGGCCGCAGGCTCGCCTGCTGGCAACGCACGTGCCGGATTCCGACGACCCGCTGCTCAGCATCTGGCGCCTGGCCTGGATCGCGCACATCCTGCCGATCAGCCCCGCCGACCTGATGAACGGCAACATTTTTTATCCCGAGCCGCGCACCCTCGCGTATACGGACTCGGTCTTGCTGCAGGGATTCGCGGCCGCGCCGGCGATCTGGTCGGGATGGTCGCCCATGTTCACCTACAACGTGATCATCCTCGCGTCGATCGCGCTGTCGGGCTGGACCATGTTTCTCTACGCGCGGCACCTGACCAACAGCGTGTCGGCGGCGCTGCTGGCCGGCATCGTCTTCGCGTTCGTGCCGTTCCGGTTCGACCACCTCCATCACCTGGAACTGCAAGCGACTCTGTTCATGCCGCTGGCCTTGCTGTGGGTTGACCGCGCGTTCGCAACCGGGGCGAGACGTGACGTGTGGCTGGCAGTGGCGGCCGTCGCCGCGCAGGTGTACTGCGGCATCTACTATGCGGTCTTCCTGGCCACGGCGCTGCTGCTGATCATCCCGTTGCGGTGGCGCGACGTCGCGGCCGAGCAGCGCGCTGGCGTGCTGCGCGCGGGCATCGCCGCGGCCGCCGTCGGCGCGGTGGTCGTATTGCCGTACCTCACGGTTTACATGCTGAACCGCAGCAGCCTCGGCGATCGCGACAGCAGCGACATCCTGATGTACTCGGCCACGTTATGGAACTATTTCGCGGCGCCGAACGAGAACCTCATCCACGGCCCCTGGAGCGGGGGGCTGGGCCAGAACGAACGGCGGCTGTTCCCCGGGGTGATCGCCGTGGCGATCGCGGCGGTGGGCGTGATCGGCCTCGAACGAAAGCGGCTCACCCTGCTCGTCGTCGGCGCGTCGGGGTTCGTCATTTCACTCGGCCCGAACACGCCGTTCTACTCGCTGCTGACCTCCGTGCTGTTCATCTACAACGGCTTGCGCGCTCCCGCGCGCGCCAGCATCCTGGTGTTCCTGGCGTTGGCCGGCCTGGTAGCATTTGGCTGGTCACGGGTCGAGTCGCGGCTCACGGGCTGGGCGCCGGCTGCCACCGTAGCGGTGGCCCTGGCGCTGTTGGCCGAGTACGCCACCGTGCAGTCAAGCTGGTATGTCGCTGCCCCGCAGACGCCCGCGGTTTACGAGTGGCTCGCCCGGGAGCCGCGATCGGTGGTCCTCGAACTGCCGTTAACCACGGCCGACCGGCTCGATGTCGTGCCCGACGGTGTCTACATGTTCCGTAGTACCGCGCACTGGCAGCCGATCCTGAATGGCTACAGCGGCTTCTTTCCACGGTCCTTCATTGAACTCACCGAGCACATGAAGAGCTTCCCCGATGACGCCTCGATTGCGTATCTGAAGCAGCGGCAAGTCGACCTCGTCGTCATCCACGGCGGCCTGATGGCGCCAGATGCCTTTGGCGCGCTGACGAGCGACCTCATGACGAGGCCGGACTTCGAACTCAAGGGGCAGTTCGAGGAGCCGAGGGGACCCGACGTGGTCTTCCGGCTACGGAGGTAGAGCGGCCAGCTGGCCCGGCAGTCCCATCGATGGCCCCGGGCGTCCCATCTTCGAACACCCGGCCTGCCAGCGAATGGAACCTTCGTCCCCTAACTGTCGTTTCCTCAATATGTTGGGCTCGTCTGGCAAGCTGGCACAACCCTTGATTAAGGACAGCACAAACCGATGCCATCGTTTTTGATGGTGATCTAAGTAGGGCAATCACAGACATGGACATTCCGCGCCCCGCATCCGTCGCACAAAGCAAGAAGCGCAAGCAGATCATGTTTGGGGTGGCGGGCATCGTCGTCACCGCCCTGGTTTCGGTGTTCCTCGCCCGCCTCCAGCCGGCGGCGCCCACGGTTGAGCGCGCCACCGTGTGGGTGGACACGGTCAAGCGCGGGCCGATGCTGCGGCAGGTGCGCGGCCTGGGCACGCTCGTCCCGGTGGATGAAGCGCGGCGGTGGGTGCCCGCCTCCACGCAGGGGCGGGTCGAGCGCATCGTGCTTCGCCCCGGTGTGCAGGTCACGCCCGACACCATCGTGCTCGAGTTGAGCGACCCCCAGGTGCAGCAGGCGCTCAATGACGCCGACCAGCAACTGCGCGCGTCGGAAGCCGACTTCAACAGCCTGAAGGCGCGGCTCGACGCCGAGACCCTCAATCAGCGCGCGCAGGCCGCCATTGTCAAAGCCGACTTCCAGAACGCGCAGACCGAACGCGAGATGAACGAAGGCCTCTCGAAAGACGGTCTGGTGTCAAACCTGGTCCTGCGCCAGTCGGTGGTGCGCGCGGAATCGCTCAAGACCCGCGACGGCATTGAAACCGACCGCCTGAAGGTGTCCCAGCAAAGCGCCCTGGCGCAACTGGCGTCGGCCCAGGCGCTGGTCGATCAGCGCCGCTCGAACCTGGCGCTGCGGCGTCAGCAGGTGGACCAGCTGCGCGTGCGCGCGGGCATGACCGGCGTGCTCGAACAGGTGCCCGTGGAAGTGGGCCAGCAGGTCGCGCCGGGCACCAACCTCGTGCGCGTCGCCGATCCGACGCGGCTCAAGGCTGAGCTGCGAATCGCGGAAACGCAGGCGAAGGACCTGACCATCGGCCAGGTGGCCTCGGTCGATACGCGCAACGGCATCATCGCCGGCAAGGTCATTCGCATCGACCCCGCCGCCGCCAACGGCACGGTGACGGTAGACGTGGCGCTCGAGGGGCCACTGCCTCGCGGCGCCCGGCCCGACTTGAGCGTGGACGGCACGATTGAACTCGAACGGCTGGATAACGTCCTGTATGTTGGGCGCCCGGCGTTCGGGCAGGAGCAGAGCACGGTCGGCTTGTTCAAGCTCGACAAGGCCACGGGCGAGGCGTCGCGGTCGCAGGTGCAGCTCGGCCGCAGTTCGGTGAACACCATCGAGATTCTTGGCGGCCTGGCGGAAGGGGACGAAGTCGTCCTGTCCGACATGTCGGCCTGGGACCAGTTCGATCGCATTCGGTTACGGTAGTTGTCGGCAACTTAAGGAGTCTTCTGATGAACGCTTCCGCGCAGCCCCTGATTCGCCTGAATGGCATCAAGAAGGTGTTCTACACGGACGAGGTGGAGACCCACGCCCTGGCCGGCATCCACCTGGAGATCCAGCAGGGCGAGTATGTGGCCATTGCCGGACCGTCCGGCTGCGGCAAGTCGACGCTGCTGTCGATTCTCGGTCTGCTCGATTCGCCGACCGAAGGTCAGTACCTGCTGAACGACCGGCCGGTGGCCACCCTCCCTGCGTCCGAGCGCGCCCGCGTCCGCAATCGGGAGATCGGGTTCATCTTCCAGAGCTTCAACCTGATCGGCGATCTCACCGTGTTCGAGAACGTGGAGCTGCCCCTCACCTACCGGGGCA
>JBEGVQ010000046.1:0-3216 GCA_041178345.1 Acidobacteriota bacterium | reverse complement strand
GCGCGGAGAGATGGCTGAGTGGTCGATAGCGGCGGTCTTGAAAACCGTTGAACCTTCACGGGTTCCGGGGGTTCGAATCCCTCTCTCTCCGCCAACTCACTCGACTTCGTCTCGTTCGGGCGGAGAGAGAGAGTCGGGCTCAATAGTCGGCGCCAGCGCGCCGCCAACAGTGCGAATCCCTCGAGGCGGATGACCCGCTCGCCTTCGGCTTCGCTAGACAGATTGCCAGTTAGAGATACCTACATGAAAAGACTATCGTTCGCGTCGCTGCTCTTGATCGCCACCATCGCGTGCGGCGGCTCGACTCCAACTTCTGAACCCACCGAAGGGGCTCCCATGGCTGATACCGGCGTCAACGCACTGCAGATGGTCGATACCAAGGTTGGCGACGGCGCCGAAGCCGTGTCCGGGCGGGTGGTGCGCGTGCACTACACCGGCTGGCTGTTCGACAACGCGAAGGCCGACAAGCGGGGCGAGAAGTTCGACAGCTCGAAGGACCGCAACGAGCCGTTCGAGTTTCCGCTTGGCGGCGGGCAGGTCATTCCGGGATGGGACAAGGGCTTTGCCGGCATGAAGGTGGGCGGCACGCGCGTGCTGACCATTCCGCCCGACATGGGCTACGGCGCGCGCGGTGCCGGCGGCGTGATCCCGCCGAACGCGACGCTCGTGTTCGAGGTGGAGCTGCTCGAGGTCAAGTAGTCCGGCGACAGCCGGACACTGCATTGGCCGACGGCGTCCGCCTTTAGGCGGACCACACCATGAACTGCAAACATTTCGGCGTCTGCGGAGGATGCAGCCTGCCCGGTGTCGAGTACGCCGAGCAGCTGCTCCAGAAGCAGGCGCGGCTGGTGCGGCTGCTGGGCATGCCGGTGCCGCCACTCGTGCCGTCGCCGCGCGAGGATCGGTTCCGCACCAAGGTCGCGTTCGTGTTCGGGCCCGAAGGGCAGGGCCGCGGCCTGGTGATGGGCCATTACGCGCGCGGGTCGAAGCAGATTGTCCGCATTGACGAATGCCCGGTGCACAGCGACCGCGGCAACCGCATTGCGTTTGCGCTGCGCGATCGACTGGTGCGCGCCCGCATCTACGGCGTCGGCGCCCAACGAAACGGCCTCGTCCGCCACATCATCGTCCGCACCACCGAAGACGACCGCCAGGCCGTGGCCATGCTGGTCGTGACGAAGAACGACAAGGCGCTGCGCACGCCCATTCGCGGGCTGCTGGCATCGGCGGATCGCCCGGACGGCTTCTTCATCAACATCAACGACCGTCCGGGACCCTTCATGGTGGGCGCGGAAACCATCAAGATCGACGGCCACAGCCACGTCAAGCAGGACGGCATTTTCGAGACGTCGTTCCTGGTGTCGCCGACGGCGTTCTTCCAGACCAACGTCGGCGCGGCCCGCGAGATCGTCAAGCTGGTGATCGCTGGTGTGCTGTCGGACGCACCTGAAGGTGCATCCCTCCGAGTCCTGGATCTCTACAGCGGCAGCGGCCTGCTGTCCCTGCCGCTGGTCAGGGCGGGCGCGCGGGTGACGGCGGTGGAAGAGAACCGCCAGGCCATGAAAGACGCCGAGGCCAATATCCGCCTGAACCGCATTGCGGGTGGCCTGGTGCGGTTGATCACGGCCAGCGTCGAAGAGGCGTTGCCGCGCGTGGCCAGGGAGAGGTGGGATGCGGTGGTGCTCGATCCGCCTCGGCAGGGGTGCCCGCCCGAGGTGCTGGACGGGGTGTTCAACCAGCTGGCCCCGGCGAGGGCGGTTTACGTGTCCTGCAATCCCGAGGCGCTGGCGGCCGAGTTGCCGGTTATCCTCAATGCCGGGTACCGCGTGACGAGCATTCAACCCGTGGACATGTTTCCTCACACCGACCACATTGAAACCGTGGTGGCCTTCTCGCGCGGATGAATCCGTTCACGAAGGGAGTCGTGAACCCGCTCACCAAGGGCGTGGTGATCGCGTCGACGCTGGTAGCGGCGTTCAGCCAGCTGTACTTGGCGACCCGGCTCACCGACCTCGGGCTGATGGGCCTCGCCGCCTCGGGCTTCGCCGTCGCCCTCATGGCCGGCCTCTCGCGGCCTGGCCTGGTAACCACGCTGCTGCTGTCGGTGGTGTACGTGGCGCCGGCCATCCACGTGGCGCTCGGACGCTTCGAAAGCGCGAGCCTCGAGATCGCCTGGGCATTGCCGTTGCTGGGCCTGATCCTCTCCGGGCACGACGGGTGGCGCTGGAACGTGCCACCGCGATTCCGCTGGCCGCTCGCCGGCTGGGCTCTCGTGATCGCAGCCTCGTGGCCCATCGTCTTCTTGCGCGAGGTCGACTTCCGCGTCTGGATCCTGCCCATGCCTGGTGTGGCGAACACCAGCATTGGCATCACGCCCTGGGAGGCCGCAAACAGCGTCGCGTACTGGGCGCTGGTTAACCTGTTGGGCCTGCTTTGGTTCGACCGGCTGTTCGGCTGGTATGCGAACGGCGGGCTGGCAGAGTTCCGCGCCCGCGCGATCTACCCGCTGGCCACCGGTGCCTTCGTGGCCTGCTTCGTCAGCTTCTACCAGGGTGCGATTGACATCCAGTTCCTCAACCCTCACCAGTGGCCGTACATGCGCCGCGCCTCCGGCACCCTCGGCGATGCCAATACGCTGGGCGCAGTGGCCGCGCTGTGGGCGCCGGTGTTCGTCCTGCTGGCGCGCCGACTGCCCCATCCGTGGCCAGCGATTGGCGGCATTGTCGGCGTGTCGGTGGCGGCGCTTGGTGTCGCGATGTCCGGTTCGCGATCGGCGTTGATCGGCTTCGTGTTTGGAATTGGCGCGCTCGCCGTCGAGGGCCTGCTGGCGTGGCGCCGATCGGCAGGATCGTCGCGCCAGTTGCCATCGGTAAGGCAACTGTTGCCGATCGTGGCCGGAATCGCCGCTCTCGTCATCGTTGGCTGGCTGGCCGCTGCCGGCTCCGCGGTGACCAGCGTCGTTAGCCGCGGCGCGGTCCGCTATTTGCCGTTCGTCGGAGAGGTCAGCATGGGCCAGGCGGTGTACGAGATTTTCTGGGAGCGCTTCGGCTACGGGACAGCCGCCGTCCAGATGATCAAGGAGCATCCGTTAAGCGGGACCGGTATCGGCACCTTCCACACGCTGGTGAATGACTTCTCGGTGATGGTCAACGGCAAAAACCTGGTACCCGACAACGCACAGAGTTGGTACAGGCACATGCTCGCGGAGCTGGGCGT
>JBEGVQ010000045.1:0-5011 GCA_041178345.1 Acidobacteriota bacterium | reverse complement strand
ATAGCCCCCTCGGCGCGGCGCTGCTGCTGGCCGCCACCCTTGGGGTCGCCGATCTGGCGGTCAGTTCCTGCTGGTCGATTTGCCACGACATCGGTGGCCGCAACGCCGGCATCGTCACCGGCGCGATGAATACCTGGGGCAACATCGGCGGTGCCCTGAGCCCGCTGGTGGTGGGTTACGCGGTCGGCTGGTGGAACTCCTGGACGATACCGTTCTACATCACCGCGGGGGTCTACGTGTTCGGGGCAGTGTGCACGTTCTTCGTCGACCCGCGAAAACGAATGGCCGCCTAAGGGTCAGGGGTCGATGCCCAGCACCGGGTGGGGCACGTAGACCTCTTCGACGGTTTTCCGCTCTTCGTCCGTCAGCCTCATATCGAGCCCGGCGACCAACTGGTCCAGTTGCTCGACCTTCGTGGCGCTGATGATCGGCGCGGTCACGCCTGGCCGATTCGCGACCCACGACAAGGCCACCTGGATCGGGAGCGCGCCCTTTTGGCGCGCGACCTCGACGACACGGTCGGCGACCTCGTAATCGCAATCCGCGTAGTAGAGGCTATGGCCGTAGCCGTCGTGCTGCTCCCGCAGCGACGCGTCACGCGCCCCCCTCTTCCGGTTGCCCGCCAGGAACCCGCGCGCCAGCGGACTCCACGGGATCACGCCAATGCCTTCGGCCGCGCACAGCGGGAACATCTCGCGCTCTTCTTCGCGGTAGACCAGGTTGTAATGATTCTGCATCGACACGAAGCGCGTCCAGCCGTGCCGGCGCTGGGTGGCCAGCATGTTGGCAAACTGCCACGCATACATGCTCGACGCGCCCAGGTAGAGGGCCTTCCCCGCTTTCACCACGTCGTGCAGGGCTTCAAGGGTCTCTTCAATCGGAGTGTGCTCGTCGTGACGGTGGATCTGGTACAGGTCGACATAATCCATGCCCAGCCGCTTCAGCGAACCGTCAATGGCAGCCATGATGTGCTTGCGCGACAGGCCGCGGCCGTTGGGATGGTCGGTGACCGGATAGAACACCTTCGTCGCCACGACCACCTCGTCTCGACGAGCCAGGTCCTTGATGGCGCGGCCCAGCACCTCCTCGCTCACGCCCCGGGAGTACATGTCGGCGGAGTCGAAGAAGTTGATTCCGTGCTCGATCGCCCGCTTGTAGAACGGGCGGCTGGCCGCCTCGTCCAGCACCCACGGGCGCCAATTTGGCGTGCCGTAGGTCATGGTGCCCAGACAAAGCCGCGAGACCTTCAGGCCGGTGGTGCCAAGGCGGACGTAGTCCACTGTCGTTTCTCCATGAAAAGGAAATACGGGATTGAAAGCAGCGCCAGCGCGCCAGCCACGGCGAAGGCCCGGCCGAAGCCGTAGTGCTCGCTGAGCCAGCCGATCGAGATGGAGCCGGTGCCAATGCCAGTGTCGAAGGCACCGAGCAAGGCGCCGAACGTGGCGCCCCGGCGATGAACGGGCACGTGTTGCATCAGGTGGGCGACGAATACGGGATACGCCGAGCCGAAGCCCACCCCAAACAGCATCGCCGACGCCACGAAGGTCAGGCGCGTCGTCGCGAACACCAGCACCGCGATGCCGAGCACCATCAGCGCCAGGCACGGCACGATCACCCGCGCGTGCCCAATCCGGTCGGCGTATCGGCCAATAAAGGGCCGGGTGGCGACGATCGCCAGCGCGAAGATCGTGAAGTAGAGCGCCCGCGGCGTCACGCCGACGCTATCGGCATAGACCGCCACGAAGCTGGTCACGCCGCCGTAACTGAAGGAATACAGGAACAGCGTCATCGCACCGATCATGACCCGCCACTCGACCAGGTCCGACGGCCGCAGCGACAGCGGCGGCATCGCCCGCCGCGTATCCGCCGGCAGGCGCCAGGCGATGACGGCCATCAGCAGGTTCAGCGCCGCCATCTCGAGGCACAGCAGCGTCCACCCGCCCCGCTCGAACACCCACAGGCCGAGCCCGGGCGCAATGGCAATAGCGAGAATGCTGGCAAACCCCGAATAGCCCAGCCCCTCGGCCCGGCGCGAGGGCGGGACGATGTCGAGGAAGTAGGCACTGGACGAGGACAGCAGTCCCGACCAGAACACCCCATGCACGAGCACCAGCGTGAGGATGACCTGGGACGACGGAGCCACGGCGTAGAGCAGCGAGAACGCCGTGATGGCCAGGCTGGCAACAATCAGTACCTTGCGCTTGCCGAGCCGATCGCCAATGGCGCCGGTGATCGGCGCCGACGCCGCCGACGCGTAAGTCAGCAGCCCCAGGAACAGGCCGGCCTCGCTGCCCGTGCCACCAAGGGACAGGATATGGAACGGCGCGGTCGGCAGCAACTGGAACGCGGACATGAAGACCGTGAAGCTGTAGCTGCACATCAAGAAGAAGCGCGGCGTGAAGAGCGGTTCAGGCTCGGACGTCGAGAACAATCTTGCCAACGTGCGTGCCGGCCTCCATCAGCCGGTGGGCATCTGCCGCCTGGGCCAGCGGAAACACTTGGTGAATGATCGGCCGTACCACGCGTGCTTCGAGCAGCGGCCACACCTGCTGCCGCAACTGCTGCGCGATCACGCCCTTCTGCGCCGGGGTCCGCGGCCGCAGCGTCGACCCGGTAATCCACAGGCGCTTGCGCATCAGCATCGAGATGTCGAGCTCGGCCTTCGGGCTCTTCAGGAAGGCGATCTGGACCAGTCGCCCTTCAAGCGCCAGCACCTCGAGGTTGCGGGCAAGGTAGTCGCCGCCGACGATGTCGAGCACGACGTCCACACCTCGGCCACCAGTCGCCGCCTTCGCCGCGGCCACCCAATCGGTGGTTCGGTAATTGAAGGCATGCGAGGCGCCCAGGTCGCGCGTGGCCGCGCACTTCTCGTCGCTGCCGGCCGTGGTGAGGACGATCGCGCCAAGGGCGCGCGCCAGCTGGATGGCGGTCGTGCCGATGCCGCTCGTGCCGCCGTGGATCAGGATCGACTCGCCTCGCGTGAGATGGCCACGGTCGACCACGTTGGTCCACACCGTGAAATACGTCTCGGGAATCGCCGCCGCTTCGATCATCGTGAGGCCGCGGGGCAGCGGCAGGCACTGCTCCTGCGGCGCGTTCACCCGTTCGGCGTAGCCGCCACCCGCGACCAGGGCGCACACCTCATCGCCAAGCGCGAACGAGGTCACGCCTGGCCCGAGGGCGGCAATCGTGCCCGCCACTTCCAGCCCCGGCAGGTCGGATGCCCCTGGCGGTGGCGGATACTTGCCATACCGCTGCACGACATCCGGCCGATTGACGCCGGCTGCCACCACGTCGATCAGGACCTCGCCGGGGCCGGCAACCGGATCCGGCCGATCGGCGAGCTTCAGGACATCGGGGGCGCCAAAGCTCGCGATCTCAACGACCTTCATCGCTATTTGAGTCCCGATGGCAACCGCGGAGACGACAAGAGCGCACCGAACTCGGCCCACACGCGCGTGGCCGACGCATTGCGGCCGGCCTTGCGCGTGAGGTACGCCCGAATCAGGTCCTTGCCCAGGTTGTAGTTGATCACGTAGCTGCGGTACTGATCGATGAACTTCACCCGCTGCTCGGCACGGGGCGCCGTGTACAGCGCGTATTTCTCGAGCCACGCCACCGCGCCCGCACGGTCGATCGTGCCGTCAAGATAGCGGCGGGCCGCCTCATTGCCCGCATACGACAGGCGGTCCACCAGGGCCAGCACGTCGTAGTACTCCTGCACCCGCGTGCCGTCGAGACCGGCCAGCGGAAACAGCACCTCGCGCTCGAACGTGACGCGGTCGGCAGTGGGGAACGCCACGTCGATGCCGTGGTTGGCGGTGCCCTCGGCGATCAGCGACTGGGGCGAGAACAGCGGGTAGACCGTGTACTCAATCCAGCCGCGATCGCGCACCAGGTTCTTCTCGAGCAGCACGTTATAGACGTGATGGCCTGGATAGCCCTCGTGGCACGCCAGGTCGATGGCACGATCCACGTAGATGGGCAGGTCGGTGTTGACCTGGATCAGGCTCTTGTAGTCCCCTTGGTACCAGTTGTAGCCGCTCCACGACTTGCCGGTTACGTACTCGACCGTGAACCGTTCTTCCACCGGCAACGCCATGTGCGCCAGGGTGCGGTCACGGCACGCGCGAATGGCCTCGCGAAACACCCGGTCCACGCGGGCGGTGGGGATGACAAACGCCTGCTTGAACCGGTCGTAGCGCTCGATCAGCGAGCCCTCGCCCGGCAGGCGGGCCTCGAGTTGCTTGAGCACAGCGTCGAGCTCCACCTCGGTCTGGGTCGGCGCGACCGCGTCGTACAGGGCCTGCGACTCCTCGTCGAATGTCAGCCGTTTGCCCTGCAACATCGCGACCCGTGCCCGCAGCGCCGACATCTGCCGGGCCAGGTACTGCCGGCGCAGCGCCCACAGCTCAGCGTCCTTCGCCACCGGCGACGTCGTCGTGACCACGGCCACGTCCTTCTCCAGCGCCTCGGCCTGCTGATCGATGGCCGCGAGCGGCATCCTGGCCGCTTCGGCCTCCTTGCGCCACTCGGCCGGCCCGTAGAAGGCATCGACGTAGTCGGCGTCGTGCTGCCCCACGGCCAGCACCAGCTTGACGTAACGTTCGGCGACGCCGCGCATTGGATCCACGGCAGTCTGGGCGGTCATCATGGTCGTCGCTCCCAGCAGGACAGCAAGCACGCACACGTGACGAACCCTCCAGCACCTCCGGAACCTTCCCGAACCTCGCCGGACTTCGGTAGCGTTCTCATTTCGCATAACGGGAACCGATTGTGGGAATCAGGTAGTCGCGGAACGCGCGGGTGAAGTCATAGGCGGGGGCGAAGCCCCAGTCGCGGCGGGCGGCGGTGTCGTCCACGTCCTCGGGCCACGAGTCGACGATGCCCTGCCGTTTAGTGTCGTTCTTCCAGGTGATCTCGGCGCCAGGAAAGGCGCGGACGACTTCCTGTCGCACTTCCTCGGCCGACGGATTGAAGGCGGCCAGGTTGTAGGCGGTGCGGGTCAGCG
>JBEGVQ010000044.1:0-17927 GCA_041178345.1 Acidobacteriota bacterium | reverse complement strand
CGCCTGGTCCACGATCGGGCGGCCGGCCTTCGCGCGCGGCCAGCTTCAAGGCCGTCTCCAGGTAGTCGCGGGGCGTGCCGATGTCGAAGAACTCCGCGGCTGTGCGCATGACGCGGAGACTACCGGGTCGAGACGTGATGAGGTCCGGATACATCCCGTGCACGGTTTCGGAACGGGTCTCGGGGTTGACCCCGGCGAAGGCCGCGGCGTTCACGGCCTGCACGCCAATAAAATGAAACGCACCCGGCTCGCGGCCGAAGCCACGGACGACGCCGGCCTCGTTGGCGACAATGCCGTTGTACTTTGGGTCGCCGTCGACCACCGCCATCGTGACCAGCGCGTTGGTGTCAACGTGCTGCGCGGCCAGCACGGCGAGGTCGACGTCCGCGAGGGTATCGCCGTTGACGACCAGAAAACGGTCCGCCTCGAGCAGCGGCAGCGCCCGCGCCGGCCCGCCGGCCGACCCCAGCACTTCGCTTTCCCACGAGTAGCGGACCGACAGGCCCAGCGACGACCCGTCGCCCACTTCACGCGTGATGGTGTCGGCGCGGTGATGCAGGTTGAGGACCACCCTGGTGATGCCCGCCGCGCGCAGCGAACGGAGAATTCGCACCACCAGCGCCTCGCCGGCGACCGGCAGCGCCGCCTTGGCCCGCACCTGCGACAAGGGTTGGAGACGAGTAGCCAGGCCGGCGGTCAGCACCAGGGCCGGCCATGGGAAAGACTTGGCTACCATAGCTTCAGCGAAGGTGGCTCATTCGGTGGCCGCGAAGACCATGTCGGGCCCGACGAGCCCGTTCGCCTCGCGATGCTGCAGGAACAGGAAGCGATACGAGTCGGTGATGTAGTCGGCCGGCGCGAAGCCGAGCGCCGCCGCCGTGGCGTGAATGGCCGCCTCGCCGCCCTCGAGCTCCACGAACACGCCGACCGGCGTCTCGTCCACCGCCATCACCACATCGTCTGCCTCGAACTCCTCGCGGTACTTCTCGTAGCGAAACCAGATGTGCAGGCCGAGGCCTTCGAGGATGGCCAGTAGCGCGGTGCCGTCGGCGACGACCGTCTCGTGTTCTTCGCGGATCTTGATCAGGCCGGGCAGGAGTGGCCCTTTGAACGTGAGCAGGCTCTTGCCGCCTTCCGAGCGCACGCGCAGCGTCGAACGCTGCCGGCGCAGCGCCTCGTCTGCGGTGTCGAGCAGCGCATCTTCCTGCAGGCGGCGGCCGTGCAGGGGAGTCGCGCCGAGCGCGAGAATCTTCGTTCGTGCCTCGTCGGCACTGCTGAGACGAAGCTTGATCTCGCGCTCGAGCGCCATCAATTACTCCTTGCGGACGGTGAAGAACTGCTCCTGTCCCTGGCGCATCACCAGCAGGAACGCCGTGCCACCCGACGGCACCTCGCCCAGCGCGCGGCCCGCTTCCTGCGGCGTGCGCACTGGGCGGCGGTTGACCTGGGTGATGATGTCGCCCCGCGCCAGGCCCTGGCGAAACGCGGTGCTGCCCTGCTCGACGTCGGACACGAGCACGCCCGCGGTGTCGGCCGACAGCCGCAGGCGGCGCAGCACGTCCGGGGTCAGCGCGGTCAGCGTCAGGCCAAAGCCCTGTGAGGCCTGCTCCTCCGGTTCGACGGTGGTCTCACGGGTGGCCGCGGCACGGTTGCCTTCGTTTTCCAGGTCCAGTTCGCCGACGGTGATGTTCAGGGTACGCTCTTGGCGATCGCGCATGACCTTCAGCGGCACGGTGGTGCCGGGCCTGGTGGCGACGACGGTGGCGACCAGCTCGTCACGGTTCTTGACCGGCTTGCCGTTGAACTCGATGATCACGTCGCCCGGCTCGACGCCGGCCTTGGCGGCCGGCTGGCCGCGCGTCACCGCGCTGACGAGCGCGCCCTTGCGTTCCTTGAGGCCGAACTCGGCGAGCGCTTCGGTCGGCACCAGCGTGACCTGCACGCCGATGACGCCGCGGGTGACTTTGCCGGTGCGCAGCTGCGGAATCAGCTCGCGCACGTTGTTGATCGGGATGGCAAAGCCAATGCCGATGTTGCCGGCGTTGCGCGAGTCGGTGTAGATGGCGGTATTGATGCCAATCACTTCGCCGCGCGCGTTCAGCAGCGGGCCACCCGAGTTGCCGGGGTTGATGGCCGCGTCGGTCTGCAGCACGTCGGCGGAACGCTGTTCGGCGATCGGGAACGAGCGCGCGGTGGCGCTGATCACGCCGACGCTGACGGTGTGCGACAGGCCGAACGGATTGCCGATGGCCATGACCCAGTCGCCCGGCTCCATCTTCGACGAGTCGCCGAACTTGACCTCGACCAGGTCCTTCTTGGGCTCGACCAGCTGAATCAGCGCGCTGTCGGTCAGCGGGTCGCGGCCGATGACCTTGGCCTCGTGGAAGATGTCGTTTTCTTCACCAAGGAAGTTGACCTCGATCTTGCTGGCGCCCTCGACCACGTGGTTGTTGGTGAGGATGAAGCCGTCCCTGCTGATCACGAAGCCGGTGCCGGCGGCCTGGGTTTCCTGGTCGCGCCGCGGGCGTTGCTGCGGTGGACGGCCGCCCTGGCCCTGTCCGCCGCCGCCGAAGAAACGCTCCAGCAAGTCGTCGTTGCCGCCGCCGAAGAACTCCGTCATCTCGGCCGCGCGCTGGGTCGAGGTGCTGCGGATGTTGACCACCGCCGGGCTCATGGCCTTGGCGATGTTGCGGAAGGTCGCGGCGTCGACCGGGCCGCTGATCGGGGCGCTGTTCATGGGCGGCGCGGCCATGGTCTGGGCCGAGGACGCCGGCGCCAGGTCGAGGCGGGAGGCTATGACCATCCCCACCGCGAGCGATGCCACCATGATCAGAAGCGAATAGAACAGCGTTGTTTTCCGGCTCGACATGACTTCCTTACCTCCACTAACCCGCGAATTGACTCTTCCTAGACTAGCGTGACGATGGCCGCTTGGCGAGGCCCGGTCACTTCGGGGCCGGCGCTGGTCCAGACCATGTTGATCTCGGTGCGAACCCCAAAATCCTTGAAGTAGAGACCCGGCTCAATCGTAAACCCGCTGCCGGGCAACAAGCGCCGCTCGTCGTGGGTTTCGTAATCGTCGAGGTGGGCGCCGTTACCATGGACGTTTTCGCCCAGGCTATGGCCGGTGCGGTGCAGGATGGCGTCGCCATAGCCCGCCTCTTGCAGCACCTTGCGGGCGGCACGGTCGGCCTCGAAGCCGCGGACGTCGCGTCCGGCGCTGGCCGCCGCCTGGACCACCTCGACGGCGGCATCGCGGGCGCCACAAATCGCCGCAAAGGCCTTGGTCATGCGATCGGGCACGTTGGTTCCGACGAAACCAATCCAGGTGATGTCGGCATAGACCGCGGCCGGCTCGGCCAGCTTGCCCCACAAGTCGAGCAGCACCAGCTCGTCCTTGCGAATCACCCGGTGCGCGGTGGCCGACGCCAGGTAATGGGGATTGCCGGCGTTTTCCTGCGCCGAGACGCACGGGGCCGAATCCGCGACCAGGCCTTCATCGCGGAACCAGCCCACCATTTGCTGCTGGATGTCGAACTCGGTGGTTGAGACGCCGTCACGCAGGCGCCGGGTGACCGATTCGAACGCGCGGTCCTTGATGCGATAGAGCGCCTCGGAGGCCTTCCGGTGGGTGGCGATTGCCGCCTCGTTCCAGCAGGCCTCGAACTGCTGGATCAGGTCGCCTGATGACACGACCTCGACGCCGAAGCCGCGCACCAGTTCGACGGTGCCGGCATCGACGCGCGACACGTAGGGGATGGCGCAGCGCGGCGAGTATTCCATGGCCACGCGCGCGAGGCCCTTCAGGATGCCCCCGAGGCCGGCTTCCAGTTGCTCGCGGCCGGCGTACACGGTCTTGGCGCCCGGCAAGTGGTCGAGGTTGTAGCGCTCGATGGCATGCACCAGCGCCCGCGGTTCGCCGTTGGCCGGAATCAGGTAGAACCACCGGCGCGTCGCGAGGTGCCCGGCGCCGCCCATGCCGGCCATGCGGTAGGCCACGGGATTGGAGCCCTGGAAGTCATACAGCAGCCAGGCGTCGAGACCATGGGCGCGAAGGGCCTCTTGGACAGCGGCCACGTTCATGGGCATAGTCATCCGATTATAGCGGACGCGCAGAACCAGCCGTCCGGGACAAGCGTCCTATAATCAGCGGTGCGCCACCTGGCGGCCGGCCAGCGCGCCGCCCGGGTGGACCACGGGGACTTGACAACGATATGAAGACACCAGCACTTCTCGGCGGGCTGATCTTGGGAATCGTGGCCGCCGGCGGCCCGGTCCAGGGACAAGCGGGCCAACCGGCCGTGCCCGCGCAGCCAGCGGCGCCGCCGCCGATTACGTTCCGTGCCGAGATTAACTACGTCGAGGTCGATGCGCGCGTGCTCGACGCGCAGGGCAAGTTCATCCCCGGACTCAGCCCGGCCGATTTCCAGGTGCTCGAAGACGGCAAGCCACAGCAGGTCACCGCGTTCTCGCTAGTCAACCTGCCGGTCGAGCGGATGGAGCGGCCGCTGTTTGCCTCGAGGCCGATCGAGCCGGACGTGCGCAACAACCTGCAGGCGGCCGACGGCCGCATCTACCTGATCGTGCTCGACGACCTCCATACCAATCCGCTGCGGTCGAACCGCACCAAGGCCGCGGCGCGCCAGTTCATCGAGCGCTACATCGGCAGCAACGACATGGCGGCCGTGGTGTTCACCGGCGGCCGCTCGGACGCCGCTCAGGACTTCACCACCAACCAGCGGTTGTTGCTGCAGGCGGTTGACAAGTTCATGGGGCAGAAGCTGCGGTCGTCGACCATGAACAAGATCGACGATTACAACCGGAACGCCGGCTCGCCGATGGCCGGCGAGAAGCCGACCGACCTGGACGACCGCGAGCGCGGCTACCAGGCCCGCAACGCCCTCGACACCGTCCGCAACCTGTCGGAGTACCTCGGCAACATCCGCGGCCGCCGCAAGGCGCTCGTGCTGTTCAGCGAAGGCGTCGACTACGACATCACCAACGTGTTCAACAACTCCGAGGCGACCGTGGTGATGGATGCCACGCGCGACCTGATCGCGGCGGCGACGCGCGCCAACGTGGCGGTCTACGGTGTCGACCCGCGCGGACTGGCGACCGCCGGCGACGACATGATCTCGATTCAGTCGTTCCCGGATGACACGTCGCTCGGCCTCGGCGCCGGCGCCATCTTCAACGAGGTGCGGCTCGGCCAGGACAGCCTGCGCGTGCTCTCGGAAGAAACCGGCGGTTTCGCGGTCGTGAATCGCAACGACTTTGCCACCGCCTTCCAGCGCATTGTCGACGATAACAGCGCCTACTACGTGATGGGGTACTACTCGACCAACGACCGGCGCGACGGGCGCTTCCGCAAGATCGAGGTCAAGCTGAACAACCAGCCCGGCCTGGTGGTCCGCGCTCGCAAGGGCTACGTCGCGCCGCGCGGCCGCGCGCCGGAAACCAGGCCGGCCACCGCCAACTCGGCGTCGCCCGAGCTGCGCGACGCCATCGAAAGCCCGCTGCCACTGCCCGGCCTCCCGCTCAGCATGACCGCGGCCGTCTTCAAGGGACCGGCGCCCAAGGGCTCGGTGGTCATCTCGACCCTGGTCCACGGCAGCACGCTGCCGTTCGCCGAGGCCGATGGCATGTTCAAGAACGACCTCGAAGTGATGTCGATGGCCACCGACGAGAAGGGCAAGACGACCTACAGCGATCGCAACATCGTGAACCTGAACATGAAGCCCGACTCGGCCAGCCGCGTGAAGGCCAGCGGCTTCCGCGTGATCCAGTCGATGGACCTCGCCCCGGGCCGCTACCAGTTGCGCGTGGCGGTGCGGGAACGCCAGACCCTGAAAGCCGGTTCGGTGACCTTCGATCTCGAGGTGCCTGACTTTGCCAGGCGCCCGCTGTCGATGAGCAACCTCGCCCTGACGTCAGCCATGAGCGGGATCGCGCCGACCGTCAGGCCCAAGGATCCGCTCGAGAAGCTGCTGCCGGGACCACTCTCGAGCTATCGTGAATTCCCCGCGCAGGACGAAATCGCCCTGTTCGCCGAGATCTACGACACCATCAAGGCGCCCCACAAGGTGTCGATTACGGCGACCGTGAAGGCGGAGGGCGGGCAAACCGTGTTCCAGGCACGTGAAGAGCGCGACAGCAGCGAGCGCGGCGCCGGCGCCGGCGGCTACGGCTTCCTGGCACGCGTGCCGCTAAAGGACCTGGCGCCTGCCCTGTACGTACTGCGGGTCGAGGCCACGCCATCGATCGGCGACCGCGAGACGACCGCCCAGGAAGTGGTGTTCCGGGTCGTCAGCCAGCCGGCCGCGAGGCAGAACTAGTGGCCTGGGTCGCCGTGCTGCTGGCGGCGTTTCTGCAGTCCGCGCCGGCCCCGGTCGAGACCCTGGCGCACGCGTCATCCAGCGGTATCGAAGAGGCGCGGCAGGCGGTGGTCAACTCGGCCGGCGAGTGGACGACGCTGTGGCGCGAACATGCCGGTCACCGGCCGCCACCTGCCGTCGACTTCAACACCCGCACCGTGCTCGCCGTCTTCCTCGGCTCGCGGCCCTCGGCCGGCTACGCCGTGGAGATTGTCGGCACCCGCGCTGACGCCTCCGGACTGGTGGTCGAGTGGCGCGAGCGCGCGCCGGAGCGCGGCATGGTGGCGGCTCAGATCATGACCTCGCCGGGGCACATCGTCTCGGTGGCGAAGGTGACCGATCCGGTCAGGTTCGAGAAGGCCGTTAAGTGACCGAGTCGACCAGCACCGGGGTCGACGCGCGGTTGGCCGCGGCGCTGTGCTACGCGGGCTGGTGGGTCACCGGCCTGGTCTTCCTGTTCGCCGAACGCCGCCACCGCGGCGTCCGTTTTCACGCCGCACAGTCATTACTGGTGTTCGGGACGCTGTCGCTGCTGATGCTGGCGTCGGGCGGCGCCAGCGCCGTCGCCTTCTTTGTTGACGGCCCGTCGTTCCAGATGCTGCAAGCGGCTGGCAACCTGGTGTGGCTGGGGGCGGTGGCCCTGTGGCTGGTGCTGCTGCTGAAGACCTGGCGGGGCGACACGGTGCGGTTGCCGATCCTGGCCGGCCTGGCCGATAGAATCGCCGGATAAAGAAAAGGGCGGAGCCGCTCCGTTGGGAGCGGTCCCGCCCGCAGTGTCAATCCCGTGCGCGCCTGGGTCACGCCGTTCGGCGTGACCTAGGTCGTCGGAACAATCTTCGGCACGCTCTTCGGCTTCACCGCGCCGTTGGCGTGCGAGAAGTTGTAGCTGTTGCTCGCCATGCGCGCGTTCCTCGGCGTGGTCAGCGTGACCGTGATTACCTCGCCGGGCATGAACGGCTTCGGGTGGCGGTAGGTGTCGCCACCAGACAAGGTGCCGGTCTTGTCGATCCAGCTCTCCTCGAGCTTGAAGCCGGCGATCGGCGCGGCCGACGTGTTCTTGATCGTGATCGTCGTGACGACATTGGTGCCGACCACCTTGGTGACGGGCTTGGTGTACTCGACCGTCGCATCACCACGCACGGGTGAAATCAACTTTCGAGGTGCGGCCTGAGCCGCAGGCGTTGCCGGCGCGGGCGCCTGGCCCGCGAAAGCCGCCGGTGCGAGTAGCAGTCCCAAAGCCGCAGCCACTGCCAACCGCTGTTGCAATTTCATCAGATGAACCCTCCGAGGCCGGATTATATATCTACATTTCGCCATTCCAGTCTTCCGGCTCCGCCGCCGTAGACCGGAAGACTTCCAGGTGCCACTTGCCGCCGCCCCACGGCTCAATCACCTCGGTGGCCACCACATCAACCAGTAATTCCGCGAATGTCCGGCCCTCGGGGTCGCCCTCGAGGTGGTACGCCGGGTCGTCCCACGCAAAGTTGGGGTAGATGGTCATCGTCAGGAACAGGTCGTACCCGTCGTCCACGACGATGATCTGGCCGATCGGGCGCTTTTGCGTGGAATGATAAACGAGGTACTTCTCGGCGCTGTGGGCGCGGATGTAGCGCTTGAGCGCGAACTCACGCGCGACGATTTCCTCGACCGCGATCTTCTTGTCCCAGCAGTCGCGGCAATAGCGTTCCTCGCCGCGTGGCTCCGAGACTTCCTTGGCGCTGCAGAGCGCGCAGCCCTTTTTGTTGCCAATTGACTTACGAGACATGACACGGGAATTGTACCTCACGAGGCAAAGGTGCCTAGGGTGCCTAAGGTGCCTAAGGTGCACCGGCGGAGCGAGCTAAATGAAAAAGTGCGTATTCGTGCTGTTGCTGTCATCCACTGTTGCCGCGCAGGTACCACTCCACCTGCCGCCACTCGATCGCACGCTGCCGCCGGCGGCCGAGGCCATCTACCAGGCGCTGGCGCCGCGGGTCGACGCCGAAGTGGCCATGGCGACCGTCCGCGTCATGGCGCCGATGTGGCGCCTGGCCGGTAATCCCGCGTACGAGCAGTCGCAGCAATTCATCTTCGATCGGCTCGCCGCGTCCGGCTTGTCGCCGCGCTACGAGACCTTCACCGACGCGAGCACGGGATGGGAGCAGCGGACCGGGACGCTGCGCCTGGGCGGTCCCACGGGCGAAGTGGTGCTGTCGCGTGACGCCGAGCGCGTGGCGCTGGCGATCAACTCGTTCAGCACGCCCCCCGGCGGTGCGTCGTTCCGCCTGGTCGACGCCGGCGCCGGCAACAGCGCCGCTGCTTACGAGGGCAAGGACGTCAAGGGCGCGGTGGTGCTCGTCAGCGGGCCGCTCGGCAGCGCGTGGCAACAGGCGGTGCGCGAGCGCGGCGCGGCCGGGGTCATCTCGACCGACCTGGCCCCGTATACCCGGCCCGAGCAGACGCCCGATGTTCTCCAATGGGGAAGCATCCCGTTCGACGAGGCGCGCCGGTCGTTCGGCTTCAAGTCGACGCCGCGCGCGGCGCGCCGGCTGCGCGAGGCGCTGGCCCAGGGGGCCGTGACGGTGCACGCCGAAATTGACACCGTGTTCCATCGCCGGCCGAATCGGACGCTGGCCGTCGAGATCCCCGGCCGTTCGAAAGCCGCCGAGCGCGTGCTGCTGGTCGCGCACGTGCAGGAACCGGGCGCCAACGACAATGCCAGCGGTTGCGGCACGCTGCTCGCGGCGGCGCTGGCCATTCACGACGCGGTGCGCCGCGGCGCGGCGCCGGCACCCGAGCGCACCATCACGTTTCTGTGGGTGGACGAGATTCGCGGCAGCCAGCAATGGATCAAGGATCACCCCGAAGACGCCAAGTGGGTGCTCGCCATGCTGTCGCTTGACATGACCGGCCAGGATACCGCCAAGACCGGTGGCACGTTCCTGATTGAAAAGGGCCCCGACCCGTCGGCGATCTGGGACCGGCCGTCGGATCCGCATTCGGAGTGGGGGAAAGGCAAGGTCGATCCGGCGGCCGTGCGCGGCAGCTTCCTGAACGACCTGCACCTGGCGGTCAGCCTGCGCCGCGCCCGCGACACCGGCTGGGTGGTGCGCACCAACCCCTACGAGGGCGGCAGCGATCACACGGTGTTCACCGACCTCGGCGTGCCGGCCCTGCTCAATTGGCACTTCACCGACCGCTATTACCACACCAATCTCGACACCGTGGACAAGACCAGCCCGGCTGAGATGCAGCACGTCGGCATTGCCGTGGCCACGACCACCCTTTACCTGGCAGCGGCGGGCCAGGGCGAGGTTGGTGCGATGACGCGGTTGATGGAAGCCGCGCGCGACGCGCGCCTGGCCACCGAGAAGTCCAACAGCGCCACGCCCGAGATTCTCGACGCGTGGCGCAAGTGGTACGCCGAGGCGATCGACAGCGTCAGCCGGCTACGATAAAGCCGCAGAAAAACCGCCACCGATCAGGCGCCGACAAACCCAAGAAAAATCTGTGTTTGATCGGTGTCTAATCGGTGGCTGTCTTCCCGTGGCTCGCGGCCGGGGCGTACATTTCGGTGATGTACTGCTTGACCATGCGACGCGTCGAGAAGCGAGGGATGTTCGATCGCATCGACTCGCGCACCACCTGGATCCAGCGGCTCGGCAGCCCGCCGGCATCGCGGTCGTAGAACGCCGGCACGATCTCGGTCTCGAGCAGCGAGTACAGCGACTCGGCGTCGGCGGCATCGGTCGCCGCGTGGTCGTCGGGATTGGTGTGGCTTTCAATCAGCCAGCCGTTCTTGCCGTTGAAGCCCTCGGCCCACCAGCCGTCGCCGATGCTGAGGTGCGGCACGCCGTTCAAGGCCGCCTTCATGCCGCTGGTGCCGCTGGCCTCGAGCGGCTTGCGCGGGTTGTTCAGCCACACGTCGCAGCCGTGCACCAGGTAGTGGGCGAGGTGCAGATCGTAGTCGTCGATGAAGGCGAGACGGCCGGCGAACGCCGGGTCGAGGGCGTGGCGGAACACCTGCTGCAGGTGATGCTTGGCCGGCTCGTCGGCCGGGTGCGCCTTGCCGGCAAAGACGATCTGGACCGGGCGATCGACCGCCGTCAGGATCCGCGCCAGCCGGTCCGGGTCGTGGAAGATCAGCTCGGGCCGCTTATAGCCCGCGAACCGGCGCGCGTAGCCGATGGTCAGGGCGCCGGGATCGAGCATGCTGCCGGCGGCGACAATGCGCGAGGGGCTGACGTGCTCGTCGGACCAGCGCGAGCGCATGCGTTCGCGGATAAAACTGAACAAGTCGGTCCGCATCTCGTGGCGCATGGCCCAGATGTCGGCGTCGGGAATGTCGAGCAGCCGCTCCCACATGGCCGGGTCGTCCACCTGGTCGAGCCAGCCCGGGCCGAAGTGCTGGTTCAGCAACTCGAACACCGCGCCCGCCATCCACGTCGGCACGTGCACGCCGTTGGTGATGCTGCGCACCGGAATCTGCTCGGCCGGCAGCTCCGGCCATACCGGCCGCCACATGGTTCGGGTCACCTCGCCGTGCAGCGCGCTGACGCCGTTGACGTGGCTCGCGCTCCTGAGGGCCAGGGCGGTCATGTTGAACTGCGAGCCGTTCCCGCTGCCGTTGTCGTACTCGCCCAGGGCCAGGAACCGTGGCCGGTGTTCGCCGATCTCACCCCAGGACCCGGCGAGATGCTTCTCGACCAGGTGAAACGGGAACGCGTCATGGCCGGCCGGCACCGGTGTG
This sequence comes from Acidobacteriota bacterium, assembly GCA_041178345.1. GTDB lineage: Bacteria > Acidobacteriota > Vicinamibacteria > Vicinamibacterales > UBA2999 > 12-FULL-67-14b. The sequence goes on along the minus strand of JBEGVQ010000044.1, from coordinate 6,824 downwards.
TGCGTGGTGAACACGGTTGACCGGCGCACGGTGTCGAGGGCCTCGTCGAACGACTGGCCTTTCTCGATGCCTTCGCGGATGCGCTGCAGCGCTACGAAGGCGGCGTGGCCTTCGTTCAAGTGCCACACCGCCGGGGTGATGCCAAGCGCGCGCAGGGCCCGCACGCCGCCGAGGCCGAGGAGGATCTCCTGCTGGATGCGCGTTTCATGGTTGCCGCCGTACAGCCGCGCCGACAGCTCGCGATCCCACGGCGCGTTCTCGGCCAGGTCGGTGTCGAGCAGGAACAACCGGACCTTGCCCAGCCGCACCCGCCACACCGCGGCCAGCACGGTGCGGTCGCCGAGCGGCACCGCGGTGATGCAGGGCCTGCCGTCGGGCGTGAGGGCCGCCTCGATCGGCGCCTCGGTCCAGCTAATGCGCTGGTAGCGCTCTTCCTGCCAGCCTTCGTTGCTCATGCGCTGCAGGAAATAACCCTGCGGGTACATGAAGCCCACACCGACCAGCGGCACGCCGAGATCGGCGGCTTCCTTGCAGTGGTCGCCCGCCAGGACGCCGAGGCCGCCGGCGTAGATGGGCAGCGACTGGTGCAACGCGAACTCGGCCGAAAAGTAGGCGATGCTGCCGTTGATCAGCGACTCGCGTTCTTTCCACCACGGGTGCGCCTGGGTCCGCGCATTGTCCAGCCCGAAGATGGCCTGGTCGTACGCCTTCAGGAAAGCCTCGTTGCCGGCGGCGGCGGCCAGTTGCGCGGCGGTGATGCTTTGCAGCATGCGCACCGGGTTGTGGTCGGTCGCTCGCCACAGCTCGTAGTTGAGGCGGCGAAAGACTTCACGCGCGCGCTTGTCCCAGCTCCACCACAAGTCGAGGGCGAGTTCGTGCAGGCGGTGAATGCGCGCCGGTAAGACGGTCCCGGCGGAGAAACGTTCCTCTGACATCTACAGCTGTCCTATTCGGTCGCGGCAACCAGCGCGGCGAATCTTGCCAGGTCGATATTGCCGCCCGAGACGACGGCGACGATTTTGCCGGTGCCGGCCCGGCCGCTCATGGCCGCGGCAATCGCGCAGCCGCCGGCGCCCTCGGCGACGACGTGCACGCGGTCGGCCGCATAGCGCATCGCGGCCGCGATGTCGGTGAGCTCCATCACGATCGAGCCATCGACCAGTTCCTTCAGCAGCGGCCACATCGTCGTCAGCACCGACTTGCCGCCGGCGCCGTCGACGAACGACGCGGTCCACGCGTCGAAGTAGCTTGGCTCGCCCCTGGCCAGTGACGTCGCGAGCGGCGCGGCGGTCGCCGGCTCGGCGGCATAGATCTTCACCGACGGCTTGCGCGCCCGCATCACCGAGCCAATGCCGGCGAGCAACCCGCCGCCGCCGAGCGAGGCCACCACCGCATCGACCTCGGGCAGGTCTTCGAGAATCTCGAGACCAGCCGTCGCGTTGCCGGCGATGAAGTCGTCGTCATCGAACGGATGCACGAAATGACCGCGCATGCGCGGCGAGGCGTGGGCGATGACGGTGTGCCAGCACTCGTCGTAGCTGGCTGTGACGATGGCGGCGCCGAGGCGCTCGATGGCGCGCAGCTTGGTCTGGGGGGCGGTGTCCATGACCATCACCGAGCACGGCACGCCGGCGCGGCGCGCGGCAAAGGCCACGCCCTGCGCGGCGTTGCCGGCGCTGACCGTCCACACGCCGTCGCGCATTTGCGCGCCGCTCAACTTGCGCACGGCATTCCACGCACCGCGGATCTTGAACGAGCCGATCGGCTGCAGCGATTCGAGCTTCAGGTAGATCTCGGGACGCGGTGGGCCGTCGCCGTCAAACGGCAGGTCGAGCTTGACGAGCGGCGTGCGAACGGCGGCGTCGTAGACGTGCCCCGCGGCTTCGTCGATGGCTTCGATGGGGATGTGCCGCATGCGACCGGGAAAATCGTATCATGCGCCCATGCGACAACTGGCACTGGCTATCGCGTTGCTGGCCTCATCGGTGGGGTTTGCCCAGACGGAACGGCTGCGCGCGAGGGACCTCGGGTTGGCGCCGGGGGTGTTCGCCACCGGGCCGCTCAATGCGATCACCGACGTGGCCGGGGTCAGCGTGGGACACACCACGCTAATCGCCGGCGACCACGTCCGCACCGGGGTGACCGTGGTCGTGCCCCACGCCGGTAACGTGTTCCAGAACAAGGTGCCGGGCGCCGTCTTCATCGGCAACGCGTTTGGCAAGCTGGCCGGCTCGACGCAAGTCGATGAGCTCGGCACGATCGAGACGCCGGTCGCGCTCACGAACACCCTTGGCGTCGGTGCCGCCATGGATGGGCTCGTGCGCTGGACGCTCGATCAGCCGGGCAACCAGAACGTGCGCTCGGTGAACGCCCTGGTGGGAGAGACCAACGACAGCGGCCTCAACGACATTCGCGGGCAGCACGTGCGGCCCCAGCACGTGCTGGAGGCGCTCAAGGCCGCGACGACCGGCGTGGTGCCGGAAGGCAGCGTTGGTGCGGGCACGGGCACGCAGGCCTTTGGCTGGAAGGGCGGCATCGGCTCGGCGTCGCGCAAGCTGCCGGCGGCGCAGGGCGGCTATACGCTCGGCGTGATCGTGCAATCCAACTACGGCGGCGTGCTGACGATGGGCGGGGCGCCCGTGGGGCAGTTGCTCGGCCGCTACGCCTATCAGCCCAGGCCTGACAAGCCCGAGGTCGGCGACGGTTCCTGCATGATCGTCGTCGCGACCGACGCGCCGATCGACGCCCGCGACCTGAAGCGCGTGGCCGCCCGGGCCATTTATGGTCTGGCGCGCACCGGTTCGTCGTTCAGCAACGGCAGCGGCGACTTTGCCATCGCCTTTTCGACGGCGCCCGACTTGCGCACCCGGTTTGGGTCTTCAGCTCCCCAAGCCAGGACCCTGTTGCCGACTGACGGGGTCTCGGCGCTCTTCCAGGCCGCCCTCGAAGCCACCGAAGAGGCGGTTTATAACTCGCTCCTCATGGCGACGCCGATGACCAGCCGGAGCGGCACCGTTGAGGCCCTGCCGCTCGACCGACTGCGCGAGATCCTCAAGCGGTATCCCAGGCCATAAGGGACTTGACCGATATGGCCCTCGCTCGATAAGCTCTGCTTACTATGAAAGCTGTCGTAGCCGTTCGCCGTCCCTTCCTGGGCCTGCCCAGCGGGGAAGCCGTGCGCGCACGGGTGGCGCGTGGGTACGCGTTTGTGGTCCTTACGGGTGTCGGCCTGGGGCTCTGGCTACTGCTGGGTCTGATTACCCTTCGACCTGATCAGCGGATGATGTAACCCAGAGAGCAACAGCAGAATTCAAAAGGGCCATCACCCGCAGGGGGAGATGGCCTTTTTCATTTAGGGATCTCGTGACCTGGTGATTTGGGTCGGATTTATTGATTTGGCAATCGAGCCGATAAGGGGAAGTGATCATGGAAGGCAGTAGTAGCAATCCCACGGTGTGGGTGAACGGACGGATGCAGGAGCCGGACCGCAATAATGCGGCCCTCGCCTTACTGTGCCAGGCGGTCGAGCGCGCGGTACGCACGCATCAGGGGGCCGGCGTGCGCGCCGTCATCCTGATGGTCGACTCACCGGCGCCACGCCAGGCCGCCGAGCCGGTCGCGACGCCGATGCCGGTGTATGTCGATGTGTTCGACTCGGGCTTCGGTCACGATTCCGGCTACGGCCACGGCATCTAGCCAGGCCGCCGCGATACATCAGATCGACGATCCGCTTCAGCTCGTGCAGGCACGACCAGAACGACGAGTCTTGTAGGGCGCCCCTTTATGGGGTGCCGTCTCGTCCTTGTTCGAACGCCGAAATCTCCGCTTCGTTGGCCAGAATCAGATCGATTTCGTCCTTGCCCTCGAGCAGCCGTTGCCGCGACGCCTCGTCAAACGCAAAAGGTTCGCGCAGGCCGTGCGCATCGCGCACTTCACGTTGCTCGAGGTCAATCGTCAGTTCGTAGCCGGTGCCGGCGTCGGCCCGGTCGAGGATGGTGTTGACCGCCGTTTCGGCAATGGCGACCGGCACCAGGCCGTTGCCGACCGCGTTATTGCGGAAGATGTCGGCGAACGACGGTGCCAGCACCACGCGAAAGCCGGCGTCGGTCAGCGCCCACGCCGCGTGCTCGCGCGATGAGCCGCAGCCGAAGTTCGGCCCGGCCGCCAGGATCGTGGCGCCGGCAAAAGCCGGTTGGTTCAGCGAGAACGCCGGGTCCAGTTCGCCCGCAGCGGTCCGCCGCCAGTCGTGGAACAGGAACGGCCCAAACCCGGTGCGCTCGATGCGCTTGAGGAAGTTCTTCGGGATAATCTGGTCGGTATCGACGTGGCTCCGGCGCAGCGGCACCACGCGGCCCTGGTGGATGCGGAAGGGCGTAGCCATCATCGGTATTCCCACCGCCGCACGTCGGTGAAATGGCCTTCGATGGCGGCGGCAGCCGCCATGGCCGGGCTGACGAGATGCGTGCGCCCACCGCGGCCCTGGCGGCCTTCGAAATTGCGGTTGCTGGTCGAGGCGCAGCGTTCACCCTCGCCCAGCACATCGTCGTTCATGCCCAGGCACATGGAGCAGCCCGGTTCGCGCCACTCGAAGCCGGCCGCAGCGAAAATGCGATCGAGGCCCTCGCGTTCGGCCTCGGCCTTGACCTGTTGTGAGCCCGGTACCACGAGCGCGCGGACCCCGGCCTTGACCCGGTGGCCGCGGGCCACGTCCGCCGCGGCGCGCAGGTCGGCGATGCGGGCATTGGTGCACGAGCCGATGAACACTCGGTCCACAGGCACCGATGCGAGTGGCGTGCCGGGCGTGAGGCCCATGTAGGTGAGGGCGCGCGCCATCGCCGCGGCGTCGCCTTCAGAAGCTGCTGCACTGGGGTCGGGAACGTTGGCGGTTATGGGCAGCGACATGTCGGGACGCGTGCCCCAGGTCACGACCGGCGCCAGCGCGCTGACGTCGATGGTGATCCCGGCATCGAACCTGGCGCCGTCGTCGCTGCGCAGTTGGCGCCAGCCTGCGAGAGCGGCGTCCCAATCGGCGCCGCGCGGTGCGTGCGGGCGACCCTTGAGATAGGTATAGGTCGTCTGGTCCGGCGCCACCAGGGCGCTGCGCGCGCCGGCTTCGATGCTCATGTTGCAGAGCGTCATGCGCTCGTCCATCGAGAATGACGCCACCAGGGGGCCGCCGAGCTCGAGCGCATAGCCGGTGCCGCCGCTGAAGCCGAGGCGGGCGATCAACGCGAGCGCGACGTCCTTGGCGGTGACGCCGGGCATCAGCGTGCCGGTGAACTGCACGCGCATGGCCTTGGGTTTCTGTTGCACCAGGCACTGCGTCGCGAGCACGTGTTCCACCTCGCTGGTCCCGATACCGAACGCCAGCGCGCCAAACGCGCCGTGGGTGCTGGTGTGGCTGTCCCCGCACACGATCGTCGTTCCCGGCAGGGTCAGGCCGAGCTCCGGACCGATCACGTGGACAATGCCCTGGCGGCCGCTGTCAAAGTCGAACAGCGGCACCCCGAATGCCGGCGCGTTACTGCGCAGGGCTTCGACTTGCGCGCGCGCCAGCGGATCGGCAATGGGCAGGTCGCGGCCGGCGGTCGGCACGTTGTGATCGACCGTCGCAAAGGTGAGGTCGGGCCGGCGCACCTTGCGGCCGGCCAGGCGCAGGCCTTCGAAGGCCTGCGGCGAGGTCACCTCGTGAACCAGGTGCCGATCGATGTAGATCAGGCTGCGGCCATCGTCCAGGACCCGGACCACGTGCGCGTCCCAGACTTTGTCGAGCAGGGTTTTCGGGCCTTGGGTACCCGGCTGCCCGGCTGCCCAGAAATTAGACGGCATGATACGAATGCCGCCTGTCTCGCACGTCGGCCAGCGCGTCTTCGACGGCCTGGCCCATCTCCTGGGTCGAGAGCACGCGCTCGCCGGGACCCGCGAGGTCGCGCGTTCGCGCGCCGGCGGCCAGCGCATCTTCGATGGCGTGTTCGACTTCCGCGGCTTCCTTGGCCATCTTCGCAGTAAAGCGAAGCAGCATGGCGGCGCTGGCAATGGCGCCGATCGGGTTGGCCCAGCCCTTGCCGGCAATGTCGGGGGCCGAGCCGTGCACCGGCTCGTACAGACCCACGCGGCCGCCGAGCGTGGCCGACGGCAGCACGCCAAGCGAGCCGGCGATCGAGGCCGCCTGGTCGCTCAGGATGTCGCCGAACAGGTTGTCGCACAGCATCACGTCAAAGCTCGTGGGCGAGGTCGCCAGGCGCATGGCCGCGGTATCGACGAACACGTGTTCGAGCGCGACATCCGGGTATTCCTTGGCGACTTCGGACACCACCTTGCGCCACAGCTGCGAGGTCTCGAGCACATTGGCCTTGTCGATCGAGGCGACCCGGCCGCGCCGCTCGCGCGCGCGCTCGAAGGCGACGCGAGCGACCCGTTCCACTTCATGACGCGAGTAGATCAACGTGTTGAACGCGGTGTCGCCAGACGCCTCGAAGCCGCGCGGCTCGCCGAAGTACAGGCCGCCCAGCAGCTCGCGGATGATCAGGATATCGGCGCCCTTCACCTTCTCTGGCTGGAACGGCGTGCGCTTCGCCAGCGGCGCGTAGCAGATGGCCGGGCGCAGGTTGGCGTAGCCGCCGAGCGCTTGCCGCAAGGCGAGTAGCGCCGCCTCGGGCCGTTGCGAGGGGAGGCGGCCATCGAACTTCGGGTGGCCGACCGCGCCAAGCAGCACGGCGTCGGCGCCGAGGCAGGCCTCGAGCGTGGCCTCGGGCAGGCCCTGGCCGTCGCTGTCGATGGCCACGCCGCCAATCCGGTGCGTGTTGAACGTGAACGACTTGCCG
>JBEGVQ010000043.1:0-8419 GCA_041178345.1 Acidobacteriota bacterium | reverse complement strand
TCGCCGATCGCGGTGACGACCTCGTGTCGGGGTTCTCGCGCGGGATGCGCCAGCGGGCGGCGCTCGAGCGGGCGCTGCTGCACGACCCGCGGCTGGTGTTGCTCGACGAACCCTTCACGGGACTGGATCAGGCCTCGACGACGGCCCTGGTGGCGCGGTTGCGCGAGCGGCAGCGGGCCGGCTGCATCCTGGTGATCGCCACTCACGACCTCGAGGTGGCTGACGGTTTGCTGAGCCGGGCCATCTTCCTAAAGAACGGCCGCATTGTCGGCACCGATTCCGACAGCCGTGGCCTCAGCGAACGCTACCGGCTCGCCATCCAATGATTGGCAGTTTCTTTCGGGTGGCCTGGCACGTGATGCGCAAGGACCTGACGGTCGAGGTGCGCAGCAAGGAAGTGCTGCTCACGACCCTGTTCTTCGCGGTGTCGGTGGTGCTCGTCTTCTCGTTCGCCATCGTGCGCGAGGGCCGCGCGCCAGACGATGTGGCGGCGGGCATCCTGTGGGTGGCGGTCTCGTTCTCGGGCACCCTCGCGATGGCGCGCACGTTCGAGCGCGAACGCTATAACGACACGCTGCGGGCGCTGCTGCTGGCGCCATCGGACCGGCCGGCGATCTACGCCGGCAAGCTGCTCGGTCTCCTCGTCCTGCTGGCCCTCGTGGAGATCGTGCTCGTGCCGCTGATCGGATTGCTCTTCAACGCCCCGGTCCTGGCCTATCCGGGGCGGCTGGCGGCGCTGCTGGCCCTTGGCACGCTGGGCTTTGCCGCGGTCGGCACGTTGTTCGCGGCCATGTTGGTGCGGGTGCGCAGCCGGGACACGCTGTTGCCGGTCCTGCTGTATCCGATCACCATTCCCGTGATGATCGCCGGCGTCCGCGGCACCGCGGCCTTGTTCCAGGCCACGCCCGACCTGCCGATGGCGCAGTTCTGGATTGGCCTGCTGGTCTTCTGGGACGTCATTTTCATCACCCTCGCACTCTGGACGTTCGAACCGGTGATGACGGAGTAGAATTTCAGGCAGCCCATGACCAGACTCAACCCGGTGCTCATCGGCCTGTCGGCCGTCATGCTTGGCGTGGCGCCCTGGATCATCAACGCGGCGCCCTACGAATCGACGATGGGCCTGGTCCAGAAGATCTTCTACTTTCATTTCCCGGCGGCGATCCTGTTCCTGATCGCGGCGCTCATCTGCGGCGTGGCCAGCGCGATGTTCCTGTTCGGCAAGAAGGCATCGGCGGACGGCTGGGCGATTGCGGCGGCTGAGCTGGGACTCGTATTCGGCACCCTGACGCTCGTCACCGGACCGCTGTGGGCGCGCAAGGCGTGGGGCGTGTGGTGGGTGTGGGATCCGCGGCTGACGTCGAGCTTGTTGCTGTGGATGATCTTCAGCGCGTACCTGTTGCTGCGCCGCTACGGCGGTCCCGGTTCCGACAAGCTCGCGGCCGGCATGGCCCTGTTCGGCATGGCGAACGTGCCGTTCATCTACGTGTCGGTGAACGTGTGGCGGACACTGCATCCGCAGACCTCGGTCGTGCCCACCTTGCCGACGGACATGGGCATTCCGCTGTGGTTCTGCTTTGCGGCGTTCACCATGTTGTTTGTGGCCCTGCTGAACCTGCGTGCCCGGCTCGAGCACCAGCGCAGCCGGGTCGAAGCCCTTTACCTTGCCGAGGACGAAGCGTGATGCGATTCAGTCGACTACTGCTGCTGCTCCTGGTGCTGGCGCCCGCCGGGTGGCCGGCGGCTGTTCACGCGAGGCAACCGCCCCCGCAAAGCGAGTTCCTCCCCGTGTCCGATATCCCGGAGGGCGAGCAGATCCCCGCCTTCACTATGGTCGGCGGCGCGTACGGGTTTGTCTGGGTCGTGCTGCTCGGCTATGTCTGGTCGATTGCGCGCCGCCTCCAGAAGGTCGAAGCCGAGCTAACCGCACTCGAACGCCGGGGCCAGTGATGGAGGGCATGACCTCATCGCACTTCATCTTCATTCCCGGCGTGCTGATCGTCGGGGTGGTGATCGGCTGGATTCTCGGCTCGCGCGCGGCGCAAGACGCGCTGGCGTCGGAGTTGCGGAAGCGGGAAGAGCGCGCCAAGAGAACCGGGGCCTGACCCCGCCGCGCTAGCGGCCGAGGGCGAGGCGCTGGGCCAGTACGTCGGGCAGGCCCGCCTCGAGGATTCTCGCCTGCGCCTTCGCGATCGGATATTCCACCCGGTAGATCGTCACTTCGCGCGCCGCCGTGTCGGCGATCGCGAACCCGGCTCGCGGATCGCCATCGCGCGGCTGGCCCACTGAACCAGGATTGACCAGGTACCGATTCGCCTCGTCGAGGCTGATCGTGAACGGCCGGCGGTCGTCGGCGGTCGACAACCCGAACTGATCGCGCGACCGGTAGTGGCCGACCTGCACGTGGGTGTGGCCGAACATGCAGAGCGGCCGCCGCGCCGCGTGCATGGCACGCAGCGCGTCGAGGTCGTCGAAGACGTATGCGTCTTCGTCGAATGGCGTGCCGTGGCAAATCTCGATGACGTCATCCACCACGAGGGGGCCCGCCGGCAGGCCGGCCAGCCACTCGCGGTTCTCCGGCGTCAGCTGGTCGTAGGTCCAGCGGATGGCGCTGCGGGCCACGGCGTTGAACCCTTCCGGGCTCTCGACCCCGGAGCCGACCTTGTCATGGTTGCCGCGAATCAACGCCTCGGGCGCCAGCGCGCGCACGCGGTCGCAGATCGCATTGGGGTCGGCGCCGTAGCCGACGAGATCGCCGAGCACCAGGACCCGCTCGTACTCGAGGGGGGCCGCCGCGGCCATGACCGCTTCATAGGCCTCGAGATTCGCGTGTATGTCGCTGATGACCAAGTAGCGCATTTAGGTGTCCAACCACTCCATGATTGCGTCAACGAGCCCCTCGACGGGGCCCCGTCCTGCGTCCACCCTGAAGTGCGCCTGGCGGTAGGCCGTGAGGCGCTGATTATAGAGCTGTTCCATCTCCAGGCGATCGGCCGCCAGCGGCCGGCGGCCGTCCAGGGGAATTCGCGTCAGAATGGTCGCGAATGGAGCGTCCAGCCACACCACGGCGCCGTCCTTGAGCATCAACTCGCGATTGGCCGGGTCCATGAAGGTGCCGCCGCCCGATGCCACGACCACGCCGCGCTCGGGGAGCAGGCCGATTAGCACCTCGCGTTCACGGCTGCGGAAGTAGGGTTCGCCGTCCTGCCGGAAGATGGTGGGGATGTCACGGCGCTCGGCGCGCTCGATGGATGCGTCGATGTCTTCCACCTTCCAGTCGAGCCGCTTGCCGAGGGCGCGGGCCGCCGTGGTCTTGCCGGCGCCCATGAAGCCAACCAGGTAAACCTTGTCAGCCCTCACGCGTCAGCCTCGCGAGGTCGTCGAAGAAGGCCGGATAGGACACCGCGACCGCGTCGGCCCCTTCGATCATGGTGGGGCCGCTGGCGCCGAGCGCGGCGATGGCAAAGGCCATGGCCAGCCGGTGGTCGTGGTGGGCGTGGACGATGCCGCCGGTCAGGCGCCCCCCCGAACGGACCTGGAAGCCGTCGGGCCGCTCCTCGGCATCCGCGCCCATCGCCCGCAGCCCGGCGACCAGCTCGGCAATGCGGTCGCTCTCTTTCACGCGCAGTTCGCCGGCGCCGGAGACGGTGACGCTGCCGCCGAAGGTGCCGAGCGTGGCGAGCACGGGCAGCTCATCGATCACCTCGGGCACCTCGGCCGGGGTGATGACGAGGTCGCGCATGGCGCCGTGCCGCACGCGCAGGCGCCCGACCGGCTCGCCCTGCCACTCGTCCTCGATCGTCGTTTCGACCACCGCGCCGAAGCGACGCAGCACGTCGAGCAGCCCGGCGCGGCTTGGATTCAAACCCACCTCGGTGATGGTGACGTCCGAGCCGGCCAGGGCCGAAGCCGCGACGGCCATGAACGCCGCCGACGAAAGGTCGCCCGGCACGCGCAGATGGCGGCCGGCCAGGCGTTGGCCGCCGGGCAGGGTGATCGTTCGGCCTTCGATGGTGACCGTTGCACCGAACGCGGTCAGCGCCCGTTCCGTATGATCACGGGTCGACGCCGGCTCGATAACGCGGGTCTGGCCCGCGGCCTGGAGGCCGGCCAGCAGCACGGCCGACTTGACCTGGGCGCTGGGGGTGTCAGGCGAGAACTGGATGCCGGCCAGGTCGGCGCCGCGAATGACCACGGGCGGGCGGTCGCCCGGGCCGGCGGTCACCGTGGCGCCCATTTGCGTCAGGGGGCCGATGATTCGCCGCATGGGCCGCCGCGAGAGGGATGCATCGCCGACCAGGGTCGAGATGAAGGGATGAGCGGCGATGACCCCGCCCAGCATCCGCATGGTGCTTCCCGAATTGCCGCAGTCGAGCGGGGCGGCCGGCACGGCCAGCCCGCGCAGGCTGCGGCCCTCGAGGGTGACAATCGGCGGATCTCCATCGTCCGGGGCGGGGGTTCGTGAGACGATAGCGCCCAGGGACGCCAGGCAGGTGAGCGTCGATGCGCAGTCGGCGCCGGGCGCATAATTGGCAATCGTGGAAGGGCCATCGGCAATGGCCGCGAGCAATGCGTAACGGTGCGAGATGGATTTGTCCCCCGGCATTCGCAGCACGCCGGTAACGGCGCGCGCGGGGGACACGGCAATTCGGTCGGCCACTCGCATCATGTTCCACTATAGCAACTTGACCGGCTCTGAAGCGCCATGGTACTTAAGCAGCACATGCTGGCGCGTCAGACCGGTGCTAGTTCCGCTGTCGATCGCAATCGTCCACGCCAGTAGCAGCCCGAATCCGAACCGATGATCCCACCGCATACGGTCCGCCTTGAGTTCAACAGCGCGTTCGACATGCTCGACTTCGTACAGGTCGTGAGCGACCACGTTGGCAAGCTGGCCGGGCTCGACGAGGACCAGCTCCACTGGGTCAGCGTTGCGGTCCGTGAGTCGGTGGTCAATGCCATCAAGCACGGGAACAAGAACGACCGCAGCAAGCGTGTGCTGGTGGAGTTCAGCCCGGTGCCGCCGACCGATGCCGGCGAACTGGTCATTCGCATCGAAGACGAGGGCGAGGGCTTCGTGCCCGAGGAGGTCGCCGACCCGCTGGCGCCCGAGAACATCCTCAAGTCGAGCGGCCGCGGCATCTTCCTGATCCGCAACTTCATGGACGAAACGGTGCTGAAGAAGGTGCCGGGCGGCATGGAGATCCGGATGGTCAAGAAGGTCGCCAGGGCCACCGCCTAGCCGTCGGTTCACGTTGAGCCTCCCTCCAGCATTACTTGCGACGGCCGTCGAGGCGGTCATCCGGGCCGGCGAACTGCAGATGGCCAAGTTTGGCACCGGTGTGCGCGTTGACAAGAAAGGCGCCATCGACCTGGTGACCGAAGTTGACGTCGAAGTGGAACGCATGTTTCGCGCGATGGTCGCCGAGCGGTTTCCCGATCACGACGTGCTCGCCGAGGAATTCGACACGGCGCCGACCGGCGCCAGTCACCGCTGGGTGTTCGATCCGCTCGACGGCACCACCAATTTTGCGCACGGCGTGCCGATCTTCTGCGCGTCACTGGCGCTCGAGATCGACGGCCAGGCCGTGATCGGCGCGGTCTACGACCCCAATCGCGAGGAGTTGTTCACGGCCGAGGCCGGCGAAGGCGCGCGGATGAACGGGCGCCGGCTGCAGGTGTCGACTAATGCGGTCGTGCTCGACTCCCTGCTCGTGACCGGATTTCCGTACCACGTGCAGCAGGATCCCGACGAGCTGGTCCGCGTGTTCGGCCAGGTGCTGCGGCGCGCGCGCGCGGTGCGGCGCCTGGGGTCGGCCGCGATCGATCTGTGCTGGGTTGCAGCCGGGCGCATGGAAGGGTTCTGGGAAGCGAGCCTGAAGCCGTGGGACACGCGGGCCGCGGCCCTGATTCTCCAGGAGGCCGGTGGGCGGGTCACCGCCATGGACGGCGGCCCGTGGGATCCGTATGCCGGCGACATCCTCGGCACCAACGGCCTGATTCACGACGAAGTTCTGCAGATTCTCGGGGGCTGACCCCGACAGACTAGCGGGAAGGGGTCTGACCCCGCCGCCGATAGAGCGCGACGTTCCCGCCTTCGCACACCCGCTCGAATCCCGCCAGGAACCCAGGCCAGGTCGTGGTTTTCTGGTGCAGCATGTCGCCGCCCTCGGCGGCTTCCTCGATCAATACCCAGCCGGTGAATGCGGCCGGGCCGGACGCGTAGGCGGCCTGCCAGGTGGGTCCGCTGCCTTCATGGAGAAAGTCGGCGATGTGAAAGCCCGCGAGCGACAGCTCCTGCATGTAATGCGCGAGGGCGCCCATGCTCGCCATGATCGTGGTGTCGTCGTACGTGTCGCGCAGGCAGGCGGTGACTGCTTGCCGGCCAATGCCGTTCTGGCGATCGAGCTGCGCCTCGACGATCATCGGCGCCTGGCGATCGAACGGCCGCGCCTGCCACGCGATCGCGGCGAACAGCACCAGCGCAATCGGCGCCGCCGCGCGCCGGGCCATGCCCACGGCCCCGCCGATGCAGGCGGCGCAGCCCAGGATCAGCGGCACCTCGTAGCGAATGCGGAATGGGTGGCCCGAGACGAACGCGTAGAAGGGCAAGGCGGCCGCTGCCAAAAGCGCAATTGGCAGTACCAGGCCGCTCGAAGACCGGCGCCACGCGGCGCCGGCGAGAAGGACGATGGCCGAGATTTGGGCGGCCAGCACGAGCCGGGCCCCGCCGAGGTCAGCCACGCCCGTGAGAATCGCCTCGGCCACCACCGCCGGCTGGCCCTGTAACGCCAGGTCGGGAACGTAGAATCCGCCGGTCACGAACCACTCGCCAATACTCGCGAAGCTCATGCCCATGAAGAACAGCACGGCGCCGGCGGGGTAGCGCAGCAGCCACGCGGTGCTTTCAGCGACCGGCCCCAGCGGCGTGCCCAGGCGCCATTTCACCCACGCGGCCAGCACCATGGCCGCGCCGACGATGGGCCAGGCTTCGTAGCGGGTCAGGCATGCGGCGACGATGGTCCAGCCCGCCGCGCGCGGGACCGCCACGGCGTCCGACAGCGCCCACTGTGCCAGGTGCAAGACGACCAGGCCCGAGAGCGCGAACAGCAAGGGCTCGGTCATCGGCGTGCTCTGCAGGTAGAGCACGTTCGGGTTGGCGGCAAACAGGGCGGCCGCCAGGGCCGCGCCCCATGGCGACCCGGTCACCCTCAGCACGAGGGCCGACAGGCAGGCAACGGTCACCGCAAACGAGACGATCGAAAGGAAGATGGCCGAGGCGCCGGTCTGGTACATCCAGTCGATCTGCACCGGCAGGGCGTTCAGCACGTGGGGCAAGGGGAGCCAGACGGCGCCAATCTGCTCCCAGCTCGGCGTCAGGCTGTCGAGGATGCGCCTGGCCACCACCAGGTGCGCCTTGGCGTCGTAGTGGCTCAGGGTGAGGCCCGCGGACCAGTACCAGGCCGCCGCGACCGTGCCCAGCAGGGCGGCCACGGCGCCCAGCGCACGCGAAAGGGGATCGAAACGGGGCACGGTCTCGCTATATAATGCCTCGTCCCGCTCAATGCATCCTGAGCTTTCGATCGTCATTCCCGTCCACAACGAGTCGCCCAACCTCAAGCCCCTTTATGAGGAGCTGACCGAGACGTTGAGCCAGTACGGCCGCGCCTACGAGCTCATCATCGTGGACGATGGGAGCACGGACGATTCGTTCGAGCGGCTCGCGGCGCTGCAGGCGACCGATTCGCGGCTGCGGGTTATTCGTTTCCGCCGCAATTTCGGGCAGACGGCCGCCTTTGCGGCCGGGATTGCCCACGCGCGCGGCCGCCTGGTCGTCACCTCCGACGGCGACCTGCAGAACGACCCGCGCGACATTCCCGCGATGGTCGCCCTGATCGAACAGGGCCACGACATCGTGTGCGGCTGGCGCAAGGACCGCAAGGACACGTTCATCACGCGGCGCGTGCCGTCAATCCTGGCCAACAAGCTGATCTCGTGGGCGACCGGAGTACCGCTGCACGACTACGGCTGTTCGCTCAAGGTGTTCCGGTCCGAAGTGATCAAGCCGCTGCGGCTCTACGGCGAGATGCACCGGTTCCTGCCGGCGATTGCCAGCCAGATCGGCGTGAAGATTGCCGAGATCGAAGTGAACCACCGCGCCCGCCGCGCCGGCGTGACCAAATACGGGCTGTCGCGCGTCGTGCGCGTCGTGCTCGACCTGGCGACCGTGAAGTTCCTGCTGAGCTACTCGACGCGCCCGTTGCACATCTTCGGGTTGCTCGGCCTGATTGCCGGCGGCCTGGGCACCGCGATCACCGGCTGGCTGGCCTACGTCCGGCTGGTCCTGCACCAGGGGATTGCCGACCGCCCGTTGCTGTTGTTGGGCGTGATGCTGGTCTTCATTGGGGTGCAGCTCGTC
>JBEGVQ010000042.1:0-35895 GCA_041178345.1 Acidobacteriota bacterium | reverse complement strand
CCGAGCGGGTTCGACCCCGCGAAGCGCTATCCCGTGATCGAGAACATCTACGCCGGCCCGCATGGGCAGCATGTGCCGAAGTGGTTCGACCTCTCGAGCCGCTCGCGCGAGTACGCGGAGCTCGGCGCGATCGTCGTCCAGATCGACGGCATGGGCACGAACTGGCGCTCGAAGGCCTTCCACGATGTCTGCGCGAAGAACCTGAAGGACGCGGGTTTCCCCGATCGAATCGCGTGGCTGCGCGCGCTCGCCGCGCGCGACTCGTCGCTCGACCTCGCGCGCGTCGGGATCTTCGGCGGCAGCGCCGGCGGGCAGAACGCGATGCGCGCGGTGCTCGACCACGCCGACTTCTACAAGGTCGCCGTCGCAGACTGCGGCTTCCACGACAACCGCATGGACAAGATCTGGTGGAACGAGCAGTGGATGGGTTGGCCGATCGGTCCGCACTACGCCGCCTCGTCCAACGTCGAGCACGCCGCGAAGCTGCAAGGCAAGCTGCTGCTGATCGTCGGCGAGCTCGACACCAACGTCGATCCGTCCTCGACGCTGCAGGTGGTCAACGCCTTGCTGAAGGCGAACAAGGACTTCGACTACCTGATGATTCCCGGCGCCGAGCACAACGCGGGCCGCGGCGGCGAGTACGCGGACTACGGCGAGCGCAAGCGCTTCGACTTTTTCGTCCGCCACCTGATGGGCCAGAACCCGCCTGAATGGAGCTCCGGTGGAGGCAACCCTTAGGTGGAGGCCACCCTTCAGGGTTGCCTGTTCAAGGGTGCCCTTGTGCACGGCCGCTCGCCCTCCGCTTCCACACTCGCTCCAGACGGCGACAAGACGGCACCTTGAGGCACGATAAAATTGTGGGCGTGCGGCTGTTCGTCCTCGTGCTGGTCACTGTCCTGTCGTCCTGCTCCCCCACTCCGTCCCGGCCCCGCGAGGTGGTGGCCGAGACGCGCGAGGTCGGGAACTGGCACGGCCGCGGCTCGGCCAGCATTGGCGACATCCCCAGTGAAACCGGGCGCTTTCGCATCCACTGGGAAACCGCCAACGAGTCACCCGCCGGCGCCGGCACCTTCAAGCTGACCATGCGCAGCGCCATCAGCGGCCGGCCCCTGCAAGTCGTCGCCGATCACAACGGGGTGGGCGCGGGTAGCGTGGACTTCGACGAGGGCCATCGGACCTACGATTTCCTCGTGGAATCGGCCAACCTGGACTGGAAGTTCCGGGTGGATGAGACGACCGGCAGCTATGCCCCGGCCAGGCAACCCTGAAGGGGTTAATTTTGAGTATCCTTTACGGGTGGCACACCGTCCCTTTTCCCGTCTTGTCTTGACCCTGTCGGCCCTGGCGGCGGTGGCGGCGTGCCGCACCGGCTCGGGCGGCGCCCCACCCACCACGCAGATTCTGCAGCCCGGCGCACCTGGGCAGGCAACCAGGGCGATTGGCGTCGCCGCGGCCACTGACCTGTCGAAGGTCCGGTTCACGGCCGCTGACGTCAAGTTCATGCAGGGCATGATCGGCCACCACGCGCAGGCCGTCGAGATGGTCGCGCTGATCCCGTCTCGCACCGGGAACCATTACATGAAGATGCTCGGCCAGCGCATCGACGTCTCGCAGGAAGACGAAATGAACATGATGCGCGGCTGGCTGAAGGCCCGTGGCCAGGAGATTCCCGGCCCCCACGCGCATCACGAGCCCGGCGGCATGATGCCGGGCATGCTGACCGGCGAAGAAATGACGGCGCTCGCCGCCGCCAAGGGCGTGGAGTTCGACCGCCTGTTCCTGCTCGGCATGATCAAGCACCACATGGGCGCGATCACGATGGTGGATGAACTGTTCAAGACGCCGGGCGCCGGCCAGGACGGCGAGATTTTCGCGTTCGCGTCGGATGTCGATTCCGATCAGCGCATGGAGATTGACCGCATGGGTGCAATGCTCAAGGAGCTTCAGAAATGAGATCGGTAGCCACGAAAGTTCTCGCCCTCTCCGTCTTCGTCCTCTCGATCGTGGCCGCCGGCCAGGCCCAGCAGAAGCCGATGGACCCGAAGGATCCGCGCACGGGCCTCAAGGCCGGCGTGCGCGACGCTGGCGTGGCCGCCATGGGCATGGAGCTGGTCTCGACGCGGCCGCGCGCCGAAGGCTTCTACGATCCGAAGAACCCGGCCGGTGAAGCCATGCCGGCCGAGCGCCCGGCCGGCGCGCCGGCACCGGCTGCACCCGCCCCACCGGCCGCACCCGCCCCAGGCGCGGCCGCAAGACCGCCCGCCGGTCCGGGCGCGCTCGACTTTGCCAACTCCGACATCGCCTTCAGCGGCCAGCGCATGGTGATCGGCAACTTCCACGGCTTCAACGCGTACTCCATCGAAAACGCGCGGAGCCCGCGGCTGCTGGCCTCGGTCGTGTGCCCCGGCGGCCAGGGCGACGTCTCGATCTACGGCAACCTGCTGTTCATGTCGGTCGAGCAGACGCGCGGCCGCATCGACTGCGGCGTGCAGGGCGTCGAGGAGCCGATCAGCAAGGAACGCTTCCGCGGCGTCCGCATCTTCGACATCACCGACATCACCAATCCGAAGCAGGTTGCCGCGGTGCAGACCTGCCGCGGCTCGCACACCCACACCCTGGTGCCGAAAGACAAGGAGACGCTCTACGTCTACGGCTCGGGCACCGGCGGGGTGCGCTCGGGCGAAGAACTGGTCGACTGCTCGGGTGGCGATCCCACGGCCAACCCCAACACCGCGCTCTTCAGCATTGACGTGATCGAAGTGCCGCTTGGCGCCCCCGAGAAGGCCCGCGTCGTCAACCGCCCGCGCATTTTCGCGGACGAGAAGAGCGGCGCGATCGCCGGCCTGTTCCCGGGCGGCGACCACGGCCCCGGCACGCAGCGCACCAGCACCACCAACCAGTGCCACGACATCACGGTGTTCCCGGAAGTGGGCCTGGCGGCCGGCGCCTGCTCGGGCAACGGCATCCTGCTCGACATCTCGGACCCGGCCAACCCGAAGCGCCTCGACCACGTCAGCGACAAGAACTTCGCCTACTGGCACTCGGCCACGTTCAACAACGACGGCACCAAGGTGATCTTTACTGACGAGTGGGGCGGCGGCACGCGCCCCCGCTGCCGCGCTACCGACCTCCCCAACTGGGGCGCCAACGCCATCTTCGACATCGTCAACAAGAAGATGACCTTCGGCGGCTACTACAAGATGCCGGCCGCGCAGACCGAGACCGAGAACTGCGTCGCGCACAACGGCTCGCTCGTCCCCGTGCCCGGCCGCGACATCATGGTGCAGGGCTGGTACCAGGGCGGCGTCTCGGTGTTCGACTTCACCGATGCCGCCAACCCGGTGGAAATTGCCTACTTCGACCGCGGCCCGATCGACGCCAAGAACCTGATCGTCGGCGGCTACTGGTCGACCTACTGGTACAACGGCAACATCTACGGTTCGGAGATCTCGCGCGGCATGGACATCTTCAAGCTGGTGCCGACGCAGTACCTCTCGCAGAACGAAATCGACGCCGCCATCCAGTGGCGCACGAGCGAGTTCAACGCGCAGAACCAGCCGCTGGTGAAGTTTGAACCGACGTCGGTCGTGGCGCGGGCGTACCTCGATCAGCTGAACCGGACCAAGGGCATCTCGGCCGAGCGCGCCCGGGCGGTGGCCGACGGCCTCGCGAAGGTGGATGAACTGCGCACCGGCAAGGAGCGCAACGCCGCCACCGCGCTGGCGGGGCTCGACGCCGTGGCCGCGCAGCTCGCCGCCGATGCCAAGAGCGCCAAGGGCCGCGACGCCCTTCGTTTGCAATCACTGTCAGACACGTTGAAGGGCCGCACCGCGCGGCTGCGTTAAGGAGAGACCATGAGACTCGTCAGGATTTTCGCCAGCGCCGCGCTCGTCATGTCGACGATCGCCGTCGGACAGGCACAGCAGCCGGCCGCACCGGCGCAACCACCCGCCACGCCCGCCGCGGGCGCGCCGCCGCAGCAGCGGCCCGATCCGGTGCCGCCCGATAACCTGCCGCGGCCGTCGACCACCGACCCGCGTGCCAACCTCAAGCCAGGAGGCCCGGGCCAGAAGGCCGCTGAGGCCGCGTGGAACATGGAGTTGGTCTCGAACCTGCCGAAGCCGGATGGCTTCTTCGACCCGGAACTGCCGCTCGGCACGCGTCCGCCGGAACCGGCGCCGGCGGCGCCCGGAGCGCCGCGCACGCCGCCCAATCCGAACCAGCTGGCGTACACCAACTCGGACCTGGCCTTCAGCGGCAATCACGTGATCGTCGGCAACTACCACGGCTTCAACACCTACAACATCGAGCGCGCCAACCGGCCGCAGTTGATCGCATCGGTGGTCTGCCCCGGCGGACAGGGCGACGTCTCGACGTGGGGCCACCTGCTGTTCATGTCGGTGGAACAGACGCGCGGCCGTCTCGACTGCGGCCTGCAGGGCGTGGTGCCGCCGGTCAGCAACGAACGCTTCCGCGGCGTGCGGATCTTCGACATTTCCGACCTGAAGAATCCGAAGCAGGTGGCGGCCGTGCAGACGTGCCGTGGCTCGCACACCCATACCCTGGTGCCCGATCCGCAGAACAAGACGCGCATCTTCTTGTATGCGTCCGGCACGGGCGGCGTGCGTTCGGGCGAAGAGCTCGAGGGATGCTCGGGTGGTGATCCGAAAGACAACGCCAACACGTCGCTGTTCAGCATCGACGTGATCGAAGTGCCGCTGGCCAATCCCGAGAAGTCGCGGATCGTCAACCAGCCGCGCCTGTTCGCCAGCGACAACAACATCGCCGGCCTGTGGGCCGGCGGCGACCACGGCCCCAACACCCAGCGCACCAGCGTCACCAACCAGTGCCACGACATCACGGTCTACTCCGAGATTGGCCTGGCCGCCGGCGCCTGTTCGGGCAACGGCATCCTGATGGACATCCGCGATCCGCAGAACCCGAAGCGGCTCGACTTCGTGTCGGACCCGGGCTTCGCCTACTGGCACTCGGCCACCTTCAACAACGACGGCACCAAGGTGCTGTTCACCGACGAGTGGGGCGGCGGCGGCCGGCCACGCTGCCGCGCGGTCGATCCGCTGACCTGGGGCGCCGACGCCATCTACGACATCGTCGACAACAAGCTGGTGCACAAGGGCTACTACAAGTTGCCGGCGGCCCAGAGTGAGCAGGAGAACTGCGTCGCCCACAACGGCTCGCTGATCCCGGTCCCCGGGCGCGACATCATGGTGCAGGCGTGGTACCAGGGCGGCCTGTCGGTATTCGACTTCACCGATTCCGCGAACGCGAAAGAGATCGCGTACTTCGATCGCGGCCCGATCAACGGCGAGGCCATGCTGTCGGGCGGCTACTGGTCAACCTACTGGTACAACGGCAACCTCTACGGCGCGGAAATGGCGCGCGGCATCGACGTGTTTCGCCTGAAGCCAAGCGAGCACCTGTCGCAGAACGAAATCGATGCCGCGATGCAGTTCCGCCTGCAGGAGTTCAACTCGCAGAACCAGCCCAAGGTGGTGTGGCCGGCTTCGTCGTCGGTCGCCAAGGCCTACCTGGATCAGTTGAACCGCGCCAAGGGCATCTCGGCCGCGCGCGCCAGCGCCGTGCTGAGCAGCCTGTCGAAGGTCGATGGCCTCCGCACCGGCAAGGAACGCAACGCCGCCGAAGTGCTGACCGCGCTCGACGCGGTGGCGGCCCAGGTCGAGGGCGACGCCAGGGAGGCCACCGGCCAGAACGCCAGGCGCCTGGCGGCATTGGCCGAAACGCTCAAGGGCCGCGCCGCGGCGCTGCGCTAGACCCCGACCGCGATCGAGGCAACCCGTGAGGGTTGCCGGAGCCGCAAGGGCCGCCCGCACGACGTGCGAGGCGGCCCTTCATTTTGGTGCCGCCACAAGGGCGCGATTGCGCACCGCCGCCAGGCGCACTGCGCAGCCGTCCGCGACCAGTGATCGGCCACGACCACGCCAATCGCGACAACTCTGGTTCGCCTCATCGCTCCTGCGTATACGGGCGGCAAAGCCGCGCGGGCGAGGCGGCCCTGACCGTTTCTTCGGCCCAGACCCCGTCACGCCGTGGCACCGAGCACGGCGAGTGGCGCACGCCCGGCGGCGACATCGGGCACACCCCTTACTCGCCGCTCGCTCAGATCACGCCGGACAATTTCGAAACGCTGAAAGAGGCCTGGCGCTTCAGCCCGCTCGAGGTCGTCGGTCCCATGACCGCTCGCGCGACGGCAAGTTCCTGTGGCAGTTCCACGTCATTCCGCGGCCCGGCGAAGTCGGACACGAGACCTGGGAAAACGATGCGTGGCGCACGACCGGCGACGTGTCGTCGTGGGTGCCGCTCGCCGCCGACGCCGCCGGCTGCCCGCCGGAGTCGGTGATGGCCGCAATCGAGATGTATCCGGAACTGGCCGCCAAGGCGGGCGCGAAGGCCGGCGACGGCCGGGCCAGTGGCGGTGATGGCGCGCCAGGCGCGGGGGCGGGCCGCGGCGAAGCGGCCGCGCCGGCGATCCCGCGCGATCTTTCTTGTGGCTCGCTCCTTGGTGCCAATCTTGCAAAGCCTCCCTTCATGAACGTCTTCATTCAAGGGGGCCTTGTGAAAGTCATAGCGCGTGCAGCGCTGGTGCTGCTGATTTTAGGTAGTGCGGCCAAGCCGGCGTCGGCCGATTGGTTGCTGACGCCGTATGTCGGCGTCGTCTTTGGCGGTTCCGCCAACAACTTCAACGTCAACGATTTGTCGGATGAGTTCGAGCAACGGATCAGCTTTGGCGGCGGCCTCAGCTGGATGGGCGCCGGTATTGTTGGGATGGAAGTGGACTACCACCTTGCTCCGAACTTCTACCAAATCACGGGAGGCGACGGCGACATCGAGTTGCTGGACCTGGACTCGAGTGTCCAGACGCTGATGGCCAACGTGGTCCTGGGCGCCCCCATCGCCGGCACCTCGGGCCCCGGCGTGCGGCCCTATGCCGTGGCCGGCATTGGCCTGATGCGCGCCACCCTGAGCGGCGCTGACGACCTGTTCGATAACTTGAGCCAAAACGAACTGGGTGTCAACGTCGGCGGCGGCGTGCACGTGTTCTTCAGCGACGCGATTGGCCTGCGCGGCGACGCGCGCTACTTCCGCGCGTTGGAGAAGGGCGACGATGGCGGGCAGGACCTGGACTTCGAAGATTTCGACTTCTGGCGCGCCACGGTCGGCTTGACCTTCCGCTTCGGCAGCTAGCCCTGGCGGTGAAGGCAACCCCTAAAGGTGGCCTGCTTGGCGGCGGACGGGAACATCAGCGGAACACCGCAGATCCTGACGGCCGGCAGGAAGAAGACGCGACGGACCCGTCGAAGATGAACTAAGGCGGTTTCCGCCTGGGCGTTGCCCAATGAACCGGCCGGGTGGTATAGTCTTGGTTTCGCGCACCGTCATCGGACGTGATTGTGCGCCCCACCTCGCGTGGGCCCGTAGCTCAATTGGCAGAGCAGCAGACTCTTAATCTGTTGGTTCTCGGTTCGACTCCGAGCGGGCTCACCACACTTCCCTGGTCCATTCCGGGCACATAGGGAACAAACTATTCCGGAGACATGGGTAACAGTTTCGGGCCGAAGGGTTTATCGATCGGTTCGAGTCTGCAGGTCTCATCGTCGAAATATCCCAAGTCGTCGTGCATGAAGGTGACGAGCCAGATGTGGTCGTCGACCTGCGTGACCCCCACTTTCTGACCGCCAAAGACTTGGCTCACATTGATTTTTCGACCGACCGACCTGCCTTCATCGAGCACCAAGCGGACCGCCTGGGCGTCCGGGATTAAACGGAAGACCCTTCTCGCTGGATCGCTACCCACGCCGTAATCGTCTTGCCGACTTTAATCGGGAGCACGCGCCAAAACATGATGAACGGCGTGCCATCCTTCTTGTAGTTGACTGCTTTGCCTTCAAAGTTTCCGCTGGCCTTCAGTGCCTTCGACAGTCGCGCGATAACCTTAGGATCGGTTCCCGGGCCCTGGAGAATGCGGGGAGACTGGCCGATCACAGCGGCCGGATCGTGGCCGGTAAGCCTCTTGAAAGCTTCGTTGGCATAGATGATCTTGCCCTCCATGGTTGCATCGGTGATCAGCACCGAGTCGAAGCTGTTGTCAGCAAGCACTTGCAGCAGTGCCAGGCGTTCGTCAGCCTTCTTCATTGCTGTTTTCAAGGAACCAGCCATATGCTCACACCTCATCCCCTGCGAACGATGCCGGGCAACACACCGGCCCACCCGTCTGGATGGCGCACGACAGTCACAGATAAATTGAGTATACGGGACTTCTGATTCCAGCCACGCTACTGTTGGCGGGAACGCTCGTTGGGATGGGCTCACCTTGTTAGTGCGGCAAGGCGTGATTTCAGCTCTGCTGTGCTCGGCTGGCGCCCCCCGCCCCTTGGCCCGAGCGCTTCAACCCGCTGACTCGGGGTTATCCCACTGGCTGGGTGGCGGCGAGCTGAGCCTCGATGGTGACGCGCCAGCGCGTGCCAGGCCGGCGGCCGGCAGGATTACCGCTCTGGCCGGGTTTAAAGGCCGTAGGGCGCGCAATTCCTGTGATGGGCCTGATGTTGGCAGGAGGGCGCATGGTTCTAATCGCAGGCAATTGGGGCGGGCGAGAATGGCGACGGATCGCGGCTCGGTTTAATCGGACACGCGCAGGTTCTACCCGGCTTGCCGCAGGCTCTTCAATTGACCCCGCCAATCGGTCGTCTGGTTCCAACTGACGAACGTCAGGCTCACCATTCCACTCACCTGCGTTCCGCCCTCGGCGAGCCGCAGGTAGGCTCATGGCGGCCCACCCACCTGCCGCATGTCCCGAGCGAGAAATCGGCCGCCGAAGGCGGACGATTGCGAGTCGAAGGACAACTCTCGCCCAGCTCCGAATGAGCACTCCCGCTTAGCTCATGTAACTAATCTCCTCCTGAAACTCGCCGTCATCGTCCTGCCATGACCGGCGGATCGCGCCGCAGGTGCAGGTGCTGACCGAGACCGGTGGATAGTCGGGCTCCACATCGTCGTGCCGCCATTCGTGCACATGAGCCGGCGCCTTCGGCGCGGATGCATCTTTGAGCTCGTCCATGAGGTTCCCCCCCGAAAGGAATAGGCCTTGCAGTGTATCGAGCAGCGCCGTCGTAGGGACGTCGCGTGGAACATATTTGGCAGAACAGGATATGGAAATGACAACCGGAAACACTTTGCAGGCCATCTTGGCCGCCGTTCTCGTCTCGACGCTCACCGCGGGTTGCGGGGCCACCTGGCGCGGCGTGAAGACCGATACCGAAAAGGCCGTCGAGAACACCGGTGGCGGCCTTGAAACCATGGACGTCAAGGCGGCCCTGATCGCCGACGGCCGCGTTGACTCCGCCAACATCAACGTCGACACCAGCGCCAGCACCAAGACCGTGGTCCTCAAGGGCTCCGTCCCGACCGCCGAGATGCGCGCCGTGGCGGAAGCGATCGCCCGCGACCAGGCCAAGGGCTACACGATCGACAACAAGCTGACCATCGTCCCCAAGCCGTAGCAACTACTCGGTCGACAGTCCAAAGTGCTGCACCAGGTATTCCGGATAACTCTGGTGCAGCGCGAGGAACAACTCGTTGATCAGGTTGAGCGCGCCGCGAACGGCGCAGTCATGGTTGGCGCCGCGAATGGTCACCATCAGCGACCAGTCGCCCTTGCGGACGGCGCTCGCCAGACGAGCGCGGCGGGCATCCAGGCGCTTATGCGCCGGCTGATCGCGCGCCGCTCGGCCGGCGACCAGCCCTTTCAGTTCGGCCGACATCCCCGGCTCGACGCCGGGGAATAACGCCGGAAAGGCCAGCACGCCGCGGCGCGCATCGTAGTGCGCGCGCATGGGCCGCCGCAGCAGCCAGAAGAACTGGTACTCGACTCGGCCGCGAGCACCCGGCAGCGCGCGGAAGCCACGGAACACGCCGCGGTCCGCATACCGCTGCAACGACTGTGAAACCGGATCGGTCACGCCGCCGGCTCAGTGGTAGTACGACATCAGGCCGGGTTCGATCTTGCCGATCATGCCGGGCGGGTACTTCGCGCGATCCCAGAATTCCTTCCGTCCCTGGCAGTTGATCACCGCCGGCTTCCCCTCTCGCGCCGCCACCTGGTAGGCCCGCGCGAGCGCCGGCGTGAAGTCGGCCGCCTTCGTCACGTACTCACCGTACCCGCCGAGCGACTCGGCCAGCTTGTCGTAGCGCAGGTTCTCCTGGAACAAGTGGATCGGCAGCGCCTTCGGCTCGCTCTGCGCGCCGGTCCACGTGCCCCACGCGTTGTTGTTGTAGACGATCGCCACGACCGGCAGCTTGTACTTGGCCATGGTGTCGATCTCCATGGCGGTGTAGCCGAACCCTGCGTCGCCGGTGATGCAGATGATCGGATGACCCCGGTAAGCGGCCTGCGGGCCCACGCCCAGCTGCACGGCGGCCGCGACGCCGACGGCATAGCCAAGGTCGGGCCCGATGGCGCCGTACTGATAGGCGCCGTTCATGATCTGCCCGGGACGAAACGCGCGCAGTTCGCGCCGCACGAACCGGGCAATGCCGTAGCCGCCCGAGGCCACCGTGGTCTGCTCGCGCGGCAGGTTACCGCGATAGAGGAAGTCGCCCAGCTCTTTCGCGATCACCGCGGGATGCACCGCGTCGGTGTAGCCGAGCCCGGTCTTGTAGTACTCGGCGTTCTGATCCTCAAAGCGCTTCCGCGCCGCGGCCACCTCGGCGAGCCACGCGTCGTGCTTCATGGCGGGCACCGCGTCGGCGAGCGCCTCGAGCGCCGCCCGCTCGCAGCTGACCAGGCCCAGGTCGATCGGCAGGTTGCGGCCCAGGTCCTCGTGCGCCTGGTCGATGCGGATGTACTTGGCATCGGGACCAAACGCGAACTCGCCCACGGTTGGCATGCAGTGCTGCCCGACCAGGATCACCAGGTCAGCGCTGGCCAGCGCCGCCGGCGCGGCATTGGCCGAGAGCGGACTGGCGTCGGAGAACTGCCCTTTCATGGCGCCCGACTCCACCACCGGGATCTGCGCTTTCTCGGCCAGCCGCTTCAGCGCGTCCCACGCCCTCGCGTAGAACACGCCGTTGCTCGAGACGATGATTGGCCGTTCGGCCTTGCGGATCAGGTCCACGGCGGTGCCAATGTCCTTCGCCGACGGGTGCGGCCGCGAGTCGGTGCGGTAACGGGCCTTGTCGTGGAAGAACTCGAGCTCGCTCGCGTCCTTGAACCGCGCCGACGCGACCTCGGCGGGAAAGTCGAGGTGCACCGGCTTCGGCACGCCGCTCTTCAACTGGCGGAACGCCGTGGCGGTGTACTCGTGCACGCGGCGCGGCACGATCAACCGCTTGCCGTACTTCTTCATGCCCTCGGTGGTCGGCTGCTGGTAGGCCAGCTGAATGGCGGCTTCGGTGTCTTCCATCGCGATCGACATGTTGCTGGCGACGATCAGCAGGGGCGTGCGCGCGGCGTTGGCGCAGGCAATGGCGCAAATCATGTCGGTGAACCCGGGACCTTCGGTGCCCGAGGCCACGGCAATCTCGCCGGTCACGCGGATAAACGCATCGGCGGCATGCGCCATCGACCCTTCGTGGCGCCCGCCGTACGCCGGGATGCCGCTGGCGGCCAGCGCGTGGACGATGCCGTAGTTGCCGGGGCAGGCAAAGAGCGCCGCAACCCCCTCTTCCTTGCACGCGCGCGCAAACACCTGCGCGCCGGTCATGGGGAACCCGAAGCTCACCGGCGGCGCCGCCGTGGCCGCCGCAAACTCCGCCGGCACCCGAATGGGGGCGACCGCGCTCGGGGCCAACTGGGCCGCGGTTTGCGCCGCGGCCTCGGCTCCGCGACCGGTCAGGGCCGCCGCGGCGGTGGCACCGGCAACGGCTTTCCGGAGAAAGTTCCGCCGGCTTTGATCCAGATTACGGGTGGCGCGCTTGGTCATGAGGCTCCTGTTTCGAGAGTGGTGGGGCCGAGGATAACACCGCTCAGTCGTGGACCCAACCACGACAATGCGCACGAAGGGTTGACACTTTGCGCGCGACCTCCACGGATCGACAAGATGCACGGGGGGAACGC
This sequence comes from Acidobacteriota bacterium, assembly GCA_041178345.1. Taxonomy (GTDB): domain Bacteria; phylum Acidobacteriota; class Vicinamibacteria; order Vicinamibacterales; family UBA2999; genus 12-FULL-67-14b. Next base: position 23,804 of record JBEGVQ010000042.1, on the reverse strand, counting down.
GAACCTGGCGTTGAGCACTATGATCAATAGCGTTAGCGACGTGGTCGTACTTGTCACCGAACGGTTCGAGCGGCGGCTCGCTGGGGGGAACGGTCAGCTGCGCGTCGAGCTGGCCAGCGGATTTGACGGCCTGCGCACCAAGATAGTCGAGCGCAACGCCGACCTGCTCAAGTCGATGCTCAGTTTCGGCGTCACCCAGACCGCCGGCATCGTCGGCCTCATCAAGCTGTGGCGCTAGCAGGAAGGGCGCGGGAGCAGGTTGCTCCCGCGCCCTTCCTGCTAGCCTGTTATTGCGGGTTGCCGCCGCGGCCGGCGCCGCGCGGCGGGGGCGGGTTCTTCAGCAGTCGGTACTGCGCAATGGCGGCATTGACCTTGAACTCGATGCCCATCCGCCCAATCTCGGCGGTCGCCCGCATCGGATCACCCGACACCCCGGAATCCTTGGGGCCGCCCCACGGCATCAGCATGTTCTTGCGGATGCCCGCCGGGTAGACGTGCAGCATCTGCGCGGTGTCGCTGATGCCGGCGTGGCTGCCGATGATGCTGTCGTCGTAGCCGTACGCGGCGTGCATCCAGGCCCGGTAGTGCTCGCGGCCTTCTTCGTAATACGCAGTCAAGGCGTAGACCCTGGTGCCGGCGGTCTTCCACTCTTCGTTCAACTTGGCAGCCGTGGCGGTCAGGCCGCCCTGGTTGCCGCCACTATCCCCGAGGAACAGGATGTCGGTGGCGCCGTGCGCCTTGAGGCTGCGGGCGACCGCGTCGAGCAACGCGTCGAAGGCCGGCGACGGCAGCGAGATGCCGCCGGAGTTCTGGCGATCGGGATTGCCTTCGGGCACGTACTGGATCACCGGCGTCACCAGCGCGTTGCCGAGCTTGCGCGCCATGACGTTCGCGGCGTGGCTGACCGTGAAGTTGTGCTTGCCGAGCACCATGTGGTACCCGTTCTTCTCGGTGCCGCCGGTCGGCACGATGAACACGGTCTTGCCGGCCTTCATCAAGTCGCGGTTCTCTTCCCACGTCAGCTCGTCCACGAACACGGTGTCGGGCGCACGGGTCGGCGTCTTGCTGGCCGGCGCGGTGGTCATGGTCGGCCCGGTCGGCCGCGCCTCGGCGTTCTGCGGGCGGTTGCCTCCCCCACCACCGCCGCGCGGGGCGTCGGCCGCGGCCACCGGCGGCTCCGCGCCGCTGGTCATGCGCTTGACCTGCGCCACGGCGTTGTCGATCTTGATCTGCAGGAACCGGCGTCCCAGCTCGGGCGAGGCGATCGACGGGTCGCCGCTCACGCCGTTGTTGGGGTAGTCGTTGCCGCTCAGGCGGTCGCGCCGCACGTGCTGCGGCGCCACGAACAACAGCTCCGACGTGTCCTGCACGTTGGCGTGGCCGCCAATGCGGTCGGCGGGGACCTTCAGATTGGCGGTAATCCAGGTGCGCTGATCGGCGTGGGACCTGGTGTAGTAGTCGTCCACCCAGTACGCGGTGGCCTCGCCCTTGAACAACTCGTTCAGCTGCGTGGCCGCGGCGCGCATGCCGTTGCGGTTGCCGCCCGACTCGCCGAGGAACAGGATGGTCTTGAAGCCGCTCGACTTGAGGCTCCGGCCCGCCAGCACCAGCAGTTCGATGAAGCGATCCTCCGGCAGGGTGATGGTGCCGGGCTTGCTCATGTGGCCGGTGGGGGGATCCCAGCTGCCCTCGGGCACGTACGCCAGGACCGGCGCGACCAGCGTCTTGCCGAGGCTGCGCGCGATCTGGTCGGCGGCGTAGTGCATCACGAACTTGTGCTCGCCGTCGGCCAGGTGCGGACCCTTCTGCTCGGTGCCGGCGGTGCCGATGATCACCGAGGTCGTCCCGCCGGCCACGAGGTCCCGCACCTCGGCCCAGGTCAACTCGTCGATGAAGACCGTGTCGGGCGGCGGAGCCGCCGGCATGGTGGCCGGCGCGTCGGCCGGGCGCTGGGCCGAAAGCGAAAGGACGAAGACAAATAAAGACGCGAAGCCGATGGATAGAGCGCGTTTCGTCATGGCGGTAGACTACAACAAACTATGCGCCTCATCTCATCCATGGCCGTCGCGCTCGTGCTCGCTGGTTGCGCGAGCGGAAACCAGCCCCCGGCTCGCACACAGCCGGCGCCGCAGGCCGCGGCCGCGTCGCCCCTGCGCCAACAGTGGCTCGACATGTTCGCGCGCGCCTACTTCCCCGGCCGCAGCGGGCAGCTGTTCCTCGTGCCGCGGGAGGGCGACTTCATCACCGAACGGGATCCGCTGTACGTCTTCATGCACGGCTCGCCGTGGGACTACGACACCCGCATCCCGATCCTGTTTCACGGTGCGCCGTTCGTGAAGGCCGGCGACTGGCGTGAGGCCGCGGCCCAACAGGACATCGCGCCGACGATCGGGGCACTGATTGGCGCGCCGGCGCCGGCCACCTACACCGGCCGGGTGCTGACGAGCGCGATCACCACCACCCTGGGGCGGCCGCGCGTCGTGTCGGTGATCGTGCTCGACGGGATGCGGGCCGAATTTTTCGATCGGTATGCCGCCGACCTGCCGTCCCTGACGCGCATGCGCCGGGAAGGCGCCTGGTTCTCGGAGGCGCGCGTCAATGTGCTCCCCAGCGTCACCGGCGTCGGCCACGCCACCATCGGCACCGGCTCCGATCCGCGATTCCACGGCATCACCGTCAACAACCTGTTCAATCGCGCCACCGGCAAGGCGCAGCCGGCCTACGCGAATCTCGATCCGCAGGAACTGATGGCGCTCACGCTGGGTGACAGCTGGAATCTGGCGACCAACGGCGCGGCGGTGATCATCGGCCAGGGTGGCGCCATTCGCGCGACCGCGGGGCTGGTGGGCCGTGGGTCGTGCCTGGTCGGCGCCAAGAAAGTGATCGCGGCCAGCTACGGCGGCAGCGACGGCGGCTGGGAGACCAATCCGGACTGCTACACGATGCCAGCGGCGCTCAAGGCGTTCGTCGGGCGCACGGTCTGGGAAGCCGCCGGCGGCACCCACATGGGCCACGACATCTCGAGTGCCTCGAAGTTCCGCGCGTCGAGCCTGTACCAGAAGTTCGAAGCCGAGGCGCTGTTGGCCGTCGTCGATGCGTCAGCGGCCGGCGCCGACGACATCACCGACCTGGTCTACGTCAATATGAAGGGCCCCGATTACGCCGGGCACATGCACGGCCCCGACTCCCCCGAGATCAAGGCCACGCTCGCCGAGCTCGATCGGCAAATGGCGGCGTACCTGGCGCTGATGGACAAGAAGGCCGGTCCCGGCCGCAGCGTGACGGTCGTCACCGCCGACCACGGCACCCCGGGCGGTCCCGGTCCGTGGCGCCGGCACTACACCGACGAGCTCATCGCGCTCGTCAACCAGCAGTTCGATCCCGAGGGCCGGATCATCCAGTACTACAACGATGCCGCGAACAACCAGATGTTCATCGACACCGCCCGGCTGCAGTCCCGTGGCTTCACGCTGAAGGACGTGGCGGCGATGCTCCAGGGCCTTGACTACCTCGCGGCGGCGTTCACCGAGGACGAGGTGCGGCAGGCGCAGGCGGCGCTACGCAAGTGAAGTTCGCCGCTTCGTCGATGCTGCCGGTGCCCTTGTAGCGCGCCACCCTCGGGAACGCACAGAGCGGCCGCGAGCGCTCGACCTTGCCGGCGGTGCCGCGCGTGGCAATCAGCTGGGCAGGCGCGACGCCTTTCTCGACCCACTGCTCGAGCGCGCCAATCGCATCGAACTGGTTGGGGCCCGGCCCGCCCGAGCAGTGCCCCATGCCCGGGGCCATGAACAACCGGAAGAACTCCTGCGTCGGCGCCAGGCCGCCCATTGCCTTCATGACGCCTTCGTAGTAAGCCACCGCGGTCTGCGGCGGCACCACCGGATCCGCCCAGCCGGTGTACACCAGCAGCTTGCCGCCACGCTTCTTGAACGGCGCCAGGTTGGTGTCCACCGCGGCCAGGTGCGGGATCTGCTGTTCCGCGTAGGCCAGGTCGCGATCGAAATCGATCGTGCGGAAGTCGAGCGACGGATTGTGAAACAGAAAATACTTGAACACGCCGACGCGGCTCGGTTCCTTCGTGTCGGTGATGTACTGGCGCCATCCCTGGATGGCCGAGTCGCCGAACGCCTCGCTGCCACGCGGCCACCCAGTGTAGATCTGCTGCCCGGTTCGCGGGTTCTTCGTGCCCTCGTACATGCGCTGGGCCGCGGTCACCTGCGCCGGTGTCAGGCACGAGGCATCGTCGGCGCCGGCCTTGCACGCCAACGTGGCCGGGTCGAACCCGCAGCGGCGCGGGTCGTCGATCAGGCCATCACTCAACCCGTCGTTACGGTCGCACGCGGCGACGGCCGACTTCGTGAGCAGCGCCAGCTTGGGTTGCGTCAGCAGCGGCGTGCCGTCGGGGGTGTGCGTGGCCATCCACGAGGCGAGGAACCCGAAGGTCTGCCGGATGCGATCGTTGGCGGGCGCGCCGGCGACAATGCCGTCGTAGTCGTCGGGATAGCGCTGCGCCTCGGACAGCGCCTGGTGCCCGCCGCTCGAACACCCCACGAAGTACGACCGCTCCGCGAACCGGCCGGTGGCGTTGCGAACCACCAGCTTGGCCGACGTCGTCATGACATGAATCGCGCGGTGGCCGAAATCGATCACCTTTTCGGGATGGCCCTGCCCGAAGATCACGTCGTCGCCGGTGTGGCCCGTGTCCGTGCTGGCGGTGGCATAACCGCGGCGCAGGGCGCTGGCCATGGCGGCGTACGAGATCGAGCCCTGGTAGCCGCCGTTGCCCACGCCCTGGAACTTGCCGTTCCACGCCTCCTCCGGGATCCACACCTCGAACTTGATCTCCGAGTCGCTGGTGGGCCGCGCCGTGGCCTCGACCCGGCAGAATGGCGGCAGGGGCATGGTGGTGGCCGAGTTCGGCGGCGTGAACCCGCCGGCCACGATCGACGCGCCGTTGATGGTGACGCCCGGAATGGTCAGCGCCACCAGCGCCGAGCAGTCGGTGGGAGGGGCCGCGGCCACTGGGGTATGCGCCAGCCACGGGAGCGAGGCAACCACGGTTCCGGCGAGCAAGCGGCGAATCATGCGGGGGGCCTCCATGTGGCGGACTATCGCGCGCCCGGCGGCAGGTTCTGCAGGAAGTAGCGCGCGATCAGCTTGTAGACGTGCATCGACGTGCCGGGCCCTTCGTTGATGCTGTGGCTGCGATTGGGATAGATCATCGAGTCAAACGGCTTGCCCAGTTCGATCAGCCGGTTGATCAATCGCTCCGTCCCCTGCACGTGCACGTTGTCGTCACCCGAGCCGTGGATCAGCAGCAGCTTGCCCTGCAGGCCGTCGGCGAAGTTGATCGCCGAGCCCAGCTTGTAGCCCTCGGGATTCTCCTGCGGCACGCCCATGTAGCGTTCCTGGTAGATGGTGTCGTAGAGCTTCTGGTCCGGCACCGGCGCCACCGAGACGCCCACCTGGTAGACGCCGGGAAAGCGGAACATCGCGTTCAGGGTGTTGGTGCCGCCGCCGCTCCAGCCCCACACGCCGATGCGCGTGCGATCCAGAAAGGGATACTTCGCCGTCAGCGCGCGAATCGCCGCCGCCTGGTCCTTCGACGACAGGTCGCCGACCGTGCCGTACACCACCTTGCGCCAGTTCGCACCGCGGGGCGCGGGCGTGCCGCGATTGTCCACGCTCAGTACGATGTAGCCGGCCTCGGCGAGCGCGCGATGAAACAACATGCCCGAGCCGCCCCACGAGTCGTTGACGGTCTGCCCCGCCGGCTCGCCGTAGACGTGGGAGATCACCGGATAGGTCTTGCTGGCGTCGAAATGCGACGGCTTCAGCATGTAGCCGTCGAGCACCACGCCGTCGCCAATGTCGATGCGGAAGAACTCCACCGGCGGCTGCAGCACCGGCTGCAACTTGGCGATCACCGCCGACGGGTCGGTCAGGGCGCGCAGCGGCTTGTGCGACGGCAATTCGATCACCTGCGTCACCGGCGGGCGGTCGAAGCCCGAATAGGTGTGGAACGCCAGCCGGCCGCCCGGCGCCACGTCGTAGCGGTGCGTGCCGGGCTCGCTGGCCGGGGTCACGCGTTCGGGGGCGCCGCTGCCATCCAGCTTCGAGCGATAGAGGTAGCGCTGGCCGGCATTGTCGGGCGAGGCGCGGAAGTACATCCAGCCGCCCTTCTCATCGAAGCCGGCGAGGTCGGTCACGTCGGCATCGAACTTCGTGATCAGCTGGCCGTCGCCGCCCTCGCGCGGGACGCGGTAGACGTGCTGCCAGCCATTGCGCTCGCTCATCCACAGGAACGTGCGGCCGCCGTCGATCCACGGCACTTCCTCGACGATGTCCACCCAGCTCCTGGATTCGTCGCGGAAGATCCGCTTGACCGCGCCGGTCTTGATGTCGGCGGTGAGGAAGTCGTTGCGATTCTGCTGCCGGTTCAACTGCTGAATCGACACCGTGGTCGAGTCGATCCAGCCGATCCGTGCGAGATAGGTATTGCGGGGATCGCCCTCGGTCTTGACCCACTGCGTGGCGCCGCCCTCGGCGCTGACCACGCCGACGCGCGCCGCCGAGTTAGTGGTCCCGGCCTTCGGATACGGGATCTTGGTGATCGTCGGGTAGAGCGAATCGGTGTTGTTGATCAGCGAGAAGATGCCGACCTCGGAACTGTCGAACTGCCAGTAGACCACCGAGCGGCCGTCGGGGCTGAAGCGGAAGCCGTCGCGAACGCCGAACTCCTCCTCGTAAACCCAGTCCGAGGTGCCGTTGATGATGGTCTCGGACCCGTCGGTGGTCAGTTGAGTGATGTGACCGTCGTCGAGACGCTCGACGTAGATGTTATTGGCGCGCACGTAGCCGACGCGGGTGGCGTCGGGCGAGAACTTGGCAAACATCAGCGTGGACGCCGGCGCGCCGCCGCCCAGTTGCTTGAGCGCGCCACTCGCCAGGTGCAGCACCCAGTAGTCGCCGCGGGTGTTCTGCCGCCAGACCTTTTGCGTGTTCGTGAAAATCAGCAGCCGCGACCCGTCATCCGACCACACGTAGTCGCCAATCTCGACCGGCTTGCTGGAACCGGCCGGCGCGAGCCGCGAGCCGGGGACGAGGACCGAGCGCGCCCCGGTGGCGGCATCGTAGCGAATGATATCGGATGGGCCGTCGGCGATGCGCTCGACCGTGGTGTAGGCCGTGCCGTCGTCCAGCCAGCGCGCCGGGCCGAACCGGGGAAGCGCGAACTCGTTGGTTTTGTAAATGCGCTCGATCTGCAGGTCGAGGGCACGGGCGCGGTCGTCTTGCTGCGCCGAGAGCGGGGCCGTCAGCAGCGCGGCCACCAGGGCGGCCGCCACGAGGCGGGTCGGGTTCAGGGTCATCGTCTTGCCATTATCGACCGTAACCGGGCTGCCGCGCGAGCGCACTGGCATGGCAGCATTTGCCGGCCTCGGCGGCTGGCTGCATGGCAGATTCCGCGCGGTTGCCGCGGCGACTGGGCCGCAGCCCTATGGGAACCCGCCATTTCCGGGTGGCATGCCGTTCGCACCTTGGGCGCGCATGTCCACTATCCGGCTGCGCCGCGTCGCTACCGAAACGCCAAGGATTCTGTCCTTGCGATCGGTGACGGTCGTCATCGATGAAGATCTGGCCCGGCTGTACGGCGTCACGACCCGTCAACTCAATCAGGCGCTGAAGCGCAATCGCCGCCGGTTCCCCAAGGACTTCGCGTTCCAGCTCACCGTCGGCGAGTGCCGGATCTTGAAATCACAATCTGTGATTTCAAGTGGTGGTCACGGTGGCCGTCGCACGCGGCCCTGGGCGTTCACCGAACACGGCGCCATCATGGCGGCATCGCTGCTGAATACCGGCCGCGCGATTGACATGAGCGTCTTCGTGGTGCGCGCGTTCGTGCGGTTGCGCGAGTGGGCGGCCCCACACCGCGCGCTGGCCGCGAAGCTCGACGCACTGGAAGAGCGCGTGGCCGGCCATGACGAGGACCTCGACAGCATCCTCGCGACCCTGCGTCGGCTGGTCGCGCCGCCCCCCGGGCCGCGCCGCGCGATTGGATTCTCGTCGTCGCCGGCGCTGCCAGCCGCCCGCGCCGGTGCGGTGCGACGGCCGGCCAGGCCGTGACCCGGAGCCAATCCGGGCGCTTGCTACGAGTCTTACATCCGCGACTTGAGTTCTGAATCGATCGCGCCGAGGAACTCTTCGGTCGTGAGATAGGGGTGGTCCGGCCGGATCAGGATGGCCAGGTCCTTGGTCATGCGGCCCGACTCGACCACGTCTACGCAGACCTTCTCGAGGGTCTCGGCGAACGCCACCACGTCCGGGGTACTGTCAAAGCGGCCGCGATACTGCAGGCCGCGCGTCCACGCATAAATCGACGCGATCGGGTTGGTCGAGGTCGGCTTGCCCTGCTGGTGCATGCGGTAGTGGCGCGTCACCGTGCCGTGCGCGGCCTCGGCCTCGACCGCCTTGCCGTCGGGCGACATCAGCACCGACGTCATCAGGCCCAGCGAGCCGTAGCCCTGCGCCACCGTGTCGGACTGCACGTCGCCGTCGTAGTTCTTGCAGGCCCACAGGTAGCCGCCGTTCCACTTCAGGTTCGACGCCACCATGTCGTCGATCAGGCGGTGCTCGTAGGTCAGGCCCTTGGCCTCGAACTGCCCCTTGAACTCGGCGTTGTAGATGCGCTCGAACGTGTTCTTGAAGGTGCCATCGTAGACCTTGAGGATGGTGTTCTTCGACGACAGGTAGACCGGGTAGTTGCGGCCGAGCGCATACAGGAAACACGCGCGCGCGAAGCCCTCGATCGACGCATCCAGGTTGAACATGCCGAGGGCGATGCCGCTGCCCTTGGTCTTGATGATCTCGCGCGAGATCGGCTCGCCACCGCCCTCGGGCGTCCAACTGAGCGTCAGCGTGCCGGCGCCCGGGAAAGTGAAGTCCTGCGCGCGGTACTGATCGCCGAAGCCGTGGCGCGCGACCACCACCGGCTTGTCCCAGTGCGGCACCAGGCGCGGCACGTTCTTGCAGATGATCGGCTCGCGGAAGATGGTGCCGTCGAGGATGTTGCGGATGGTGCCGTTCGGCGACTTCCACATCTGCTTGAGGCCGAACTCCTTCACCCGCGCTTCGTCGGGCGTAATCGTCGCGCACTTCACGGCCACGCCGTAGTGGCGGGTCGCGTTGGCCGAATCGATCGTGATCTGATCGCCGGTCTGGTCGCGCGCTTCGACGCCCAGGTCGAAGTACTTCAGGTCGATGTCCAGGTACGGCAGGATGAGCGTCTCACGGATCTTCTGCCAGATGATCCGCGTCATCTCGTCGCCGTCCATTTCGACGACGGGGTTCTTGACCTTGATCTTCGCCACCGGGGGACTCCTTCAGAATGAGGACGTAATGCCGACGCAGGGAAACGGTAAATGATAGCGCAGGTTGCGCCGGCGGGCGGCGAGGACGAGGCCGGCCGCGGCGCGCGCGGCGGTCTGCCAGGGCATTCAGGTTCTGCGTTACGCTCGAGCATGGCTCGCTTGATGGTCGTGATTCTGCTGTTGAGCGGTGGCGGGCTCGGCGCCCAGGGGCCGGCGATGCCGCAAGCCGTGGCGCCGTTTCCCCGGGGTCTCACCGGCACGCTGGTCTTCCAGTCCGACCTCGCCGGTCCCGACAACCCGCAGGGCCGCACCCGGATCTACACGCTGAACCTGGCCACCGGTGCGATCGCGGCCCTCACGCGAGGCCGCGACTACCGCGACGAAAGCCCGCGCTGGTCGCCCGATGGCACGCGCATCGCGTTCAAGTCGAACCGCGGCGGCAATCAGTACGACCTCTACGTGATGAACGCCGACGGGAGCAGTCCCGTCCGGATCACCGATCACCCGGCCAACGACAACGAGCCGTTCTGGATGCCCGACGGGGAGAGCCTGATCTTCAACTCCGAGCGCGACAGCCGCGGCGACCTGTATCGCGTGTGGCTGAACGACCGTCGCGTCGAGCGGCTCACTCACCACTTCGTCGGCCGCGCGATCATGCCCAACGTCTCGCCGGACGGACGCTCGGTCGCCTTCGCGGCGCAGACGCTCGCGCGCCTGCAGTTCTGGGAGTTCCAGGTCCACGTGCTGGATCTCGCCACCGGCCAGACGCGCGCGCTCGACACCAGCGGTGGCGCGTGCTGGCCGGCCTGGTCGCCCGATGGCCGCACGATGGCCAACGTCCTGCTGGCGACGGAACCGTCAACCCTCCAAATCCGCGGCGCCGACGGCGGCGGCGCCCGCACCCTCCGCGGCGACGCCTCGACGTGGCACTACTACCCGGAATGGTCGCCGGACGGCCGGTGGCTGGCACTCTCGATCAGCCCGCAGCATCACGAGGGCCAGGACTGGGACCTGGCGGTGCTTGCTTCCGACGGCTCGCCGGCCTTGCGCAAATTGACCACCGGACCCGGTAACGATCGCTTGCCAGACTGGAAGCCATAGCGGCAGAATCGCGAGCGTGCGACGTTTTCTCCTGCTCGCCGTCCTGGTCTTCGGTGGCTGCTCTCAGCCAACCCAGATCTCGGCCACTGATCGGCTGAAGCCGTGCGCCGGCAACGACACGCCGGTGGACGCGTACTGCGGCACGCTGACGGTCTACGAGAACCGCGCCACCAAACAAGGGCGCCAGGTTGACCTGAACATCGTGCTGCTGCCGGCGCTGCGTGCCGACGCGGCGCCCGACCCGCTGTTCTTCCTGGCCGGCGGGCCGGGCCAGGGCGCGGCCCAGATGGCCAAGGGCCTGCGCGAGATGTTCCGCCAGGTGCTGACCGATCGCGACCTCGTGCTGGTGGATCAGCGCGGCACCGGCAAGTCGCATCCCCTCGAGTGCGCGGATGAAGATGATTCGCTGAAGGCCCTCGGGCGGACCGAGGCCGACGCGATCGCCCTGCTGAAGCAGTGCCTGGCCGGCTACGACGCCGACGTGCGCCTCTACACCACCGCGATCGCGATGGACGACCTGGACGACGTGCGGGCGTTTCTCGGCTACGAGCAGATCAACCTCTACGGCGGCTCCTATGGCACGCGCGCCGGCCTGGTCTACCTGCGCCAGCACGGCGACCGCGTGCGGACCGCCGTCCTCGACGGGGTCGCGCCGACCAACATGCGGCTGCCGCTGTTCTTTCCGCGCGACCTCCAGCGCGCGCTCGACCTGCTGCTGGCCGACTGCGCCGCCAACGCCGCGTGCCACACGACCTATCCCAACCTGCCGGCGCGCCTCGGCGCCCTGATGGCGCGCCTCGAGAAGGCGCCGCCCACCGTCGCGGTCGTGCATCCGCGCACCGGCGAGCGCGGTGACGTCACCATGACCGCGCGCTTGCTGGCCAACGTCCTCGCCGGGGCCCTCTACAGCCCCATGGCCTCGTCGCTGATTCCGGCGCTCATCGAGCGCGCCGAGCAGAACGACTTCCAGGGCCTGTTGGCCCTGGCCTCGATCGGCGACAACGGCCGCCCCGCCAACATGAGCGTCGGCATGCAGCTGTCGGTGATCTGCGCGGAGGATGCGCCGCGCATCCCGCCGGCCGAGGTCGCGAAGGAATCGACCGGCTCGTTGTTCGGCCCGTACGTGATGCGCCTGCAGCAGGACGCGTGCGACTTCTGGCCGCGGGGCGAGGTCGCCGACGCGTTCTACGAGCCGGTGACCTCGGCCGTGCCGACGCTGGTGATGTCCGGGGCACTCGACCCAGTGACGCCGCCGGTGTGGGGCGACGAGATTGCCAGGCACTTGTCCAACGCGACGCACCTCGTGATGCCCGGCACCGGTCACACCGCGGGGGGCACCGGCTGCGGCCTGCGGATCATCCGCGACTTCCTCACCAAGGGCGATGCCGAAGGGCTGGACACGAGCTGCATGGCCAACGTGAAGCGGCCGCCGTTCTTCGTCACCCCGGCCGGCCCCGAACCCGGCGGAGTCACGCCATGATTGCGATTGAGAACCTCCACAAGCGGTTCGGCGACGTCCGCGCCGTTGATGGAGTCTCCTTCACGGCCCGTGACGGCGCCGTCACGGGCCTGTTGGGACCGAATGGCGCCGGCAAGACGACGACGTTGCGCATGCTGTACACGTTGATGCGGCCGGACGAGGGCCGAATCCTGGTCGACGGCATCGATCCGGTCACCGATCCGCAGGGCGCCCGGCTGCGCCTGGGGGTGCTGCCGGACCAGTCGGGCCTCTATCCGCGCCTGACCGCCCGCGAGCACATCCGCTACTTCGGCGAGCTGCAGGGCATCACCGGGGCCGACCTCGCCAATCGCACCGAGCACCTGCTGGCGCTGCTCGACATGAAGGCGGTGGCCGACCGCCGCGTCGCCGGGTTCTCGCATGGCGAGCGGACCAAGACCGCCCTGGCGCGCGCGATCGTCCACAACCCGAAGAACGTGCTGCTCGACGAGCCGACCAACGGCCTCGACGTCATGAGCACGCGGGCCGTCCGCGAGATCATCCGGCGGCTGAAGGGCGAGGGGCATACCGTGTTGTTCTCGAGCCACGTCATGCAGGAAGTCTCGGCGCTCTGCGACACCATTGTGGTGATTGCGCGCGGACGGATTGTCGCGTCGGGCAGCCCCGACGAACTGAGGACCCAGACCGGTCACCAGAATCTCGAGGACGCCTTTGTCGCGCTCAGCGGGCTGGAGGCGGACCTGGCCGCCGAAGCGCCCGGCGCGAAGGCGGAGGTGGCGCCATGAAGACGAGCTACCTGGCGCAGGCACTGGTGGTGTGCCGCAAGGAACTGGTCGACTGGTCGCGCGACCGCCGGTCGATCATCACGCTGCTCGTGAGCTCGTTGCTCGGCCCGGTGATGATCGGCGTCATGTTCAACAGCCTGGCCAGCCGCCAGCGGCAGGTCGAGGACGTCACGGTGCCGATCGTCGGCGCCGGGCACGCGCCGGCGCTGGTCGAGTGGCTGCGCCAGCAGCCCGGCATCACGATCGCCGACGGCCCGGCCGACGCCGAGGAGGCCGTCCGCAGCCGGCGCGAAGACGTGATCGTGGTGATTCCTGAGAACTTCGCGGAGCAGTTTGCGGCCTCGAAACCGGCGCCGGTACGGCTGGTCGCCGACAGCTCGCGCCAGAATGCCCGGCCGAAGGTGGAGCGCGTGCGCGCGCTGTTCCAGCGCTACAGCAGCGAGCTTGGCAGCCTGCGGCTGATCGCGCGCGGTGTCAGCCCGGTGGTGGCGGCACCGGTGCAGGTTGAAGACATTGAGGTGTCGAGCGCGCAGCAGCGCGCCGCGATGATTCTCGGGTTCATCCCGTTGTTCGTGATGATCACCGCCTTTATCGGCGCGATGCAGATCGCCACCGACTCGACGGCCGGCGAGCGCGAACGCGGTTCGCTCGAGGCGCTGCTGATCAACCCGGCGCCGCGCGGCGCGATTGCCGCCGGCAAGTGGCTCGCCGGCACCGCCACTGCCCTGCTGGCCGTGCTCTTCACCGGCGGGCTGCTGTTCGCGCTGTTCCAGTACATCCCGCTGCAGGACCTGGGCCTCCGCTTCCAGCTGGGCGTGCCCCAACTCGCCGGCACGCTGGCGGCGGTGCTGCCGCTCGTGCCGCTGATCGTCGCGCTGCAGATGTACGTGGCGACGTTCGCCAAGTCGTTCAAGGAAGCGCAGAGCTACCTGAGTTTCCTGATGATGGTGCAAATGGTGCCGGGCATGATGGCGACCATGAACACCATGACCACCAAGGCGTGGATGTACTACATCCCCTGGCTCGGGCAGCAGTCGCTGATGACCGACGTGCTCGGCAACAAGCCGATTCACCCGGCGGTGTTCGTGGTGGTGGCGATCACCAACATCGCGCTGGCAATCGTCATGGTCCGCCTGACGTCGGGCTTGTTGATGCGAGAGAAGATTATTTTCGGCCGATAGAGCCCCTAGAGCCGGGTTAGGCGTACGCGCAGGTACGCCACGCCCATCATCAACACCATCAGCATGCCGCCACCGGTCAGGCCGTTCTCGCAGCGGAAGCGAACGGTCTCGCCGTCGGCGACCTCGAACTCCACGGTGTGTCCGAATAGGGTGTTGTGCGCCTTCACGGCATGGCGGCCCGGCGCCAGTTCGCGCGTGAAGGTCTTGCCGTAGCGCAGCACGCCGTCCCATTTCTCGCCGTCCACCCACAGGAACACGGGACGATCCTGGATGTCTTCAGGATGATTGCGGGTGATCTCCAGTTGCGCGGGCGCGGCGGTCGGCATGGTACTGTTTCCAGCATACCGCCAATGCCGCTGCTGCTCCTGGTTCTCGCCCTGGTGTGCGCCGCGTGCGCCGACCCGGTGCCCGCGCGCCAGGCCGTTGAACGGTCGCGGCTGGCCATGGGCTCCGCGCTGCGCGTGCTGGTGTGGAGCGCGAGCGACCGGACGGCCGGCGCGGCCATCGAGCAGGTCTTTCGCGAGTTCGACCGGCTCGAGTCGCTGTTGAGCGTATGGCAACCGGGCAGCGACGTCGTTCGCATCAACGACGCGGCCGGGCGCGAGCCGGTAGCGGTCAGCCGCGACACCATCTCGGTGCTGGAGGCGGCGGCCCAGGCCAGCGACTGGACCGGCGGCAAGTTCGACATTACCTTCGGCGCGCTCGCCGACGTGTGGAAGTTCGATCATGACCAGGACCACCGGGTGCCCGATCGACCGGCCATCGCCGCCCGGCTGCCATTGGTCGATTACCGGCTCGTCCAGGTGGACCGCGCGGCCGGCACGGCCTTCGTGCGCCAGGCCGGCACACGGATTCACCTCGGCGGCATCGGCAAGGGCTATGCGGTGGACCGGGCCGCGGCCATCCTGCGCGAGCGCGGCTTCACGGACTTCCTGATCCAGAGCGGCGGCGACCTCTACGTGGCCGGCCGCAACGGCCCGGCCGCGTGGACGCTGGGGATCGCCGATCCACGGGGGCCGGCCGGCGGGACCTTTGCCACGGTTGACCTGAGTGACGGCACCCTCAGCACCTCGGGCGACTACGAGCGGTTCTTCATCAAGAACGGCGTCCGCTACCATCACCTGATCGATCCCGATAGCGGCACCCCCGCCAGCGGCGCGCGCAGCGTGACCATTGTCACCGACAGCGCCATGCTCGCCGACGTCCTGTCAACGGGCGTGTTCATCCTGGGCCCGGCCGAGGGCATGGCCCTCGTCGAACGGCTGCCCCGGGTCGAAGCCGTCATCGTGACCGCCGGCAACGAGGTGCTGGTGTCGAGCGGCCTCAAGGGCCGTGTCACCCTCACCGCGCCACCGACCGATGCGCCGTAGTTGCGATCGGCTTGCCCGGCAAGCCGGTGCTTGCGGTACACTCTTGGCCCAATGAGCGAATCGCTAAGTTCCTCCGGCCCCGGCATGAAGCTCCACACCAAGATTCTGCTCGGCCTCGCCCTCGGCGCGACCGCCGGAATCATCGTCAACCTGACCGTGGGCGCCGCCCATCCGGTCGTCGTGGCGGTGAACGACTACCTGGCCGTGCCGATCGGGCAGATCTTCCTGCGGATGCTGTTCATGGTGGTGATGCCGCTGGTCTTCGCGTCGATCGCCCTCGGCGTTTGCGGCCAGGGCGACATCCGCAAGGTCGGCCGCATCGGCGGCAAGGCGGTCGGCTACTTCCTGGGGACGACAGTCCTGGCGGCCACGTTGGGCCTGGTGATCGTCAACCTGGCGCGCCCGTGGGAGCGGGTGACGCCGGAAACGCGCGTGGCGCTGATGGAACGGTTCTCGGAGGACGCCTCGGGCCGGGTCGAGGTGGCCGCCACCAGCACCTTCGGCATGCAGACGCTGATCAACATCGTGCCTCGCAATCCGCTGCAGGCCGCGGTCAACACCGACATGCTCGCCGTAATCTTCTTCGGGCTGGTGTTCGGCGCCGCGCTGACGCTGATTCCGGAGGCCAAGGCGCGGCCGATGATCTCCTGGCTCGAGGCCTTGAACGCGGTGGTGACGCAGATCATCCACTTCGCCATGATCATCGCGCCGTTCGGGGTGGCGGGCCTCATCTTCACGGTCTTGTCCCGGTTCGGCTTCGACCTGCTGGCCGCGATCGCCGCCTACGTGCTGACGGTGCTGGCGGCTCTCCTGGCCCACGCCGGCGTCACCCTGTCGCTCATCATCTTCTTCCTGATCGGCCTGTCGCCATGGGTGTTCTTCACGCGCGTCAAGGCGGCGCTGATCACGGCGTTTTCGACCAGCTCGAGCAGCGCGACGCTGCCGACCGCGCTCGAGGTGGTCAACACCCAGCTCGGTGTCCCGCGCACTATTGCCGGGTTCGTGCTGCCGATCGGCAGCACGATGTGCATGAACGGCACGGCCATCTTCGAGGGCATCACGGTAATTTTCCTGGCCGAGATCTTCAACGTGGACCTGACGCTCACACAGATGGTGATCGTGATGGTCATGTCGGTGATCACCGCGGTCGGCGCCGCGGGCGTGCCCGGCGGCTCCATTCCGCTGCTGGTCGGCATCCTGGTGATGTTTGGCGTCCCCGGCGAAGCCATTGCTATCGTCCTCGGCGTGGACCGCATCCTCGACATGTCGCGGACGACGGTCAACGTCTACGGCGACATGACGGCGGCGACGTGGGTGGCGCGTCACGAGGGGCTGTGGAAGCCCTCGGACGTGCCAAAGATTTAACGGTGGTGGCGTCCGGCGTCAGCCGGACCTAACTGACTGGTGTCAGCGGCAGGATGGCCATCTTCTTGTTGTTGTAGTCGATGATGCGCCAGTGCGGGCACTTCGCGGTGTCCGCATACAGGCGCTCACAATCGTCGCAGCGCACGCACTCGGCCACGAGGATCTTCGGCCCCTCGATCGCCCCCCACTGGCAGGTCTTCTGGCACATCTTGCAGGTGTGGCACTCGGCCCAGCGCTTGATGCGGAACACCGTCAGGTACGACATCAGGCCCAGGGTGGCGCCGACCGGGCACAGGAACCGGCAATACAGGTTGCGCACGAACAGCGTGGCCACCAGCAACAGCCCCAGGCCGGTCCACATGGCCGTGGTGCCGAATAACCCGAACATCCAGAACGGCTCGACGTACTGGTAGATCAGCAGGTTGTGCGTGGCGACATAGTAGGCCAGCACCGTGGCCAGCACACCGTACTTGATCAGGTTGGCGCGCTTCTCGATCGGCCGCGGCACCTCGAACCGCCAGGCGTTCGGCAGGATCACGTCGAGCGTTTGCGTGAGCGCGCCGTAGGCGCAGATCCGGCCGCAATAGAGCCGGCCCCACAGGACGGTGGACACCACCGTGAACCCGAAGAACAGGTACCAGGCCACGTTGTACTTCGGCACCGGCCAGTTCCAGTCGACGATGCTGAAGATATTGGTGATGGAGATCAGGTAGCTCTTGGCGAACCCCATGTAGCCGATGGCGACCGCGAACGTCAGGAGCTTGAGCGGCACGCTCTTGCGCTTGAAGCTGACCATCGCCAGCACCAGGAAGGCGGCCAGCAGGGCGATGTCGAGGGACTGCGGCGCGAGAATGTCGGCCCAGGTCTCGACCGCTTCGTCCTCGAAGCCCCAGGGATCGTCAGGCTGCCCTTCGACTGCGCTCACGGCA
Source organism: Acidobacteriota bacterium (assembly GCA_041178345.1). Lineage (GTDB taxonomy): Bacteria > Acidobacteriota > Vicinamibacteria > Vicinamibacterales > UBA2999 > 12-FULL-67-14b. The sequence goes on along the minus strand of JBEGVQ010000042.1, from coordinate 6,246 downwards.
GGCATCACTGCTTGACTTGATCAGGCGTGAGGAAGGTCTTCGCCATGATGCGCGACGAGTCGCGAATGGCGCGGGCCGCGCCGTTCACCGTGATCGACGCGCGCGAGATCGCGGCAATGTCGCCACCAACGCGGAACGGATCGCGAATGCTCTTGTTCTTGAACTGCGTGACGAATTGCGGCAGGTCGATCGAGAAGTAGCCGTACGGCTCGGAGTTGTAGTCGAGCACCACGTTCTGGATCACGCCCTTGGTGTCCATGCCGACCAGGAAGTGAATGGGGCCGTGATACGCGCGCTCGTTGGGCACCAGGTCGGTGGTCCAGAAGATGAAGCCAATCGGTGGCGCCGCGGGGTTGGTCTTCGGATCGACACCGAACACCTGGTAGTGCAGCGGCGTGCCGCCCAGGGGCGAGAAGCCGGCGGCGTTCGGGAACAGGGTCTTGAAATGTGGTTCCGGCCGGGGATTCGTGAAAATCCGCTTGGTTTGTGCCGCGAGCGTGACCAGTCCAGCCGTGCTGAGCATCAGAATGAGGACGCCGAATCGCTTCAAACACACCCCTCCGTGACCTTCGCCAAGCATACAAGGAAACTGGTATCGTAAAGACGCCATGAAGACGACCCCGATCAAGACGACCCTGTCCCGACGTGAAGTGATCATGACCCTGGGCGCGCTGGCCGTCGCCATGCCGGTCCGGACCAGGGCGATGTGGTCCGCCGATGAAACTCTCAAGGGCGACATGGTGTGCGCCAAGTGCTTCCTGAAGAAGCCCGACGCCACGCAATGCCAGGACGTCCTGCTGGTCGCGAACGCGAGCGGCGAGCTGACCGAGTACTACGTGACCAAGAACGACGTCGCGAAGGAAGCGGGCGAGGCGTGCACCACCAAGGTCCCGGCGACCATCACCGGCACGGTGTCTGCGAAGGACGGCCGTCAGTGGATCACCGCCACCAGGATCGTCAAGTCGTAGGGCGCTAAACGGTCACGGTGGCGGCAACCCTTCAGGGTGGCCTTACTCGCGCTCGAGCCTGACCTTGAGCGCGGTGACGTGCAGGAAGATCATCATCAGCCAGCCGGCCGTGGGCATGGCGTTGCTGCAGCGCAGCCGCACATGCTCCCCCGGTACGGCGTCGACCTCGATGGTGTGCGAGAACAGCGTGTTGAAGGCCCGGATCCGGTGGTGCCCGGGCTCGATCTCGCGGGTCATCGGGCGGCCGTACTTCACCTTCCCCCACGGCTCGTCGTCCACGAACAAGTAGACCTGCCGGTCCTGGAAGTCGTTGGGACTGTTGCGCGCGATGGTCAGTTGCGCGCGGCGCAGGTGCGTGACCGAGGCCGGGGCCGGGTCGTCCGGCGCGGCGCCGTGCCAGGCGCGATGCAGTTCCGCCACGGCGAGGGTGTCGGACTGAACGGTGGTGACGGCCGTGGCCATGGGACCGCAGGATACGACCGAAGACATCCCGGTGCACAACTTTTCTGCGGTTGAGCCGCGGAACATGAAACGAAAGCGGCCGGCCCGCCGTAAACACGGATGCGGCCACGCGCGAGCGTGGGCGCAGAACGTGATTACCCCCATGAACGTCCGACTCGCCGCCACCCAGGCACTGGGCGCGGCCTTGCTGTTGTCGACCCTCGTCCCCACCACCTTTCCCGAAGCGGCGATGGCCGTCACTCCGCGGGCCACGCTGACCGCCGCGCCAACCCTCCTGCTGCCCGGCAGCGTCGACTCGAACAGTCCGCTCGTCTGGGCTCTCGAGGACGGACAGCGGCGGCTGTTTGCGATGACCTCGCACTCGGGCATCCCGAGCATTGCCTCGGGGCCGGCCCTCGAGCGGCTGGGCGCCGCCGCGGAGATCTCGTTGCTGCCCCATCCCGGCTACGGCGTCTGGATGGAGGCCGTGGTCACCGACGAAGTCGACACCTGGTACGGCTTCTATCACAACGAGTGGCCGGCCACGTCGTGCGGCCGCGACGACCGCTTCGTGCCGCGCATTGGCGCGGCCAGGTCCACCGACCACGGCCGATCGTGGCAGGACCTGGGCACCGTACTGCAGGCGACCCAAAGCACCACCGCGTGTGATTCGACCAACGGCTACCTGATTGGCGGCGTCGGCGACCTGAGCGTGATGCTCGATCGCGACAAGAACTACCTGTACCTCTTCTACAGCCAGTACCAGCGCCAGCGCGAGTCCCAGGGTGTGGCCGTGGCGCGCCTGCTGTGGGCCGATCGCGATCGGCCGGCCGGCCGGGTGGCCATTTGGCGTAACGGCACCTTTGAGCCGAATGCCGGCCGGCTCGCGTTTTCGCCGCTTCTGCCCGGCGCCATGCGGCGGAAGCTCGAATGGACCTATCCCGCCGCCACACCGCTCGTCGCGACCACCGAGGCGTGGCATGACGGTGACGGCAAGGTCAACGCCTTCTGGGGGCCCTCGGTCCACTGGAACACGGCGCTCGAGCAGTACGTGATGCTGCTCAACCGGGCGAAAGACGAAAACTACGGGATGGAGGGCATCTATGTCTCGTTCTCGCCCACGCTCGACAACCCCGCCACGTGGTCGGCGCCGCAGAAGCTGCTGAACGGCGGCAAGTGGTACCCGCAGGTGGTCGGTTCAACCCCTGGCACCGGGACAGACAAGCTGGCCGGCGCCTCGGCGCGCTTTTTCATGAGCGGGCGTTCGGATTGGCTGATTCACTTCCTTAAATGATGCCTGCCGGGAAGGCCCTCCGTGCTTGCCCGCCGAAGCAACTGGCCACAGCGGTCACAGCGAACACCGAGAGGACGGCAAGTTCGCTGGCGGTGCTACGCGCCGCGGGCCTGCAGCGCAGTGCCTCTGTGTGCTCCGTGGCTGAATTAGAATTCACCAATGCCACGCTTTGCAGTCGCCCTCGGGATGTTGCTGTCGGCAGCCCAATTGGGTTCGCAGACCGCTCCGCTCGACCTGGTCATCCGCAACGGGCGGGTGAGCGACGGCACCGGCGCGCCGGCGCGCGCGGCCGACATCGGTGTCCGCGGTGGCCGAATCGATCCACATCGCTGAGTCGGCGAAGTTGCCGCTGGAGATTTCGCACTTGAAGGTGGCTGCGCCAAGCCGCTGGGGCGCGAGCGCGCGGGGTGCGCGTGAACGCGGATCAGTATGTCTACGACGCGGCCACGGTTGGGCATATCGCCACGTATGCCGCGCCGCACGCCTATCCGTCAGGCATCGCGCACGTGATCGTCAACGGGGTCGCGGTGGTGAGTGCCGGCCAGCAGACCGAGGCTCGGCCGGGGCAGGTGCTGCGGCACCAGTAGGGGCCGCCCTACTGCTTGGCGGTCGTCGTCGGCACGGTGTACTGAACTTCCTTGGCCTTCAACGGCTCGGCGCCGTCACCGGCGTTCACCACAATGCGCAGGCCGACCTTCAGGTCCGACTGCGCGCCCTTGCCCTTGCCGCGCTTGAAGGCGGTGAGCGGCGTCACGGTGAAGGTGGCGTCCTTCCCCTCGGTGGTCTTCATCGTCACCTTGTTGCCGTCGATGGCGGTGATGGTGCCCATGATCTTGTGCTCGTGACCGGGGTGCGCGAGCGCCGCGGCGGGAGCCAGCATAGCCAGGACGAGGGCCGCGACAAGGAGGTTCTTCATAGCGGTAGCCTAACAGATCTACGAGCCAGGTCGCGCACCGCCTCGGCCGTCCAGCCGGCCGTCCGCAGGTCGCGAACGCCGGTATCGCCGTCCGACTTGCTGAGCTTCTCGGTCGCCGATTTCATCACCAATCCATGATGGGCAAACCGCGGCATGGTGACGCGGCCCAGCAGGCGCGCCAGCCGGATCTGCCGGCCGGTGGACGGCAGCAGGTCAATGCCGCGAATGACGTCCGTGATCTGCTGCAGGTGATCGTCCACCGTGACCGCGAACTGGTACGTCCAGTTGCCCAGTCGGTCGCGCAGCAGGAGGTCGCCACATTGGGCGGACGGATCCTGCACCTGCGGTCCGCAGATCTCATCGAAGAAGGATTCGGTGCCGGGTTCCATTCGCAATCGCCACCCCACCTCGCCGGCCAGGGGGATGTCGCGGTCTCGGCAGGTGTTCGGATAACGGAGTTCGGCGGCGCCCGGCTCGCCGCTCGCGGCCAGGATCTCGGCGCGCGAGCAGGTGCACCCGTAGACGAGCTCCCGATCGACCAGCGGCTGGATGGCCTGGCGATAGACCGCCGCGCGCGCGCTTTGGCGCACGATCGGACCGTCGTGCCGAAAGCCGAGCCACGCCAGGTCCTCGACGATCGCGGCCTCGTACTCCGGGCGCGAGCGCTGGCGATCGTGGTCCTCGATGCGCAGCAACACGCAGCCGTCGCGGTCGCGCGCTGCCTGCCACACGTGCAGGGCGTTGACGACGTGGCCGAGGTGCAAATAGCCCGTGGGGGCGGGGGCGAAGCGGGTGTTCACCGGACCACTTGAGAATACCTTGGCCGCGCGCTCGTCGGGTTCACGATGTTTCTATATAATCCGGGCATGATTTCTCGCCGCGACCTGTTCTCGCATCTCGCCATGGCCGGTGTCGCCGCCCGCATGGCTCCCGCATCCCTGTTCGCGCAGGCACCGTCGGCGGCGCAGCGCTTCGGCAAGGAGAAGCTGATCGTCCGCTCGATGCGGCCGCCCGACTTCGAAACGCCGGTGTCGCTGCTCGACTCGTTCATCACGCCCAACGACCTTTTCTATGTCCGTTCGCACCTGCCGGTGCCGGCGCAGCTTGATGCCGCCACGTGGGCACTGCAGGTGGGGGGCGAGGTCAACTCGCCGTTGTCGCTGTCGCTCGACGAGATCAAGCAGCTGCCCGCGGTCACCGTGACGGTGACGCTCGAGTGCGCCGGGAACGGCCGGGCCTTCTTCGAGCCGGCGGTGGCCGGCATCCAGTGGGAGAAGGGCGCGGTCAGCACCGCCCGCTTCACCGGGGCGCGGCTGTCTGACGTGCTCAAGCGCGCCGGCGTCAAGACCACCGGCAAGAACGTCGAGATGCACGCCGCCGACCGGCCGCTCGGCACCATGCCGGCGTTCGTGCGGCAGGTGCCGATGGCCAAGGCCATGCACCCTGACACGATCCTCGCCTACGACATGAACGGCCAGCCCATCCCCGCCGTGCACGGGTTCCCGCTGCGCTCAATCGTGCCGGGCTGGGAAGGCGCCTATTCAATCAAGTGGCTGAACGCGCTGAACGTGTTGGCGGGCGATTCCACCAGCTTCTGGGTGGCCACCGGCTACCGCTATCCGAATCGCCGCCTCGCGCCCGGCGCGGCGGTCGACGCCAAGGACATGGAGCCGCTGACCGGCCTGGTGGTGAAGTCGCTGATCACGACCCCCGCCGCCGGGGCGTCGTTCGCCCCGGGCAAGATTGCCCTCGGCGGCTTCGCCTGGGCCGGCGAGACCGACATCACCCGGGTGGACATCTCGGTCGACAACGGCGCCACGTGGACGCCGGCGCGGCTGACCGGCGAACAGGCGAAGTACACGTGGCGGCGCTTCGAGCACACCTTCACGGTGAGCTCACCCCAGTCGGTGCTGATCCTCTCGCGCGCGACCGACTCGACGGGGGCGGTGCAGCCGGCCGTGTCGCAGTGGAATCCGTCCGGATACTTGTGGAACCAGTACGATTCGGTCCGGGTCGAGGTCAAATGATTCGCGTCACCCTCGCCCTGATCCTCCTCGCGGCGGCCACGGTCACGGCGCAATCATCAGGCGCCGACGTCATGAAGCAGCGCTGCGTCAGCTGCCACGAAAGCGACATCATCACGTCGCAGAAGCTGTCGCTGACCGGCTGGACGCGGTCGGTGGACAAGATGGTCCGCTGGGGCGCGACGGTCACGCCCGCCGAGCGCGAGGTGCTTCAGGCGTACCTGGCGGCGAATTTCGGTCCGAAGCCCGCGGCGGCGCATGCAACCAGCGAGGCGGGGGCTGCGTCCTACCGGCGAGCATGCCTGACCTGCCACGACGCCGACCTCATCGAGCAGCAGAAGCTGTCGCGCCTGGGCTGGATCCGCTCGGTCGAGAAGATGATGCGCTGGGGCGCCACCGTCAGCGCCGACGAGAAGGACCCGCTGGTCGACTACCTCGCGTCGCGCTACGGCCCTCGGTAGGTCCCACGTGCTGACCGGTCTTCTGGCCGTCCTCGCGCTCGGCTTCCTGCTCTGGCTGATCTCGCTCGCCGTCCGCGATTCGAGCATCGTCGACATCGCGTGGGGCCCGCTGATCTTCCTCATTGGCCTGACCTACTACCTG
>JBEGVQ010000041.1:0-8808 GCA_041178345.1 Acidobacteriota bacterium | reverse complement strand
TGGAAAAGTTCTACTACACCGTTGACTTGCGCCGCCGGCGTAACTAGAAATGACATTGCAATACATTCCGCTTCTGCGCCCGCCGGACATCCTCCGAGCGGGCGCTTTCCGTTTCAGGGGTACGTGATGCTCGCCGTGTTCGCATTTACGCTGGTGTTTGTCGTCGCCCCTGTAGTTGCCTTCCTCATCACTGAGTGACCGAACGTTGGCTGATCCTCCGCAACCACAAGAGGGAGCGAAACAGGGATCACGACGCACGCCGGCGGGACGACAAGCCCTACAGGGCTTGGTACTCCACCAAACGGTGGCGCCAGCGTCGCGCGCGACAGCTCAGCGAGTATCCGCTGTGCGTGATGTGCCTAGAGGCCAACCGAACGGTTGAGGCCACTGTGGCCGACCACAAGGAACGCCACGGCGGCGACCCTGACAAGTTCTGGCACGGCGAACTGCAATCGCTCTGCACTACACACCACAACAGCACCAAGCAGGCTGAGGAGCGCGGCACTGTACGAGGCATGGACGCCTCAGGTGCTCCTACTGACCCTGGGCACCACTGGAATAGGTAGCGATGCGCACCACCTGGGCTGACATTCCCCGCTATCTGCGCCTGGCATGGGCAGGGATGCTGATGCGCCTCCTCATCAAGGCGCTGCCTCTGAGCGAGAAGGAGAGCATCCCCGTGCGCGCTGCCATCAAGGCTTGGGCTCAGGCCCAGTCGGCTGCCCTCTCCTAGTGTGGGACGCGCGTTGACGGGTAAGGGGGAGCAAATCTCTACAGCCTGTGCGCTACAGACCGGCGCGGTCGTTTTTTCGCGCTAATCGCCCCGAATTTTAGGTTGGTCAGATGAAAAACCGCGGCAGGGACTCGGCCGCTGCGCTCGCAGTGATCGGTCCCGCGGGGATCGAGGTTACGCGCCGACCAGAAGCGCCGGCGGAGCTGACCGACGAACAGAGCGAAGAGTGGCGGCAGGTTGTGAACCGGCTGCCGGCGGATTGGTTCGGGCGTGAGACCCACGCCATGCTGACCAACTACTGCCGGCATGTGGTGTCGGCCCGGCGCATCGCGCAACTGATCGCAGCGGCGGAAGAGAGCGACCCACTCGATATCGAGCACTACGACCGGTTGGGCAAGATGGCCGAGCGTGAGAGCCGCATCATCGCCTCGCTGGCGACCAAGATGCGCATCTCGCAACAGGCGTCCTACGACAAGGGCAAGAAGAAACCCGTTGGCATCGAAAAGCCCTGGGACTGAGCCGAGCCGCGGCGCCCGCAACATCGCCTGGATCGAGAAGCACTGCCGCATCCCTGAGGGCAAAGACGTTGGCCAACCGGTGCGTCTGCGAGACTGGCAGCGCCGGGACATCCTGAAGATTTACGACAACCCGCACGGGACGCGCATGGCGATCCTGTCGTTCGCGAAGAAGAACGCCAAGACGTCGCTCGCGTCATTCCTCCTGCTGCTGCACCTGGCGGGGCCGGAGGCGGTGCCGAACACGCAGCTCCTGAGCACCGCTCAGTCGCGGGACCAGGCGGCGGTGCTGTTCGACCTGGCCGCGAAGATCGTGCGGATGTCGCCCACGCTGAATCCCGTTATCGGGATTCGCGACACGGCCAAGCAGCTTTACTGCGCGGAACTCGGGACGCTCTATAAGGCGCTGTCGGCGGAAGCCTCGACGGCCCACGGCAAGTCCCCGATCTTCGCGGTGCACGACGAGTTGGGCCAAGTACAAGGCCCGCGGTCCGAGCTCTACAACGCCGTCGAGAACGCGATGGGCGCGCACGACGCGCCGATGTCGATCGTCATCTCGACTCAGGCGCCGACGGACGCGGACCTATTGAGTCTGCTGATCGATGACGCGCTGACGGGCAAAGACCCTCGTGTCGTGATCAGCCTCTACACGGCCGACACGGAACTGGACCCGTTCTCGGAAGAGGCGATCCGGCAGGCCAACCCGGCGTTCGGGGATTTCCTGAACGCCAAAGAAGTCATGGACCAAGCGGAGCGCGCGCGCCGGCTACCAAGCCAGGAAGCGCTCTACCGCAACTACACGCTCAACCAACGAGTCGAGGCGAGTAACCCGTTCATCTCCCGGGCGGTGTGGAAAGCGTGCGGCCATCCCGTGGTCGATACGCTCGCCGGCCTTGAAGTGTACGGCGGGCTGGACCTGTCCGAAGTGTCGGACCTGACCGCGCTGGTGCTGATCGGGAAGTCCGAGGGTAAGTGGAACGTCAAGCCGACGTTCTGGTTGCCTGAAGATGGACTGGCGGACCGCGCGAAAAAGGACCGAGTCCCTTACGACGTGTGGGCCAAGGAAGGCCACCTCGAGACGACGCCGGGAAAGAGCATCGAATACGAGTTCGTCGCGGAGTACATGCGCGGCCTGTTCGACAATCTCGACATCCGGAAGATCGCCTTCGACCGCTGGAATTGGAAGCACCTTCGGCCCTGGATGCTGAAGGCTGGATTTTCGGAGGCCGAGCTTGATGAGCACTTCGAAGAGTTCGGCCAAGGGTTCCAGTCAATGAGTCCCGCGCTCCGGGATCTTGAGGGCGCATTGCTCGGCGGGAACGTCGCGCACGGCAACCATCCGGTCCTGACGATGTGCGCGGCGAATGCCGTGCTGCAGAAGGATCCGGCCGGCAACCGCAAGCTTGCAAAGCACAAGAGCCGCGGTCGCATCGACGGCATGGTGGCGCTGACCATGGCGATGGGCGTGGCGGCGACGGCGACGAACGAAGAGTCGGTCTACGAAACGCGAGGGCTGCGAACGCTGTGAATTGGTTTACCCGGCTGCTTGGCATGTCTGAGCAGCCGCGGCCCGGCCCGCACGATGACTATTGGTACGGCCCGCGCGGCGGCATGTCCGCGGCCGGCCAGAACGTCACCGTCGACACGGCGATGCAGCTTTCGACGGTCTATGCCTGCGACCGCGTGCTGTCCGAAACGGTGGCCTCCCGGCCGCTGAACGTCTACCGCCGCGACGCGAACGGCACCAAGAAGCAGGCGGATCAACACCCTCTGGCCCGCTTGCTGCGCACCGCGCCGGCGCCCGGGTACACGGCCTATCGCTTCACGCAGTTCGGCGTGCACCACCTCGATTTGCGCGGCAACAGCCTTTCGCGCATTCGCATCGGAGCAACCGGCCAGGTCGATTCGCTGACCCCGCTGGCGTGGGATCGCATCACCGTCCGGTTCGACAACGGCAAGGTGTTCTACGAGTACACACCGGCCTACGGCCCGCGGGACGTCTTCCTGCCGGACGAAGTGCTGCACATCCGCGGTCTGTCCGAGGATGGCGTAGTAGGCCTGTCGCCCATTGCGGTGCAGCGCAACACGATCGGCAAGGCATTGGCCGCGGGGGATTATGGCTCCCGGTTCTTCGCCAACGACGCGCGCCCGGGAACGGTGGTGTTCAAACACCCGAAGTCGCTGAGCGACATCGCGTATTCGCGACTGAAGGGCGAGATCGAGTCCAAGTTCACGGGGGCCAACCGGTTCCGTCCGCTCCTGACCGAAGATGGCATGGAGATGGAAACGCTGAGCGTGTCCAACGAGGACGCTCAGTTCCTAGAGACCCTTGGTTTCAACCGCACGGAAATCTGCGCGATCATGCGCGTGCCGCCGCACAAGGTGGCCGACCTGTCGCGCTCGACGTTCTCGAACATCGAGCATCAGTCCCTGGAGTTCGTGAACGACTCCATCGCGCCGCTGTGCCGGAACTTCGAACAAGAGATCAACGCGCACCCCGCGCTCCTGGGAGACGATGGGGCAGGGCAAGAGGGCTTCTACTGCGAGTTCGACCTGTCGGAGCTCCTGCGCGGCGACCTGCTGTCCCGCATGAACTCCTACTGGATTGGCATTCAGGGCGGCGTGCTGAGCCCCAACGAGGCGCGCGCCCGCGAAGGCATGAACGCGCGTGAAGGCGGCGATGTATTCCTAACCCCGCAGAACATGGGCGTGGCGCCCGGTCAGCCGGGCTACGTCGCACCGCAAGAGCAGAACAACAACGACACCAGCCGTCGGACTGGCGCGCACCTTGAGGTGGTCAATGGACGCTGATCTTCGCTATGCCCGCGTGATCCGTATGGTTGCGGAGACGCCGTGGGCGATTCAGCCGGAGACGCTGGCCGTAATCGTGGATGTGCTGCGATTCCGCGCCGGCGGCGACCGGCTGACCCGGGAAGAAATTCAAGCCCGCCTGCCGGCCGAGACGAAGGCTCGCGGCGTTGGCATGAGCGTCGTCGGCGGTGAAATCCTTGCAGCCGACGGAAAACCGGCTGGCCGCAAGGGCGCCGTCGCCGTGATCCCGATCCATGGTGTCATCGCGGCGCGCGCCTCATCTTTCGAGGACACGTCGAGCTCGGGCGCCGGGTTGGATCGCTTCACGGAGCGCTTGCGGTCCGCTCTGAGCGATCCGGCCGTCGGCTCCATCGTGCTCGACATCGACTCTCCCGGCGGGTCGGTCTACGGCGTGGCGGAGGCTGCGGCCGAAGTCCTGAGCGCTCGCGAGCAGAAGAAGATCGTCGCTGTCGCCAACCACCTTGCCGCATCGGCCGCGTATTGGATCGGCGCCTCCGCGTCAGAGTTTGTCGTCGCGCCGTCCGGCGTAGTCGGTTCCATCGGCGTGTTTTCGGCTCACCAAGACCTGTCCGCGCGGATGGAATTGCTGGGCGTCAAGACGACGCTCATTTCCGCCGGCAAGTACAAGACTGAAGGCAACCCGTTCGCCGCGCTGTCTGACGAAGCGCGCGGCGCCATGCAGGCCACCGTCGATTCCTACTACGGCATGTTCGTGGATGGAGTGGCGAAGGGCCGCGGCGTCAAGGCGAAGGATGTCCGCTCGGGCTTCGGTGAAGGCCGCGTCGTCACTGCCGATCAGGCGGTGAAGGAAGGCATGGCCGACAAGGTCGCCACGCTCGAAGCAACGATCGACCGGATGCTGGGCCGCAAGCCTGGCGCCGGACCTATGAAGGCTGAAGAAGCCCCCGCGCCGGTCGCGCGCGACGCCGTGGCGCCGTCTTTGGCGCTCCGCCGTCGTCGGCTGGCTCTCTTCGCGAACTAACCACTAGCCCCGCTTTCCACCCCGCGTTCTCGGCTGCAGCGGCCGAGGCGAACGCACGTCTATGCGCTGCGATCAACCGGAGAAATGAAACATGGCCACCCGCCGCATGGGTTTGCTCCAGAAGAAGGCGGCCCTCGTGGCAGAGGGCCGCAAGATCATCGACGCCGTCGCCGCTCGCGACAAGGACGGCGCCCCCGGCGTTGAGACTGCCGAGGAAGCCGCACGCCTGAACGCCATCGACGCGGAGGCCGCGCAGGTCGTTGCCGCGCTCGCGCGCGAAGAGGCGCAGATCGAGCGCGAACGCGCCGCCGGCCACGCCGTGGCCGAGACCGAAGAGGCGCAAGCGTCCAAGCCGACCGTCAAGGCCGCGCCGAAGCCGTTCCGCTCGTTCGGTGAACAGCTCATCGCCATCGCCAACTACTCGCAGGGCAAGGGCGTTCATCCGGGCCTGATGGCCATTCAGGCCGCCGCCTCCGGTTCGTCCGAAGGCGTGCCGGCCGACGGCGGCTTCCTCGTGCAGCAGGACTTCGCCACCACCGTGCTCGACGGCATGATGACCGGCGGCGAACTGCTGTCTCGCGTGTTCAACGTGCCGATGTCCGGTACCGCGAATGGCATCAAGATCAATACGATCGATGAGACCAACCGTGCGAACGGCTCCCGTTGGGGCGGCATCCGCGCCTACTGGGCTGCCGAAGCGGCGACCGTCACCGCCAGCGCACCGAAGTTCCGTCGCGCCGAACTGAACCTGCACAAGTTGTTTGGTCTGTTCTATGCGACCGACGAACTGCTTGCCGACGCCGCCGCCCTCGAGGCGGTTGCTCGCCGCGGCTTCGAAGAGGAACTGCGCTTCAAGGCGGAAGACGCAATCTTCCGCGGCACGGGCGCCGGCCAGCCGCTCGGCATCCTCGGCGCGTCGGGCACTGTCAGCCAGGCCAAGGAAACCGGCCAGGTCGCCGCAACTGTCGTGGCCGAAAACATCATGAAGATGTGGGCGCGCATGCCGGCCCCGAACCGCAAGAACGCGGTGTGGCTGATCAACCAGGAAGTCGAGCCGCAGCTCGACAAGATGTACATCGCCGTCGGCACCGGTGGCATCCCGGTCTACATGCCGCCCGCCGGTCTGTCGCAGAACGGCTACGGCACCCTCAAGGGCCGCCCGGTGATTCCGGTCGAGTACTGCGAGGCGCCGGGCACCGTGGGCGACATCGTGCTCGCAGACTTCAGCGAGTACCTGATGATCAGCCGTGGCACGCCGGATTGGGCGTCCTCGATGCACGTCAAGTTCCTCACGGACGAGATGACGTTCCGCATGATCTGGCGCGCCGACGGTCAGCCCGCGCGCTCCGCCGCGATCACCCCGTACAAGGGCAACAACACGCTGTCGCCCTTCGTCACCCTCGCGACCCGCGCCTAAGCGACGGGCTGAAGGAGAACTCCCATGGCACTTCCGATGTCGCTCCCCGAAAACGCCAAGATTGTGGAGCTGTTCAACCCGAAGACCACGAACGCCTCGCTGACTTCGGACACCATCTCGCTCAAGAACGCCCTCAAGGCGTGGGCGGTCTTCAACTTCACGCAGGCGGCCGGTCACGCGACCACGCCGACCCTGCGCCAAGCGACCGACGTGGCCAACGGCACGACCGCCGCCGGCCCGACGTGCCGCATTTGGGTGAACGAAGACACCGCCGCCACCGACACTCTCGTTGCGGCGACTGCCGGCGCGAGCGTCGCGGTCACCAATGACATCAAGAACAAGATGGTCGTTTTCGAGATCGACCCCGCGTCGCTCACGGAAGGCTACGACTGCGTGTACTTCACGATCGCAACGTCGAGCCAGGCCACCAACTTCGTGACGGCCACGATGTACATCGAGCCGCGCTACCAGCAGGCGACGCCGCCGACGGCGATCACCGACTAATCAGCCTGACCGGCTGAACTGAACCTAGGGGCGCCCTAACCGGCGCCCCTTTCTTTTGAGAAGGACGAAAGACACATGGGCACTCGCACCCCTCTGTTCGGCCGCTCCACCCCTGGTGGCGTGTTCGACTACGCCAACATCGCCGTCACCCCCGGCAACGTGTGGTTCGTGGACTCCGGCGCTGCCGGTAAGGGCGACACGGTCGGCCACGGCAGTAACCCCGACTTGCCGTTCGCCACGCTCGGCTACGCATTCTCTTCCGACCTCGTGGGCGCCGATGACGTTGTGTACGTCATGCCCGGCCATGCCGAGACGATCGCCGCGGCCGGTGGCGTCACCATGGACATCGACGCGGTCACGGTCGTTGGCCTCGGCACCGGCGCGCTGCGCCCGCTGTTCAGTTTCAGCGCCACTGACTCGACCATGGTCATCTCGGCGGACAAGATCACGGTCCGTAACATCCAGTTGAAGTCCACCGTCAATGAACTGGTGAAGTTCATCAACGCGGCCGGCGCGTCCGATCTGACGCTCGACGCCGTCGATGTGGTTGACCCGGGCTCCACGAAGGAAGCCCTGCAGTTCATCCTCACGGACACGGACTGCGACCGGCTCGAGATCAAGAACTGCCGCCACTACGCCTCCACGGCTGCCGCCTCCGCCCAGAAGTGGATCGAGCTCGTGGCGGTCGTGGATGCGTACATTCACGACAACATCTTCGTGCTGGCGCTGAACGACGCGGCGACTTCCTCGGTCATCAACATGGATGCGAACTGCCGCCGTAACGTGCTTCAGCGCAACGCCATCCACCTGACCGGCTATTCGGCGTCGCTCGTATCCGCCGTCATCGGTGCATCGGGCGCCACGGGCCTGCATCTGGACAGCCGCATCTACGCGGACGTCGCCGCCGTGACCACGATCAACGACTTCCCGAACGGTGCCAGCTTCGAGGTGTACTGCTCGAACGACCTCGACAAGAACGGCATCCTCGATCCGGTCGTCGGCTCGTAACGGTCAACGCAATAGCGCCGGACTCCTTCGCGGGGTCCGGCGCTTTCTTTTTGGAGAGCGCGCATGGCCGGAACCGTCACCACGACCGAGAACGCCGTCGGCACCGTCAAGAAGGTCACGTTTACCTGGGTGAGCTCGGCCGGCGGCGCGGCGGACGCGACCACCACGAACTCCTACGACGGCGAGATCATCGCCATCTTTCAGATCCCCGACGCGGGCGGCACGCAGCCGACCAACTCCTATGACGTCGTCGTCAAGGACGCGGACAACCACGACATCCTGCTAGGCCTGGGCGCGGACATCTCGAACTCCGCCAACTCGTACAAGGCCAAGAAGGACGGCCTCGGCGCAGTGGCGAGCTCGAAACTCACGCTCGCCGTGACGAACGCCGGCAGCGCCAAGGGCGGCTCCACCATCTTGTGGATTCGCTAGCCCGTGAACCTCACCACGACCGTCGCCCCGCTGGCCGATCCGATCTCGCTGGCGGAGGCGAAGAACCACCTTGGCGTTGATACCACCGACCTCGACACGAAGATCACGGCTCTCATTGCGTCTGAAACGCAGCGTGTTGAGGCGTGGCTGCGCCGGGCGCTGATCACTCGCACCAACGTGCTCCGCCTGGATCGCTTTCCACGCATAATCATGCCGCCGGACTCTTCGCCACTGCGGGCTGTAACGTCGATCGCTTACAACGACACGAACGGCGACGCGCAAACGTGGGCGTCGTCCTACTACACGGTCGATCGCTATTCCGAGCCCGCGCGTATTCACCCGGCGTTCGGTCAGGTCTACCCGGCCACACGCGAGGACTACAACG
>JBEGVQ010000040.1:0-31396 GCA_041178345.1 Acidobacteriota bacterium | reverse complement strand
CGCGGTCGCGGAAGATGCCATACGCGGTGTAGCCGTAGTACGCCGCCGTCAACAGGATGATCACGCCGAACCCCTGCTTCACGCGCACCATCCACGCGCCCGGCTTGGGCAAGGCGCTGATGCCGGCGCCGGCAAACGGCCACGGCGCGGCCATGCCGAGCCCCAGCACGAACGGCAGCGCCAGCGCGGCGACGGTGCCGCTCGCGTAGAGGTTGGTCGAGAACAACACCACCTGGATCACCACCGGCGCGACGCATGCACCCGCCAGCAGCGCGGCCACGCCGCCCATGGTGAACGCCAGCGTCACCGAGCCGCGGCTCGAGCCGGTGCCCACGTTGGCCGAGTACTTGGAGAAATCGATCTCGAACACGTCGAACATCGCCAGCGCCAGCCCAACGAACAGCACGGCAATGCCCAGGTTGAACCACGGCGAGGCGTTGATCGTGCCGAACGTCTGCGCCGACAGGATCACGATCAGTCCCAACACGCCGTAGACGACGGCCATGGCGGCGCCGTAGACGCTGCCAAGCAGCAGGCCGCGCGAGCGCGAACCGCCCTGCGAGCCGGCGCCGATGATGGCGAGGTTGACCGGAATCATCGGCAGCACGCACGGGGTCAGATTCAGGGCCAGGCCGCCGAGAAACACGATCAACAGGATCGCGAGCGGGCCGCGCCCCTCGAACAACCCCTTCGGCGCGACGCCCGCCTCGGCGTCTTGCACGAACTTGGTGAACGCGGCGGGGGCCAGGTAGCCGCCATCGGTGCCGCCCACCGTGAAGCCAGCGAGCATCGCCATGGCGTCGGTGGGGGTCGCCGGCGCCGTGGCGGCGGGCTTCAAGGGCCTCGGCGCGACGATCGGGACGGCGGCGGCATGGGTGAAGTCGAGCGAGGCAATGGCCGCCGGGGGCGGGACGGCTGCGGCCGTGCCGGACACCGTCAGGTTCAGGTCAAGCGACGCGGTGATCGGCAGGAAGCACTGCTTCTCGTCGCACGCCTGGTAGCGCACGCGCAGCGGCACGCGGTGGATCCCCGGGGCGGCGTCGCCCGCCATGGCGAGCTGGACGCCGATGGCGAACTCGCGCTCGAACACGAGCAGCGGAACGGGCTCGCCTTCCTGGATGAAGTCCTTGGCTTCGGGGAACGCGGCGGTGGCCGACGCCACGGCGGGCACGGCTTCCATCGAGACCGTGATCGGGATCAGGTTGGGATCGCGCGGCTGATTGGAGTTCATGTGGAACCCCTCGGGCAGCCGGACCGTGATCGCGACTCGTGCGGAACCGCCGGGCTGGACGCCGAGGGCGGCGGGCAGCACCGCCACCTCGGCCACGCCGGGACGCGAGGCGGGGACCTGCGCCGACAGGCCCCCGCCCCAGAGGGCGGCGACCAGGGCAGCTGTGGCGAGGCCAATTGCGGTTCGCATCCACATATTCTGTCAGATGTCGCCCGACGGCCTCTGGTTCCCTCGGGCTAGCAGGACACGCAGCGGTTGTTGTTCTTGGCGCCCAAACCCTCGAGCAGCTTGATCGTCTCGGGATACGGCTGGGTGCGCTGCACGGGCCCATTCGCCAAGTCCACCGTGGTCTGGCCGCGGCGGTTGACCACCTTCACGTCCGCACCCTTCGAGACCAGGTACAGAATCATCTCGTTGTCGCCGCGCGAGGCGGCGTTGTGCAGCGCGGTGCTGCCGTCCTCGTCCTCGGCATTGACGTCGGCGCCGACCTCTTCCACCAGGTACTTCACGGCCGCCAGCATGCCCGTCGGCGCGAAGCGGTGGGCGTTGCCGGCAAAGCCCTCGCTGTAGCCGGCGCCAGCCGCCGCCACCAGCGGGGGCGTGCCGGGACTACCCACCGGCAGGGTGGGTCGCGGCGGCGCGGCGTTGGCATCGCCACTGCGAGTACCGCCCTGGAAGTCGCGGCCGCCGGCCGGTTTCATGGTCGGGATGTTGGGGTCGGCGCCGCGAGCGATCAGCAGCTTCATGGCGGCAATGTCGCTGGCGTAGGCGGCGCGCCAGAACGGGCTCGCGCCCGAATCGTCCGTGCGCAGGAGATCGAAGTTGTACTGCGTGAACCAGGTGTTGCGGTTGGTGCGCGCGTTCGGATCGGCGCCTTGGTCGAGCAGCTTGGTCATGAGCTCGAGATAGCCCGTCTTCTGCTGCAGGTAGGCGCGCGGCTGCGGGTAGAACGAGCGCGGCTGCCACTGGACGTTGACCACGGCGTAGAGCGGCGTCACGCCGCCTTCGCTCGCCAGATTCGGGTCCGCACCGTGGTCGAGCAGGTAGCTGACCGTGTCGAAGTGGCCGTTGATCGCTGCCACGAGGATCGGCGTGGTCTTGTCGCCGGCGCCGCGCTGATTGATGCTGGCGCCGCCCTGGACGAGGGCCTCGACCGTGCTCAGAGCGCCCTGGCGCGCCGCGAAATGCAGCGCCGCGAGCCCGCCGTGCTTGCCGATCAGCTCGTTGTAGTTGAAGCCGCGGGTGACACCTGGAATGACCGGACCGGGCCCCTGCGCCGGCGCCGGACGCGGCACGCCGTTCTGGTCGACGTCGACCGACGTCGTCAGCGCCGAGAAATCCTCGACTCTCGACGTGATGGCGACATCGGCGCCGCGCGACAGCAGCAGCTTGACCACCTCGACCCGGTCGGCCGCCGCGGCAAACATCAGCGCGGTCTGGCCGTTGGCGGTTTCCTTGACGTCTAGCCCGGCACCGTTCTCGACCAGCATGCGCACCGACTCGGTGCTGCCGGAATGCGCCGCCTGCATCAGCGCGGTCGCGCCGGTGGCGGTCGTGGCGCCGACCGCGGACCCGGCGGCAATCAGTGGCGCGATCACCGAGGCATGGCCAATCTGCGCGGCCAGGTGGAGCGGCGTGAACCCGCCCAACCGGGTCTTGGCGCCGACGTTGGCGCCGGCGTAGAGCAGCATCGACGCCAGTTCCGCATCGCCGTTGAGCGCGGCCCAGTGCAGCGCCGTCATCCCGTCGCCCTGCGCGGCGTTGACGTCGACGCCTTCCTTCAGCAGCTTCTTCACCGCCGCGGCATCCTTCGCCATCGCGGCCTCAGCGATCGGAGCGGATTGCGCGGCCTGGAGCGTGGCGACGAGGCCAACAATAGCGAGGACGGTGGCAAATTTCTTCATATGCGATCCATGCGGTAACGCGCGGCCGGGACTAACGTCCCGGCCCTCCGAACGTCGTCTAGAGGGCGGTGGGCGCGGGCGCGGCGTTCAAGTCCATCACGCCCGAGCTGTCGCCGAACGAATCCATCTCGACGCCGATGCCACGCAGGGCCGCCAGCATGGCGTTGGCCATGGGCGTGCCGTCGGCGGCCTTGATGTGCAGGTTGCCCTTCAGCGCGCCGCCGGCGTGGCCGGCGAAGAACAGCGGGCAGCGCTTGTGGTTGTGCACGTTCGAGTTGCCCATCGGCGAACCGTAGATGATGAGCGAGTTCTCCAGCAAGTTGCTGTCGCCGTCGGGCGTCTCTTTCAGCTTCTTCAGGAAATACGGCACCAGGCTGACGTGGTACTTGTTGATCTTGGCCAGTTCCAGGATGCGATCGTCGCGATCCTGATGGTGCGAGGCGATGTGGAAGCCGGTGTTGACGCCGGTTTCCGGATAGACCCGGTTCGAGACGTCGCGGCTCAACTTCAACGCGGTGACGCGGGTCACGTCGGAGGCGAAGGCCACGACCTGCATGTCGAACATCAGCTTGACGTGCTCGTCGTAGGAGTCGGGCACGCCGATCGGCGCATCCGGCAGCGCGCGCTGGTCACCGCTCGTGTTTTGGGCCTCGACCTTCTGGATCCGCCGTTCGATCTCGCGCACATCGTCCAGGTAGTCGCTGAGCCGCGCCTGGTCGGCGGGGCCGAGGGTGCTCTTCAGCTGGTTGGTGGACTGGGTGACCCAATCGAGGATGCTGCGGTCGCGGCGGCGGCGCGCGGCGCGCGCTTCGGGCGTGGCGCCAATGCCGAACAGCTGATCGAACACCGCCCGCGGATCGCGGACCATCGGCAGCGGCTCGCTCGGCGACGCCCAGCTGATCGAGTCGGTGTAGGCGCACGAGTAGCCATAAAAGCAGCCGCCGGCCTGGTCCACGTTCTCGACGCACAACTGCATCGACGGCAACGGCGTTTCCTGGCCGAACTTCTGCGCAAACATCTGGTCGAGCGACGTGCCGGCCCGCAGGTCCGAGCCCTGGGTCTGTCGCGGGTGCGCCTGCGTCAGGAACACCGCCGCCGAGCGGAAGTGATCACCGCCGATCTCGGGCGGGTTGAACGCCTCGGCGTTGCGCACGTCGGTGTTGCTGACAATGGTGAGGTACTCCCGCCAGGGCTCGAGCGACGCCATGCTGGTCGGGCTCAGGTCGAACGCCGACCCGGTGGCCGCCGGCGCCCACAGGTTCTTCTGGAGGCCGAAGGCCGTGCTCCCGGCCGAGCCGTGCACCATTTCCATGGCCACCAGGCGGACCTTGCGCGTCTGCGCCGAGGCGCGGGCCGGCATCATGGCGTCGAGCATGGGCAGGGCAATCGCGGCGCCCAGGCCCTTGAGGACAGTACGGCGAGCGAGACGCTTGTTCGTGATGATGTTCATGGTGATTACCGGTCTGCGATGGCGGTGGCGGCCGCCTCGGCGGCGCGCCCCCTGGTGAACAACGGACTGGTGGCCACGGCCTGCACGAAGGCCGACATCTTGTATTCCTTGGTGGCAGCCTGGCGCACCAGCTGGCGCACGGCCCACATGTCGGGCGCCTCGATGCGGCGGCCCAGGGCATAGGTCATCAGGTTCTCGGTGAAGCTCAGCAGGAACACGTCCTGGTGCTTCAGCAACGCCGCGCGCAGGCCGGCCGCGCCGCTCATCGGCGTGCCGTCGTAGAGCGTGCCGCTCGGATCCACCGGCATGCCGCTGTCCTTGATGCGCCACTTGCCGGTCGCGTCGAAGTTCTCGAGCGCCAGCCCCAGCGGGTCGATCACGCGGTGGCACGAGGTGCACTGCGGGTTCTTGCGGTGCTCTTCCATGCGCTCGCGCACGGTCAGCACCTTGCCCGAGACGTCGCCCTTGGTCTCCTCGAGCGCCGGCACGTTGGGCGGCGGCGGGGGCGGCGGCGACCCCATCATCACTTCCATCACCCACTTGCCGCGCATCACCGGCGACGTGCGATCCGCCACCGACGTCAGCACCAGCACGCTGCCATGCGTCAGGATGCCGCGGCGCTCGGCGGGCAGTGTCACCCGGCGAAACGCGTTGCCGGCGACGTTGGGGATGCCGTAGTGCCGGGCAATGCGTTCGTTGACGAACGAGTAGTCCGCCGTCAGCAGGTCCAGCACGCTGCGATCCTCGCGCACGATGCTATCGAAGAACAGTTCGGATTCCCTCACCAAGGCATCGCCCAGCGTGCGATCGAAATAGGGATAGGCCACCGCGTCGGGCAGCACGCCTTCGACATCCCCGAGGCGCAGCCACTGGCGGGCAAAGCGCGTGGACAACGCGTGGGACCGGGGGTCGGCCATCAGCCGCGCGACCTGCTTCTCGTAAACCCCGGGCGCGCTCAGGCGGCCCTGGGCCGCCAGCTTCGACAGCGCGGCGTCGGGGGCGGCGCCCCAGATGAAATACGACAGGCGCGACGCCAGCTCCGCGTCATTCAAGCGGAACGACTGCCCCGCCTTCAACGTCGCCGGCGTGCTTTCAAGCTTGAACAGGAACTGCGGGCTGGCCAGGATCGCCTCGATCGCGCCGCCAATGGCGTATTCGAAGTCGCCTTCCTTGCGGCCATCCGCGTAAAACTTCATCAACGCGGCCAGGTCCCGCTCGGCGACGTTGCCGCGGAAGGCCTGCGCCGCCAGCGTCCGCACAATGCGGCTGGCGCAGGTCGCCTCGTCGGCCGCCGAGGTCGGCCGGCACGAGAAGACCTTGCGGCGGCTGGCCGTGTCGGAAATGCCGGTGACGTTGTAGGGACCGACGATGCTGAAGTCCTTGACGTGAGGGAGGGTGGTGATGCCGATGGCGACGCCGATCTGGGTATCGGCGAGCGTGTGGTCGATCGGCGCGACCAGGTCGTTGACCGGCCCCTCGAAGCGCTGAACGAAGGCCGCGGTCACCCGTTGCACGCCGGCCTTGACGGCAATCGGCGGCGTCTTCAGCGACAGGCCGGTCGTGGTCTCGGCCATGCGCGGGTCGATCGTCATAATCGCCTTGCGCTCGCCGTTCACCGACACCTCAACGGTTTCGCCTTCGTTGGGACCACCGAACAGGACGCCACACGCGTTGCTGTGCAGCTCCACCTTGAACACGTAGTCGCCGTCGGCCGGGAAGGTGTGCGGCACCGACACGCCGCCGCGCGTGCCGAACGGCGCGCCCTCGACGCGCGCCAGCTGCGACGCGGTCTTCGGCACGCGGTAATTGGTTTCCGTGGCCGGCGCCTCGGGGTCGCCGATGGCCAGGGCCGTGACCCGGGCCGCCGCCCGCAGGTAACTTTCCATCAGCGTCGGCGAGAACGACTGCGCATCGGCGACGTTGTCGAAGCCGTTGCTGATCGTGTCGGCGGGCAGCAGGCTCGCGACGTCGATGTCAACCTCGAGCAGGTCCCTGACCGCGCGCGCGTATTCGGCGCGGTTCAACCGCTGGAACGGACGCGAGCCGGGATTGGGGTTGAGCGAGGCGGCACGGTCGACCCGCCTCTCGAGCGCCGTGGCCAGCGCGAGAATCTGGCTGGCCTCGGGCCGGCGCGCGCCGGCCGGCGGCATCATCTGCGCGCGCAGCTTGCGAATAATCTTCTCGGCCAGCACCACATCGTCGGTCGCGGTGGCCGCATCGAAGGACGCCAGCGTCAGCCCACCGGCCTTGCCGCGATCGCTATGGCAGCCGACGCAGTACTGCTTGACCATGGCGGTCTGTTCGGCAGCGCCGAGGCCTGACGGCACGGCCGCATGCGAGGCCACCGGAGCCGGTGCTTTCGCCGATGCGGACGTGCGTGGCGAGGCGGGCGCTGCCGGCGCGGCCGCGGGAGCCTGGCCGCTGGTCGCAGCGAGGTGGAGAGTGGGTGTCGCGGCGACAAACACCGCGAGGATCAATCGCGTCATGGCCCTCGATTCTGGCGGCCAGTATAGCCGACTAACTACTGTGATTGCTGATACATCCGGAGACAGCGCATGACGCCCCCGAGACGGTTGCTACCGTTTCAGCAGCACCCAAAGTCCCGGCAAAGACGCCATCGACCACGCCACGAAATGCCGAAAGACCGAGAACTCCGCCGGCGGCCAGCCGCGATACAGCTGAAAGAGGACGACGGCGAAGCCGAGGCCGGCGGCGATGGCGGCCGCGAGGCCGCGGCCGAGGGCGTGCGCCATGTCGAGGCGGCCGTCGAGGTGCGTGTGCAGCGCCGCCAGCATGATCCACAGCAGGACCCACGACACGATCATCATCGAGTAGCCGCCAATCGGCGCCAGCGCGTAGAACGACAGCGCGGCGAGCATGCCGCTGATCAGCCCGCCGAGCGCGCCGGCCGCCAGCTTGCCCTTGCGCCAACCCAGGTAGCCGCCGAGGGCGGCAAACAACACCGAGCCGTGAATCATCCCGGACGACACCTGGTGTTGCGGGATGTCGAGGAACCAGACGTAGTCGGCCGCCGTGCTGAGCACGGCCAGCAGCATGGAACCGACCAGCGCGGGGCCGAGCAGCGTCATGGCGCTAGCGTCCGGCGGCCGCGCGCCCGATCTTGATCGCCTCGTCCGCCTGGGCGCCCTGCATCAGCAACGCGAGGAAGCCTTCCTTGACGCGGGTTTCAACGTCCTTCGCGTTAGCCGTGAGCATGTTGGCAATCTTCACGCGCTTGGTCTCCACCAGCACCTGCTGCGTGCCCGCTTCGGCGCCGGCCCGCGCGGTCTCGCGATCGCCGCCGATGGCTTGCGCGAGGCTGCCAATCCCGCAGGCGAGGACGCTCAGGTTGGGCAAGTTGGCGATCTCGATACGCTGAGCGATCGCCTTCGGATCTTCGAGCATCAGCATGGCGAGCTTGGTGCCCTTCGGATTGGCGGGTGACCAGACGTCGGCTTTGGCCGCGGCAAAAAAGCTGAGCGCCAGCTTGGCCTCCTCGATGTCGCGGATGTGCGGGATCGTCACCCCGTCGGCGCCGGCATCCAGGATCTCCTTCACGCGCGTCCGCGTCACGTCCGCGCCGTCCTTGGAAATGGGCGGGATCCGGACGATCAGGGTCTTCTTGCTGGCGTTCTTGAGACCGGTGCCGTACGCCTTCACGGCGGCGGCATCGTACGCGCCCTCGAGATTCAGGAACACATAGTCATACAACGGGTTCGCGGCCACCTTCGCCGCACCATCGGGCGTGTAGACCGGCGGCTTGCCGCGTTCCGCTTCGCTCGGCGCGTAGACGCCGAATGCGACCTGGCCTTGCGACCAAAGCGGAATGACCTGAGCGTGTGCCGCGGATGCCGTCACAACTGCGGCGACCGTGATGATAGCGGTGCGGATGAAGGCTGCGTTCATGCGGTAGATGCTACCCGATGCAGGCGGGAAGGCACCACTGGCCGGGTTCCGACAAGAGTTGCCCTCCCGGCCATCGACCTGATCTACTCTGCGTCAGCGTTTTCCGGAGGCCTCATGGCAGATGACAAGCAGTCGGGCGTATCGCGTCGCGATCTACTGAAACGAGCCGGTATGGCGGGCGCGGCCATGACTATTCCGATCGCGCCGGTCACCGGCGACTCGGCGCCGCCTGCGGTTTCCCATAAAGGGAGGCCCCACGAGGAGGCACTGCAGACGGCGTTGCGGCGCGAGCCCATCGAGAACCTGACGGCGGCCGAGGCCGAACTACTCGAGGTGATCTGTTCCCGGATCATCCCCTCTGACGAGAACGGTCCTGGCGCGCGCGAAGCGCGGGCGGCGCATTACATCGATCGCGCGCTCGGCGGCGCGCTCGCGGCATCCAAGCCGGCGTACTCCGCAGGCTTTGCGGCCCTCGACCGCTATGCCCGCTCGTCGCGCGGCAAGCCATTCCTCGAGTTATCCGAACGCGACATGGACTCGGTACTGATCGACGTCGAGACTGGCGCGGCCACCGGCTTCACCGGCAGCCCGGCGGCGTTCTTTGCCATGGTCCGCACCCACACGCTGCAGGGTACGTTCGGCGATCCGTACTACGGCGGCAATGCCAACTTCGTCGGCTGGGACATGCTCGGCTACCCCGGCGTGCGCACCAACGTGTCGGCCGACGATCAGCGGCTCGGCACGAAGCTCGCGCCGAATCATCAGTCGGCGTATGACACCGCCATGTTCACCAAGGCGGTGGCTAAAGCCGGGCACCACATTGAACCGGGGCACGGCGTTGCCGAAGGTGGGAAGCATGGCCACTAAGCTCAAGCCGACCGACGTGGTTGTCGTCGGCCTCGGCGCCGCGGGCGGCGTGGCGGTGTGGCCGCTGACCCAGGCTGGCATCGACGTGATCGGTCTCGAGGCCGGGACGTGGCTGACGCGCCGCGACTTCGCGCCCGACGAGATCCGCAACAACGTGCGCGACTGGCCGCAGTCGGTGCAGAAGGCGCAACAGGAGGTCCCCACGCATCGCGCGAACCCCACGGCCAACACGACGCGGGCCGGCAGCCATCCGATGATGAATGCCGTCGGCGGCACGACGCTGCACTACTGGGCGCAGTCGTGGCGCCTGAACCCGTGGGATTTCAAGGTCGTGAGCGAGACGACGAAGCGCTACGGCGCGTCGCGCGTGCCGGCGGGATCAACGGTTGAAGACTGGCCGTTCGGCCTCGACGAGCTCGAGGCGTATTACGACAAGGTCGAGTACGAACTGGGCGTCTCGGGCCAGGCCGGCAACCTCAAGGGCACGATCGATCCACGCGGCAACATCTTCGAGGGACCTCGGGCGCGGCCGTACCCGATGCCGCCGCTGCGCAGCACCGGCTTCATCGACCTGATGGCGGCCGCCGCCCGCGGGCTCGGCTGGCATCCGTTTGCCGGCCCCGCGGCGATCAACTCGCGCACTTACCAGGGCCGCTCGGCCTGCATGTATCACGGCTTCTGCAACAAGGGCGGGTGCCATGTCGATGCCAAGAACGGCCCGCACCTCACCACCATTCCGCGCGCCCAGGACACCGGGCGATTGAAAGTGGTCACCCGCGCGCACGCGACCTCGATCGACACCGACGACAAGGGGCGGGTCACCGGCGTGACCTACGTCACCGACGGCCAGGAATTCGTCCAGCCGGCCAAGGTGGTGCTGCTCGCCAGCTATACCTACGAGAACACGCGCCTATTGCTGCTGTCGAAGTCGAAGGCCTTCCCGAACGGCCTGTCGAACAACCACGGCCAGGTCGGCCGCCATTACTTCAGCCACGCGCAGACCGCTGGGGTGACGGCGCTGTTCCCGTTCGACATCAATGCCTGGTACGGGCTGCCGGCGCAGGGCGTCGCCGTTGACAACTTCGCCGACGACAACTACGACCACGGCGCGCTCGACTACGTCGGGGGCGGCAACCTGTGGGTGATGTCCGACCGCCGGCCGATTGCCGCCGCCAGCATGGGCACGTTCGGGCGGACCCACGCGTGGGGCAAGGACTGGAAACAGTTCGTGATGGAGAATGCGGACCGGACCAACACCGCGTACATCCAGAAGACGACGCTCCCCTACGAGGACAACTTCCTCGATCTCGATCCCGCGGTGAAGGATCCGCTCGGCTTCCCGGTGTGCCGCATCACCGCCGACTTCAAGGACAACGAACGCAAGGTCACCGCCCACACGCAGGACAAGATGATCCAGTGGTACCAGGCCGCGGGCGCCATCGCCACGCAGGCCAACCCGCTTGGCTCCATGGGCCCGACCACCCATGCCTACGGCGGCACCCGGATGGGCAGGAACGCCGACACCAATGTCGTGAACGAGTGGGGCTTCTCGCACGAGGCGCCGAACCTGGGCGTATTGGGCGCGTCGGTGATGGGCACCAGCGGTGCACGCAACCCGACGCTCACCGTGCAAGCGTTGGCCTGGCGCACCGCCGAGTATCTTGCCAAGAACTGGAAGAAGGTGACGGTCTAACTTCTACTTCGGGAAGCGCTCGTAGATCGCGACGAGGGAGCCCTGGCCGATGATGTGGCCCTTGATCGCCTCCATCAGCGCGTTGCGATTGAGCCCTTCTGCCAGCGGCAGCTCCGCATCGAGTGCGTAGACGGTAAACGTGTAGTGATGCGGCTTGCCGGGCGGCGGCGCGGGTCCGCGGTAGCCCATCTGGCGGAAGCCCGACGGTCCCTGGATGGCGCCGGCCGGCTCGGCCAGCGTCGCGCCCATCGGCAGTTCAGCCGGCAGGCCTTTGGCCGTGCCGGGGATCTTGTAGATCACCCAGTGCACGAACGTCTGGCCGCCAAACACCACGTCGGGATCGTCGAAGACCAGCGCGAACTGCTTGGTGGCCGCCGGCGCCCCGGTCCAGGCGAAGGCCGGCGAGACGTTGCGGCCGTCGGCGGTGTGATCTTTCGGAATCGTCTCGTTGGCCGTGATCGTCGGGCTCGTGACGGTGATGGCGGCCGGTGTCGCCTGCGCCCACGCCGTACCCGACACGGCGCACATGAGCGCGGCGAGCGCGATGCCTGAACTGCTGACCCTCAATCGCATGCTGTCCCCCACATGGCGACACGGAAGTACCGCCCTTCTGGCTTTACTTGAGTTATCGCCGCCCGGATTATACAGTTGGCGCATGATTCGAACCTCGAGCCGGTGGTGGGTGCGGGCAGGCGTGCTGGTGATGGGAATCGGCGCGGCCACGGTGGTCATGCGCGGGCAGACGGCGCCCAAAGTTGGCGAATGGCCGACTTACGGTGGCGACCTCGCGAACACGCGATATTCGCCGCTCGACCAGATCACCGCCGCCAACTTCAACAAGCTGCAGCTGGCGTTCCGATTCCGGACCGAAAACTTCGGGCCGCGGCCGGAGTTCCAGTTCCAGTCCACGCCGCTGATGGTCAACGGCCGGCTGTTCACCACCGCCGGCACCCGCCGCGCGGTCGTCGCGCTCGACGCGACCACCGGCGAGACGCTGTGGATGCACAGCATCAACGAAGGCCCGCGCGCCGCGGCGGCGCCGCGCCAGTTGTCGGGCCGCGGCCTGTCGTACTGGAGTGACGGCAAGGACGAGCGCATCATCTACGTCACGCCGGGCTACCAGATGATCGCGCTCAACGCCGTCACGGGCCAGCGCATCGCCGGGTTCGGCACCGACGGCCTGGTCGACCTGAAACAGGGCCTCGACCAGGACGGCCTTGACCTGGTCAACGCTGACATCGGCCTGCACGCCGCGCCGATCATCTCGAAGGACATTGTCGTGATCGGCGCCGCGCACCGTGAAGGCGGCGCGCCCCGCAGCAAGAGCAACGTCAAGGGCTACATTCGCGGCTACGACGTCCGCACCGGCAAGCGCGTGTGGATCTTCCACACCATCCCGCTGAAGGGCGAGGCCGGCTTCGAAACCTGGGACCCGGATGCGCACGCCTACACCGGCAACGTGGGCGTGTGGGCGCAGATGAGCGCCGACGAGGAACTGGGCATTGTCTACATGCCGGTGGAACTGCCAACCGGCGACTACTACGGCGGCCACCGCCGCGGCTCGGGCACGGGCCCGGAAACGTCGCTCTATTCAGAAAGCCTGCTGGCGCTCGACATCAAGACCGGCCAGCGCAAGTGGCACTACCAGCTCGTGCACCACGGCATCTGGGACCACGACATTCCGTGCGCGCCGATCCTGATGGACCTGGTCGTCGACGGCAAGCCGGTGAAGGCGGTCGCACAGCCGACCAAGCAGAACTGGCTGTACGTGTTCGACCGCGTCACCGGCAAGCCGGTGTGGCCGATCGAAGAGCGGCCGGTCGAGAAGGGCGACGTCCCCGGCGAATGGTATTCGCCGACGCAACCGTTCGTCACCAAGCCGCCGGCGTACGAACGCCAGGGCGTCACGCTCGACGACCTGATCGACTTCACGCCCGAGCTCAAGGCCGAGGGCGCCAAGCTCGCGTCGATGTACAAGCTCGGCCCGATCTTCACGCCGCCGGTCGTCAGCAAGTGGGACGGCCCGCGCGGCACGCTGATGATTCCGGACGTCACCGGCGGCGCCAACTGGCAGGGCGGCTCGTTTGATCCCGAGACGAAGATGTTCTACATCTTCACCAACGTCGCGGTCACCACGCTCGGCCTGCTGCCGCCCGAACAGGGCCGGTCCGACATGCTCTACGTCCGCGGCGCGGCGCGCGATCCGAATCCGCCCGCGCCCGGCGCCGGCGGCCCCGGTGGGGGCGGCGGTGGACTCAACGTGCGGGGCCTGCCGCTGATTAAGCCGCCCTACGCCACCATCAGCGCCCTCGACCTGAAGAACGCCAGCCTCGCGTGGAAGATTCCCCATGGCGACACGGCCGACAACATCCAGAACCATCCGGCGCTCAAGGGCCTGACGCTGCCCCGCATGGGCCGGCCGGGCCGCATCGGCGTGCTCACCACCAAGACCCTGCTGATCGCCGGTGAAGGCGGCTTCGCCACCACCCCCGACGGCCGCGGCGCCTACCTGCGCGCGTATGACAAGGCGACGGGCGCGGACGTCGGCAAGGTGTTCATGCCGGCACCGCAGACCGGCTCGCCGATGACCTATTCGATCAACGGAACGCAGTACATCGCGGTTGCGGTCAGCGGTCCAGGTTTCGCCGGGGAGCTGTTGGTCTACAAACTCGGCACATAACCGAGCCTACACGCATGGCACAGGCACAGTGCTTAGGGGTGCGTACGGTGCCTTGGGGGTGCCAAAGGGTCGGTGCCGGGTGCCGGGTGCCGGTGCCGGCAGGTGACAAATGTTGCGACCTCGCGCGCGATGCGATGTCGCAACATTTGCTACCCTCGTAAGGCCTCATTCCAAGATCCGCCGTAATTCGACGCTCAGGTCCGGCCCGCGGATTGCTTCTTCTCTCCGCATGGCTGAATTCAGAGATTTCCGAGCGATCGCCGCGTGGCGCCTCGCTCACGAGCTTAAAGTCAGGGCGGACGTGTTCCTGGCGAGGCCGGATGTCATCCACCGATTCAAATTGTGCGACCAGCTGAGCGACGCGGCCAGGTCAGCTCCGCGGAACATCGCCGAGGGCTTCGCCCGGTACCGCCACAAGGAATTCGCACAATTCGTGCGCATTGCCAAAGGTTCAGAGGCGGAGGTGCCTGGCGACGGGCGAAGTGCTTAGCCTATCGGGATCCAGAAGCTGGTCTTAATCAGGAAGATGTTCGATCCCGGCGCGGTGATCGACCGGAAGGCGTCGTTGGCGCTGACCGGTGAGCCGTTCGCCTCGGTCCCCGAACGGTCCTGCTGCCACACCAGGTAAAGCGTGCTGCCGGCACGGTATTCCCAGCGCAGCACGACGTTGCTCCGATACGACAACGTGTTGAAGTCGCGGTTGCGCAGCGTGAAGGACGCGCCGTCGATGGTGACCGTCTGGCTGCCATCGGGATTGGTCGTCACCGTCGAGCCGCTGGTGCCGTATTTCAGCCGATCGCGGCTCTGCGGCGCCAGCAACTCGCCGTAGTCGTAGTAGTGGCCCGAGGCCGCAAACGGCTCGGCATAGATATCAAGATTCATGTCGGGCCGGATGGTCAGGCCGAGGCGAAACTCCATCGACACCGTGTTGCGGTCGATGAACGCGAACACATACCGCCGGTCGTAGGTCTCGGGCCGGCCGTTCGGCAGCGTCGTCGCGTACTGCTGCGGCTCGGTGATCTTGTCCCAGAACGGCGATGCGGAGAACTGGACACTCGGTCCCGGGCGCACCGACACGGTCGCATTCGCGCTCCTGACCGACGCGCCGTCGTCGTTGTTGCGGACCTGGAGCCCCCCGCTGACGCGGGTGCGCGAGGTGGCGCGGTTGCCGAAATTGAAGTTGGTGGTCCAGCCGGGTCCCCGCGCCATCAGCGGGCCGCCGCGGGTCAGGGCCACGCTCATCTGCCCGAGGTCGCGGGCCACGTTCACGTTGGTGGTCCAGAAGTTGAGCCAGGTGGCATTGGCGCTGGCGCGCACCCGGCCGGACTGCATCAGGCCGCGCAGCGTCGTATCGGTCTGGACATCAAGCTGGAACTGGTAGCTCCGCAGGACCCGCCCCGGCTGCGTTTCCCGCCAGCGGATGTTGGCGTTGGTCATCCAGCCGTCGGCGCCATTCAACTGCGCGAAGTCGTTGACCTCGAAATTCACCGAGTCGATCTTGGTGTTGGCCCCCCACAGCCAATGGCGGCCGCTGACCCGGTCGAAGTTCGCCTGCAACGTCCAGCCGCCAAGCGAGGTCAGGGTCGGATCGTACTGCGCATACTCCCGGTCGGGGCGCTGCGCGTAATGCGCGCTGGATCGCTGGACGCGCGCGACCGCCGCCTCGCTGCCGTTCAGGAACGAGCCGCCGCCGGAGGCCCGCAATTCGTATTCGCCGCCCTTCAATCGCAACACCGTATTGCCGGCGACGCCAAGCGCGTTCCGGGTGTAGAGATCGGCGAGCGGACTGCCCTCGGCAAAGTCGCGGTGGACGTAATTGACGATGAAGCCGGCCGTTGACGCCAGCGGCCCGAACTCCTGGAGCACGCGCGCGACCATGTGGTACGCATGCGGCGCCACCGAGATGCCGCGCACGCCGGGAACGCCGATGGTGGCGACTTCGGCCTCCTCTTCGTTGGTCACGGCGGTGAGCAGCCCGATCGAGGTCTTCGACGGCAGCCGCCCCGAGAGTTTCGCGGCGGCGATGATGGTGGTGGCGTCCGGGTAGTCCACGTAATCGCCGCTAGCCGGCCCAATCGGGCGGTTGCCGATGCGGCGCGAGTAGTAAAAGTTCGGATGGCCGATGTTAAAGAGCTGCGCCCCCTCGAGAAAGAACGGCCGCTTCTCGGGAAAACGGGTCTCGAACGCGGTCAGGTTGACCTCGGCGGGGTCGGCTTCGACCTGGCCGAAATCCGGGTTGATGGCCGCCTCGAGCGTCAGGTTGGGGCCAAGGCCCATCCGCACGTCGGCACCGACCCGGCCCTGCAGATTCCGGCCATCGTCAAAGGGATTGGCGCGGTCGCGGGTCTCGCCGTTCAAGGTCGCGCCACCCGCCATGTACGGCAGCGCCTCGAAGCGACGCGGCGCCACCAGGTCGGCGATGCCCGTGAGGTCCCCGAACCGGGACGACCAGGCGCGCTCAGTCCTGGGGATCAGGACCCAGTAGTCCTCTTCATTCAGCGTGGGGCGGAAGCGAAACAGGTTCAGCCCCCAGGTCTGCATGGCCTGCGGATTGAAGCGGAGCTGCGAGAACGGAATCCACAACTCAGCGGTCCATTGGTCGCCCGAGACCTGTGTCTCGGCGCGCCACACCGGATCGAAGCCCGAGTCGAAGCTGTCTTCGTTGTCGCTCGAGTGGTAGCGGTCGAGACGCACCCCAGCCGCGGTCACGCCAAAGACCACCGCGGTGCGGCGATCGAGGAAGGTGTCGAACGACACCAGGATGTGCTCCACCTGGCCGGTGCTGTCGCGCCGGCCGAGCGGCGCCTGAATCCGCCCGTCGCGGCTGAACATCCGCGCCCCGACATACAGGGAATCGTCGTCATACAGCAGCCGCACTTCCATCCGATCGGTGGGCTGGGCATTTTCGACCGGCTCTTTCTGGACAAAGTCGGTAATCGGCGCGGCCTTGAGCCACGCTTCGTCATCCAGGCGGCCGTCAACCCGCACGCTGCTGTTCGGGACGCGTGTCGCGGTGGCCTGTTTCCGACTGGCGCTCTCGGTGACCGGGGTCTGCGCCGAGGCGACCGACGCCGCCAGCGACAGGACAATCAGGACGAAGCGAACGACGGGCATTTCAGGAAATGGTCTTGACGCGGCCGCTGCCGATTGCCAGCGCCGGTTCGAGGCGAGCGCCGTCCTGCGGGTTCTCGACCCCGACCAGGATGTAGCCGTCCGATACTTCGGGATCGTACATCTTGCCGCCACGGCTCGGCAGGCCGGCCGAGACGAACAGGTACACCACCGTGGCCAGGATGGCACTGAGCATCGTCATCTCGAAGATGATGATCAGGTTCGACCACAACGGCACGATCGGCATGCCGGAGGTGACGAGCGGCCACGACCGCTGCGCCGCGCCGAGCAGGTAGTAGCTCAGCCCCAGCCCAACGACACCGGCGGCCACGGCCACCCAGGGCATGGCGGTCGTCGCATCCCGGTGCCCGAACTCGAAATGGTCGAACGGCTCCGACGAGATGACGGTGATGTCGGTGTCGGCGACGCCGGCCGCGCGCAGATTCTCGACCGCCTGCTGTGCGACGTGCGGGTCGTCGTAGAGACCGTAGACGGCTCTCATCGATGCTCTCCGTGGGTCGAGGACGCTTCGGGCGAGAATTCCTCGGTGTCGAGGCGTGTCGCCAGCAGCGCCGCCTCGGCCCGAGCGGCCGGGTCAAGGCGCGACGGCAGGCCGGCCTTGAGCTCCCAGATCGCAATGATCGGCACGAACTTCGAGAACAGCGCGTAGAGCAGGATCATGCCCGCGAAGGTGGCGGCCATGATCGTCAATTCCACCGGCTGCGGCGCATACTCGCCCCACGAATAGGGCAGCTGCTTGTGCGCCAGCGACGGAATGATGATCAGGAACCGCTCGAGCCACATCCCGATCAGGACGCCGATCGAGGCAATCACGCAGCCGGCAATGGTTCTGGTCTTGTAGTTGGCGAGGATCACGAACGGGATCACGAAGTTGCAGATCACCATGGTCCAGTAGAACGGCGCGAAGGCGCCGCGCTGGGTGGCCCAGAACACCACCATCTCGTGATGCTCGTTGCCGTACCACACGGTCAGGCGCTCGGCGAACACGAAGTACGCCCACAGGATGCTCATCAGCAACAGCAGCTTGCCCAGGTTCTCGAAGTGCAGCGGCTGCAGGTACTGCTCGAGCCCGAGCATCTTGCGCAGCACCGCCATGGCGATGATCAAGGCCGCGATGCCGCTGAAAATGGCCCCGGCCACGAAGTACGGCCCGAAGATCGTCGAGTGCCACATCGGCACGGCCGCCATCGAGAAGTCAAACGAGACGATGGTGTGCACCGAGACGGCGACCGGCAGGATGGCGACGGCCATGATCTGCATGGCCGATTCGAGGCGGTTCCACTGCCTGGTGGTGCCGCGCCAGCCGAACGACAACCAGCCGTACCCCGTCTTGCGCCAGCCGGTCGAGCGATCGCGAATCAACGCGAAGTCGGGAATCATCGGCAGGAACAGGAACAGCACGCTGCCGGTGAGATAGGTATTGATCGCGAAGAAGTCCCAGGCCAGCGGCGACCGGAAGTTCGGCCAGATCTCGCGATCGCTCGGATACGGGAACAGCCAGAACGCCAGCCACGGACGGCCCAGGTGGATAATCGGAAACATCGCGCCGATCATCAACGCGAACACCGTAATCGCCTCGGCGCAGCGCGTCACCGGACGGCGCCAGCCAGCGTTGACCAACCTCAGGATCGCCGAGATCAAGGTGCCGGCGTGGCTGATGCCAATCCAGAACACGAAGTTGACGAGATAAAAACCCCAGAACACCGGCCAGCGGATGCCTGCTGAACCAATACCGAACCAGATCTGGTAGCCCCACGCCGCGGCGCCGCAGGCGACGACGGTGCCGGCGGCGAAGACGATGGCGTAGAACCAGATCGAGGTCTGGAACAACGGCCGGATCAGATCATCGGTCAGCGGCTTAGTAAGCGTCCGGTTCATGCCAGCTTTGCTTGTCCAGATAAGTGATCTTCGGCTCGGCGCCGAGGTCTTCGAGCAACTTGCTGCCACGCGGCGACTGCGACAGCCGCGCGACGCGGCTGTTCGGATCGTTCAGGTCGCCGAACACGAGGGCGGTGGTCGGGCACGCCTGCGCGCACGCCGGCTGCAGCGCGCCATCCACCAGGCCGCGGTTCTCGGCCTTGGCCGTCGTCTTGGCCGCCTTGATCCGCTGCACACAGAAGGTGCATTTCTCCATCACGCCCACTTCGCGGATCGAGACGTCGGGATTGAGCTGCAGGTTGAGCGGCTTGGGCCACTCGGGGTTGAAGAAGTTGAAGAACCGGACGTTATAGGTGCAGGCGTTGGCGCAGTAGCGGGTGCCGATGCAGCGGTTGTAGACCTGCGCGTTCAGGCCGTCCTCGTTCTGGTGGGCGGCATAGGTCGGGCACACCGCCTCGCACGGCGCGTTGTCGCACTGCTGGCACAGCACCGGCCGGAACTTCACCGTCACGTCGGGGAAGTTGCCCTCGTAGTAGCGCTCGACGCGAATCCAGTGCATGGCGCGGCCGCGGGCCGCCTGCTGCGCACCAACGGTTGGAATGTTGTTCTCGGCATGGCAGGCCGTGATGCAGGCCTCGCAGCCGGTGCACTTGTCGAGGTCGACCGCCATCCCCCATCGGTACGCAGCCATTTAGTGCTCATCTCCCCGGCCGTGCGTCCAGTCGGGCCGTTCGCGCGTGGCGCCGCCAAACAGGATCAGGCCGTCGGTGTCGGGCTCGCCGACCTTGGCAATCTTCACCCGCGTCGCCGACCACGCCAGCGTCCCGGTCTCGGGAATAGTCGTCGGCGCAAGGATGGCAATGGGATTCACGCCGCGATTGGTCGCGTAGCGCGTGAAGTTGGTGTGGCCCTGCCCGACCGGCATCGCGACGGCATCCGGCGCGAGGCCGGGATTGAGAAACGCATGCGCGCGCACGCTGCCCTGCGTCGAGGTCACTTCCACCAGGTCGCCCTCGGCAATGCCAAGCTCGCGCGCCTTGAGCTCGTTGATCTCCACCCAGCTGCACCACATGGCAGAACTCATGGGATCCGGCAGTTCCTGTAGCCACGGCAGGTGCGCGGTTGAGCCGTCGCCGAGCGCCTGCGAGGCATACGGCAGGAAGTGATAGGGATACTGCGCCGCATCGCCATCGAACTGCGGCTCGGTGTACTGGAGGGCGGGGGCTTTAGCCCCCGCCGACGCCGCGGGCGCGGAAGCGCCCGCTCGCCGAACGTCGGCGGCAGGTTCTTGATTCAAATACTCCTCGAACGTGTTCGGCAGCGCCGGCGCGAACGGCTTGGCCAGCTTGCGCGACACGTCGAGCAGCACGTCGGGCGTGGATCGTGTGTCGTAAAGCGGCCGCATCACCGGACCACACTGGCTCGGCGCGGCCTTCGCCGATCCGCTCTCCGGCGCGGCATCCACCCACGATTCGAGGAACGAGTGATCCGGCAGGATCAAGTCGGCCAGCGCGCTCGTCTCGTCCACGAACGAACCGAAACTGACGATGAACGGGATGCGCTGCAACGCGGCAGCCACCTGCCACGACACCGGCGAGGCGAACACCGGATTCACATCGTCCAGCAGCAGAACCTTGGGGGCCGCGTCGAGAATCTCTGTCAGGGGACGGGTCGCCACCTGGCTCCCTTGCGGCACGAACGACAGGCCGCCCGGTTGATTCAGGGCGTTGGCGGCGCGGTTGAGCGTAGTGACCGCGAAGGCATGGAATGCCGCGTTGGTGTGCGCGAGTGGCGCACCACCGACCAGCGCCACCGACGGCCCATTGGCGGCAAACTCGCGCGCGAGGCGCTCGATCTTGTCCACCGCAACGCCGGTCTTCCCGGCCACGCTCGCCGGCGCATAGTCGCCCGCGTCGGCGGTCTTGTTGACGATCGCGGCGATCGCCATGGCCAACAATCCTTCGGTGCCCGGCCGGCACGCGACGAACTCGTCGGCGTTGGCGGCGGTCTGCGACAGGCGCGCGTCCACGTGCACGAATTTCGGCCGCAGGCCACGGCCCGACTGCCGCATGCGGCCGTAGGCCACGCTCTGCGCGACGGCCGAGTTCCACGTGCCGAGGAAATCGGCCCCGAATGAGATCACGTAGCGGGCGTTCTCGAGGTCCACCGTCGCCAACTGGTGCGAGCCAAAGGCCTCGGCATTCGCGCGGCGGAGGATGTCGTCCGAGAACAACTCGTAGGTCACGGGCGCCTTGGCGCCGAAGCGCTGCAGCCACTCGGCCTGCAGGTCCATTCGGCGGCCGCGGCGCGGTTTCGTCAGCAACGCCAGCGACTGCTGGTCGTTGGCGGCGACGAGGGCATCGAGCTGGCCCACCAACTCCGTGATCGCTTCGTCCCACGAGATGTCGGTGAACTGCCCGCTGCCCCGCTCGCCGGTGCGCTTGCGCGGGTTGGCCAGGCGGTCGGGGTGATAGGTCACCTGGATGGCCGCCTGCCCGCGCGAGCACAGCTTGCCCTGGCTGATGGCATCCTCAGGATTGCCTTCGAGCTTCTTGGCGAGCCCCATGGTGATGACGCCCGGCTGGCCGTTGCGGAACACTTCGGCGTCGCCGTCCATGACCCGCGCGATCACGCCGCAGCCGGCGGCGCACAGCGGACAGATGCTCGGCTTCCAGGTGGCGACGCCCGGAACCAGATCGTCTTCCGGAATGAAGCGAATGATCTGATTCTCCGGGTTCCCGCACGCGGTCAGCGCGGCGGCGGTGCCGGTGATCGCTGTGAGCTTGATGAAATTTCGGCGGTCCATGCGGCTCACACGCTCAGTAATGACAGGTGAGGCAGTCGTTCGACGCCTGCTTTTCCTTGTGACAGTTCACGCAGAACGACATCGTCATGTCGACGGCGCGGCGGGCCACGGTCTGTTCCGCCTGGTTGCCGTGACAGGTCGAGCACTCCACCTTGGCCCTGATGTGGGGCGCGTGGTCGAACCGCACATGCGCTTGCGGCTGGTAGTCATACACGCGCCGCCAGTTCAGGTCGAGTCCCTGCTCCTGCAGCTTGGTGAGCTGCTGGATCAACGGCCGTTCGGTGGCGATCTGCGAGTGGCAGATCATGCACGTGCTCACGCTTGGCAAGCCGGCCCGCGGTCCCGTCTCGACCCCGGTGTGGCAATCGGTGCAGACCGCGCCCTTCGAGAGGTGAATCTGGTGTGAGAAGTCGAACGGCTGTTCGACGTTGGCAGGCCGCCGATCGAAAAACGCGGCGATGGCCTCGCCCGGCGTGGCGTGCGCCGGCGTGAACACGGCCGGCGTGCCCCATCGCGAACGATCGGACATGCCGGCCGGGCGGCCGGGACTGGCAAATTCGCACGCCGCCGTCACCAGGGCGACCAGCACCAGGCACGCGAGCGCCACATCGGGCCACGCGCCGCCTGCCCGAGGCCCCGCGGTGTTACGACTTGGGAACGCCACCGAGGCTACGGACGTAGTGGACGAGGTTCCAGGTGTCAGCGTCGGTAATCTTGCCCTTGAGACCCTTCATGTCGTAGGCCGGCGGGGCGCCGTTCTGGATCACCCAGAACAGTTCGCCCTCGCTCGACCCGCGGGTCCAGGTGGCGTCGGTCAGGTTCGACGGCTTCATGGTCTTCGGCGCCATGGTGCTGTCGCCGCCGCCGGTATTGCCGTGACAGAAGCGGCAGTACTTCGTGTAGAGCACCTTGCCCGCATCGATGGCCGCCGGGGACGAGGCGAAGGCCGCCTTCATTTTCTTGGCTTCGGCCGGTACGGCGGCCGGGCCCACGGGCGCCGGAGCCTGGGCCCACACGCTGGCGCCGGACGCGACGAGCCACGCCAGCGCGACGGTGGGAAATATTCCTCGGTAGACACCAATCATGTGAGAAGTTTCACACAGCGTGGCGTTCGGTGCAACCAAATGCCTTCTTATTGCCCCCATAGGAAACATGGAGGCCTCCCGCAAGTAAACCTACTCCAGCAATACTGGCCGGAAGCTCAACCCTTGTCGGGGAGGACACTGCTTGCTCCGGCGCGTCTTCGACCGGCGAGCGCGGTCACCGTTCGCACCAGGAAGCCGGCCTCGTTCAACAGGTTCAACCACCACTCGCGGTGTTCGGGATAGCCCAGCGGCCAGCAGGCGCGTCGCTTCGCGCAGCGGCGTCATCTGCTCAAGGGAACATGAAACGCCAGCCGGGCCTCCGATGCGGGTTACGTCCGGTGCCGGCAACATTCGGAGGCGGCACCCTCGAGGACGCGGTGCAGCCAGGAATGAACGTTACATTACCTACAATGTAGTGTAGGGTACTGAATACGTTAGGACCCGGGTGCTATTTATGTACTCCGCGTCCGCTTTTCTGAGCTGCTTTTCAGTAATCACGCTGGAATCCGACAGTCTCATCGAAGCACTCGACAGCTGTTCGTCGGGATCGCTGAAGGAGACTATGCGCAGCTCTCGGAATCCAGCCGCCCGACTTCTGCCGGACGGCACCCTCTAAAGAACAGGATTCTCGCCAGCCTCCCGGCCGACCTGTACGCGCAGGTCGCGGCCGACCTGCGCATCGTTGACGTGGTGCTCGGCGCCCCGCTCTTCGAAAGCGGCGTGGTCTCGCGCGAGGTGTACTTCCCTAACGGCGGAGTCTATTCGGTGACTAACCAGATGAAGGACGGCCGGCTGGTGGAAGTCGCCACCGTCGGCATCGAGGGGATGCTGGGCGTCGGCGTGTTCCTGGGCGACAAGGTCGCCACGGGCCGGACGCTGCAACAGGTGCCCAACGGCCGGCTGCCGGCCCTGTCCGCGGACCGCTTCACGCGCTACACGAGGGAACCCGGGCCCTTCCGCGACCTGGTCGCACGTTACGCCCAGGCGCACATACTGCAGATCATGCAGTGCACGGCGTGCAACGCCCTGCACCGCCTCGAGCAGCGCTGCAGCCGCTGGCTGCTGCAGACCCACGACCGCGTCGAGGGCGACGAATTCCTGCTCAAGCAGGAGTTCCTCGCCATCATGCTGGGCACCAACCGGCCCAGCGTCACGGTGGTCATGGGGACACTCCAGAGGGCGGGGGCCATCACGAGCCGGTACGGCCGCATCACCATCCTCGACCGCAAGAAGCTCGAGCAGATGTCGTGCGAATGCTACGGGTCGATTCGCGACAATTTCCGGCGCCTCGACGTCTAGCTCGACGGCCCTGGGCGGCTTTCGCCGCAACGCCATGACCTCCGTTATCATTGTGCGTTGACTGTTACCCACCTGCGGTGGACCGCGGTCGCGGCGGTGCTGGCGCTGTCGCTCGCCGTGGCGGCCCAGGCACCGCCGCTGACCGTGCTGTCGCGCGAGGGGCGCAAGCCCCTGCCGATCACCGCCATCAACAACCTCGACTACGTCGCGGTTGACGACCTCAACAGCGCGTTTGGCACCTCCGCACGCGAGGACCGACTGGCCGGCGGCCTCACCATCTCGCTGCGCGGCCGGTCGATCGTGCTGACCGTCGAGCAGAACGTGGTCTCGGTCAGCGGACGGCTGGTCAACCTGCCGTCGCCGCCGGTCCGGCGCGACAATCGCTGGTTCGTGCCGGTGGAGTTTCTGCCGCGGGCGCTGTCGCTGCTCCTCGATACCCGGCTCGACCTGCGACGGCCCGCGCGCCTGCTGGTCGTCGGCGACGTGCGGGTGCCGCGCGTGGTCGCACGCGTCGATGCCGGCATCACCAACGTGGCCGTCACCTTCGAGGTCACGCCACCCACCGAGGCCCGCGTCACGGCGCAGGCGGGCCGGCTGGTGGTGCAGTTCGAGGCCGACGTGCTCGACCTGGCGCTGCCCTCGCTGCCGCCGCAAACCTTCCTGACCGGGCTGACCGCCGGCGACACGCCCAACACGGTGGTGCTGACGACCGGGCCGCGCTACGCGTCGTACCGCGTCACGACGTCCCAGGCCGACGCCGGCTCGGGCCGCCTCACCGTCGACTTGCTGCCGGCCGCCACCACCGACGCGCCCGCGGCG
The DNA here is from genome assembly GCA_041178345.1 of Acidobacteriota bacterium. Taxonomy (GTDB): domain Bacteria; phylum Acidobacteriota; class Vicinamibacteria; order Vicinamibacterales; family UBA2999; genus 12-FULL-67-14b. The sequence continues at coordinate 6,646 of JBEGVQ010000040.1, read as the reverse complement.
CCGGCCGTGGCGGCGCCGGATGCGCGGCTGGTCATTCCGTCGCAGGCGCCCGCCACCGGCCTGCGCACGGTGGTGATCGATCCGGGCCACGGCGGCGAAGAACTGGGCACGCAAGGCGCGAAGGGCACGCTCGAGAAGGACGTGACGCTGTCGGTGGCGCGCCGGCTGCGGACCCTGATTGAAAGCCGGCTGGGCGCCAAGGTCTTCCTGACCCGCGAAGACGATCGCACGGTGTCGCTCGATGACCGCTCGGCGTTTGCCAATAACCACCAGGCCGACGTCTTTCTCAGCCTCCACGCCAACTCGGCGGTGCGGCCGGCGCTCAAGGGCGCGGAGGTCTATTTCCTGACGGTAGAGCGCGCCGATGAAGAGGCCCGCAAGCGGGCCGGCGACCAGGCCACCACCCTGCCGGCGCTCGGCGGCGGGTCACGCGACATTGACCTGATCCTCTGGGAGACCGCGCAGGCCCGCTACCTCGAACAGTCGGCGGCCCTGGCCGGCTTCGTCGAACAGGCCCTGGCGGACCGCGTCGAGATGAGCCCGCGGGCCGTGCGACAGGCGCCGTTACGCGTGCTGGTCGGGGCCAACATGCCCGCCGCGCTCGTCGAGATCGGGTACCTCTCCAACGCCGAGCAGGAAACCCAGCTCGCGAGCGGCAGCTACCAGGACCAGGTCGCGCAGGCCCTGCTTGACGCCCTCATCAAGTTCCGCGGGTTCCTTGAACATTAAGCTGCCACGGAAGCTGACGCCAGGTCAGTGGGCGGCCATCGCCGCCGGCACCGCCGCCGCGCTGCTATTCGCCTGGGCCGTCATTGGCGGACTGACCCGCGTCCTGAACACGCCGGCGCCCGGCGCGGCCATCGACGCGCCGATCACGGCGCCGTCGGCGTTGGCCGGTCCGGCCGTGCCACGCATCAAGGCGACACTGTATTTCGCGGCCGAAGACGGCCTGCGGCTGGTGCCGGCCGAGCGCGACGTGCCGCTGGCGGTCGGTGCGGTTGCCCAGGCGCGGTCGATCCTCGAGGCGCAGCTGTCGGCCGAGCCGGCCGCGCCGCTGCTGTCCACGATCCCGAAAGGCGCGACGCTGCGCGGGGTGTTCATCTCCGCCCGCAACGAGGCGTTCGTGGATCTCGACCCCGTCATCAGGACCGCGCACCCCGGAGGCTCCCACCAGGAGTTGATGACGGTCTACACCATCGTCAACGCGCTGCTGACCAACGTGCCGAACCTGCAGGAAGTGCAGATCCTGATCGGCGGGCAGGAAGTCGACACGCTCGCGGGACATGTGGACTTGCGCCGCCCGCTGCGGAAGAATGAGGGGTTGCTTCTGCCGCCCACGTCCACACCAACACCCCCGAGTCCCCAATGACCCGCTTGAACGATCGCGCCCCGGGCGAACTGCGCCCCACGACCATCACGCCGAACTTCTCGATCCACGCGGAAGGCTCGGTGCTGATCGAGGTCGGCTTCACGCGCGTGATCTGCACGGCCAGCATCGAAGACAAGGTGCCGCCGTTCCTGCGCGGCACCGGCAAGGGGTGGGTCACGGCGGAGTACGGCATGCTGCCGCGCGCCACCTCCACCCGCTCGGGCCGCGAGGCCACGGCCGGCAAGGTCGGCGGCCGCACCATGGAGATCCAGCGGTTGATCGGCCGGTCGCTGCGCTCGGTGATCAAGCTCGAGCAGCTCGGCGAACGAACCATCTGGCTCGACTGCGACGTGATCCAGGCCGACGGCGGCACCCGCTGCGCGTCGATCACCGGCGCCTTCGTCGCGCTGGTTCTGGCCCTCGGCAAGCTCAAGAACCGGGACGCGCTACGCGCCATTCCGGTGTCGGACTACGTCGCCGCCACCAGCGTCGGCATTGTCGGCGGCATGCCGCTGCTCGACCTGGCGTACGAGGAAGACTCGAAGGCCGACGTCGACATGAACATCGTCAAGACCAGTGATGGCCGGTTCATCGAGATCCAGGGGACGGCCGAGGCCGAGCCGTTCGGCACCGACGCGCTGACGGGTTTGCTGGCGCTCGCCGACAAGGGCATCACCGACCTCGTCGCCAAGCAGCGCGAGATCATCGGGCCGATTCTCGGCCGATGAGGCCCAGGCTCCTGATCGCCACCACCAACCCGAACAAGCTGAAAGAGATTCGTCCGTTGATGGACGATGGTTCGTTCGAGGTGGTGACGCTGGCCGACCTCGCCCCTGTGCCAGAGCCAGAAGAGACCGGCACCACATTCTGGGAGAACGCGCGCCTCAAGGCATTGGCCTACGCCAATGCCACCGGCCTCGCCACGGTCGCCGAAGATTCCGGCTTCGAAGTGGACGCCCTCGGCGGCGAACCCGGTGTGCAGTCCGCGCGCTTTCTGGGACCTGCCGCGACCTACGAGGCGCGCTTTGCGGAGATCTATCGCCAGCTGGCCGGCCGCGCCTCGCCGGCCCGGTTCGTGACGGCGCTGGCGGTGGCCAGCGGCCAGGAGATCCTGTTCGAAACCGAAACGGTCATCGCGGGCACCGTGGCCGGGGCCCCGCGTGGCGAGCACGGCTTTGGCTACGACCCCATCTTCCTTTACCCACCTCGGGGCCGAACCACGGCGGAGCTGACGATGCGCGAGAAGGCCGCCGTGTCACATCGCGCCCGCGCCTTTCGGGATTTACGGCGGTGGTTCGAAAAGGGACCTGCTCCCCTTTTTCGAAACCCGTAACAGGGGAGCAGGTCCCCTGTTCATCCCCGCCCGATAGCCCGCAGCTCGTGTTCGATGGTCTGCGCCAGGCCTTCCTCGATCGGGCGGGCCGTGAAGCCCAGGTCGCGTACCGCCTTGTCGTTGGCGCCAAGGTAGGTCGTGCCGGCCAGCACCCGCAGCGACTCGGGCTGCAACGCCGCCGGCAGGGTCGCGAACCGTCCGGCCAGGCTCATCAGGGCCGCGGCGCTGCGCATGGTTCGCGGCCCGGGATGCATCAACGGTGCTCGCACCTTCCCGATCCTCGCCGCGACATCAAACGCCTGCTCGAACGTGTGGCGGGGGCCGGTGATGATGTAGGTTTCGCCCGCGAGGCCCTTTTCCATGGCGAGAATGTGGCCGCGCGCCGTGTCTTCCACGTGCGCCCAGCAGAAGGCGGTGCGGGCCGGCGTCACCGGCAGGCGGCCGCGCAACAGATCAACGAGGGCGGTATGCATGCCGCTGGTATCACCCGGGCCGTAGACCAGGCCCGGCATGACCACCGTCAGCGGTAACCCCTCCTGGATCTTTGGCAACGCGACGCGATAGTGGGCGATCCACTTCGTGCGAGCGTACTGGCTCAGGTGCGGGCCGTCGTAACGATAAGTCTCGTCGGGGATGGCGCCGCGAGTGTCCGAGAACACCGCCACGGTGCTGGTATACACACCACGCGGAATTTCGAGCGTCCGCATGGTCTTGAGGACGTTGCGCGTGCCATCGACGTTGATGCGGTCGGCCAGCGGCTCGGGCACGCCGACCTGGTACCAGGCCGCGACATGAAACACGCCGTCGACGCCCTGCATGGGCGCGCGCAGGGTGTCGCGATCGGTGATGTCGCCGGCATGCATCTCGACGCCAAGGGCCTTCAGCATGCCGGCCTTGTGCGGCGAGCGGACCAGCGCCACGACCTTGTGGCCGCGCCCGATCAGCTGCTTGACGATTTCGCCGCCAATGAAACCGGTTGCGCCCGTGACGAAGTATTTCGCCATTGCCCGCGCACAGCTTACTACGCGTGCACCTGCAACGCTGACGCCGGGACATGCTCCAAACCTGCAAGCAGGTCGCCGATCAGATCATCGGCGTGCTCGATTCCTGGTGACAGCCGGATCAGCGTCTCCGCCAGGCCGAGCGCGGCGCGTTGCGCGGCAGGGATCGACGCGTGGGTCATGCGTGCGGGATGGCAGATGAGCGATCGCACGCCCCCGAGGCTTTCACCGAGCGTGAAGAGCCGCCGGTTCGACACGAACGCCGTCACGTCCGCCACGCTCCCCGCCAGCTCGAACGACAACATGCCGCCGAAGCCGGTCATCTGCCGTGTGGCCACGGCGTGACCGGGATGCGCCAGCAAGCCCGGATAGTACACGCGCGTCACGGCCGGGTGCCCGGCCAGCGCCGCCGCGATCCGCCCCGCATTCTCGGCGTGGCGTTGCACACGCAACTCGAGGGTCTTCAGGCCGCGCAGGGTCAGCCAGCAGTCAAGGGGCGCGGGGACCGCGCCGATCGCATTCTGTAGAAACTTGACCGGTTCGAACACGGCGGCGTCACGTGCCAGCACGGCGCCCTGGATCAGGTCCGAATGGCCGGCCAGGTACTTCGTGACGCTGTGAACGACGAGATCGGCGCCGAGGGCGAAGGGCTGCTGAAAGACTGGCGTCGCGAACGTGTTGTCGACGACCACCAGGGCGCCCTTTGCATGGGCGAGGTCCGCGATGGCCCGGATGTCGGAGACCAGCAGCCGCGGGTTGGTCGGTGTCTCCAGCCACACCAGCCGCGTCGCCGTGGTGACGGCCGCCGCCACCTCGGCGAGGTTGGTGGTATCGACCGGTGTGACGCGGAGGTTGAGTCCCGCGAAGACGCGGTTCAACAGCCGATAGGTGCCGCCGTAGACGTCGATCGGGACCATCACTTCATCGTGCGGGCGCAAGTACGCCTGGAGCACGGCGTGCTCGGCGGCCAGGCCCGAGGCAAACACCGCGCCGTGCGCGACGCCCTCGAGTTCCGCCAGCACCGCCTCCAGCCGCTGGCGCGTGGGGTTGTTGGTGCGCGCGTAGTCAAAGCCGCGGTTGAGGCCCGGGCTGTCCTGCTCGAAGGTCGAGGTCTGGTAGATCGGCGCAATCAGCGCCCCGGTCGCGGGATCGCTCGGTTGAGCGGCATGAATGGCACGAGTGGCAAAGTGCATGGGAATCAGTCCTTTACGGTTCGGAAGGGCACGGCCTGGATGCGGTGGGCGGCGCGCAGGTGCGCCACGGCGGACGCAATTTCAAGCGGGGGTTGCGGGGCGATCAGCAGCCAGCGCGTGGCCCCGGCCGCCGAAGCTCCAGGCCGAACTGGTGCGGAAGCGGCGGGGGGCAGCGACTCGACGCGAAGTCCCGCGGCTGTCGCCAGGTCGACGATGAAGGCGTCGGTCGGCGGGATGCCCGGAAAGGTCAGGCGAACACACCGGGGCACCGGCCGCCGGTCCCGGCAATCGTCGAGCAGGTCGGGCGTCAGGCCGCTCCACCCCAGGCTGGCAACAAGCCCCGCCATGGCCGCGTCGCCGCCGGTCGAGACCGAATCGCCCGCCAGGATGGCGAGCAGGTGATGGATGGCTGACGGCTTCGTCATAGACCCGTATCTCTCCCCGTCAGGGGCGGGAGTTAGCACCACGGCGCTGGCGGCCAGGTTGCTGTGGCGTCTGCGGGCCCGGTCCCTCAGCCACTCTCGATAACCGTCCGGGCCGTCACGGCCAAGACATCATCAATGTATTTCGATGTGATGATTACTGTCAAGTCACCCGATAATCGCGTCAGCAAAGTGATCCAGCCATGAACAGACGGACATTCCTGAAGGCCGCCAGCGTACCGCTCGGCGCTTCTGCGCTCGGCCTGGAGGCCTCGGCCTTCTCAGTCGCCACGCAAGCCACGCCACGTTCGTCGATCGTGGTCGTCGGCGGCGGCGCGTTCGGCGCCTGGACCGCACTCCACCTGCGCGAGATGGGCCACACCGTGACGTTGCTCGACGCTTACGGCCCTGGCAACTCCCGCGCCACCTCGGGGGATGAAACCCGGCAGATTCGCTGTGGCTACGGCGAGCGCGAGCTGTACTCGCGCTCGGCGCTGGCCGCCTTCACCGCCTGGAAAGCACGTCAGGAAGAATTCGGCGTGCCGCTGATGATGGAGACGGGCCGTCTGCAGTTGCTGCCGGACTGGACACCAAGTGCCAGGGCCACGCAGGCCACGCTGGCGACGCTTGGCGTCAAGACCGAGGCGATGACCGAGGACGACATGCGGAAACGCTATCCGCAGATGAATCCCGATGGCATGGGCGTGGGCTTGCTCGAACCGGGCGCCTCGGTGCTGCGCGCCAAGCAGGCGATTCTCGCCGTGGCGGCGGCGTTCAAGCGCAAGGGCGGGATCGTGACGATTGCCCGCGCCACGCCGGGGCGCGGTGAGGGGCGGCGCTTGCTCGATTTGCAGACCGGTAACGGCGATCGGGTCGCCGCGCAACAGTTCGTGTTCGCGTGCGGTCCCTGGCTGCCACGGTTGTTCCCGGCACTGCTCGGCAAGCGGATCCAGGTGCCCGGCCGAGACGTGCTGTACTTCGGCACGCCGGCCGGCGACACCCGGTTCAACTTCCCGAACTTCCCCAACTACTCGGAGGATCGCTGCTACGGCTTCGCGAACATCGACGAGCGCGGCTTCAAGGTCTGCGCCACGTCAGGCGCCACGTCATTCGATCCCGACACCGACGAGCGCATCGTCACGCCCCATGAAGTGCGCCGCGCCCGCGCTTACCTGGCGCTGCGCTTCCCCGCCCTGAAGGATCAGCCGGTGATCGAAACGCGCGTCTGCCAGTTGGAGAATACCGCCGACGAGCACTTCATCATCGACCGGCATCCCGATTACGACAACGTGTTGATTGCGGGCGGCGGCTCGGGGCACGGCTTCAAG
>JBEGVQ010000039.1:0-33152 GCA_041178345.1 Acidobacteriota bacterium | reverse complement strand
TCATCTTCATTGTCAGCCTCGTCGCCGGCGGGATTGCCACCATTACCGGCTTTGGCATCGGCAGCCTGCTGACGCCGACCTTCGCGTTCTGGGCGGACACCCGCCTGGCGGTCGCGGCGGTTTCCATCCCCCACCTGCTCGGCACGGCGATCCGGTTCTGGCTGGTCAGGGGGGATGTCGATCGCGGCGTGCTACGCTCGGCGGCGCCCGCGTGCTCAGGCGAATACCGGAGGGTGTGTTTCGCCCGGTCGTGGCCGTGCTGATCGGCTTGCTCGGCCTGTCGATGCTGCTGCGTGTTGGCTGAACCTTCGTGCTTGAACCGCCATGGTCATCCACCTCATCGACGGAACCTTCGAGCTGTTTCGGCACTTTTACGCGGTGCCATCGGCGCACGATCGCGGCGGAATGGAAGTGGGGGCGGTGCGCGGCGTGCTTGCCTCCATTCGCGGCATGGTCAACGGCGGGGCCACGCACGTCGGAGTGGCCACCGATCACGTCATCGAGTCGTTTCGAAACGACCTCTACCCCGGCTACAAGACCGGCGAAGGCATCGCACCGGCGCTGTGGGCGCAGTTTCCACTGCTCGAAGAAACACTTACGGCCTACGGTGTGCGCGTGTGGCCGATGGTCGAATTCGAGGCCGACGATGCGCTCGGCGCGGCGGCGGTGAAGGCGGCGAAGGATCCGCGCGTGACGCAGGTGCGCATTTGCACGCCCGACAAGGACCTGGCCCAGTGCGTGCAAGGCACGCGCATTGTCCAGGAAGACCGGCTGCGCTGCACCACGCGCGATGAGGCGGGCGTGATCGCCAAGTTCGGCGTGCCGCCCGCGTCGATCCCCGACTACCTGGCGCTTGTCGGCGACACCTCCGACGGCTATCCAGGCCTGCAGGGGTGGGGCGCCAAGTCGGCCGCGCTGGTGCTCGCGAAGTTCGGCCACATCGAGAACATTCCTGACGATGGCACGACGTGGGGCGTGAATGTGCGGGCGGGTTCGCTCGCCGCGACGCTGAAGCGAGATCGCGACAAGGCACTGCTGTTCAGGCAGATCGCGACGATCAGGACCGACGTGCCCGTGTTCGAGACGGTGGACGAGCTGGAGTACCAGGGACCGACGCCCGCGTTTGCGGCCCTCAAGGACCGGTTGGATTCAGCACGGTCCGGCTAAAGCCGGACACGACATCGACGGCCGCCGTTACTGCCCGTAGTGCGCATCCGTGCCGTGCTTGCGCAGGTAATGCTCGTCGAGCACTTGATCAATATTCGCTGAAGATGCGCTGAATCTCGTCGCGGTTGGTGGTCCTGGTCAGCGCCAGCATCAGCAGGATGCGCGCCTTGACCGGGACGTGATCCTCGCCGGCGATGCTGAACTGCCGGCGGCGGCGCTGCGCCTCGTTGACCGGCATGCCGGCGGGGACGTCGCCGCGCGGCGGCGCAATGCGGCCGCTGCCGGTGCGCGTGCTGTTCACCACGAACACGCCCTTCTCGGCCGCGTAGGCCAGGCCTTCGTTCTGGGTGCCGCTGGTGGCGCCGGCGCCGGCCACCGCGATCACGATGCCCTTGGCGCCGTTATCAACCGCCGCCTTGATCATGTCGCCCGACGCGCCCTGGTAGACCATGATCACGTCCACGCGCGGCAACTCGGTGACCTTCGACAGGTCGAACTCCACCCGCTCGTTGGTGCGCTGAGTGATCTGGTTGAAGAACACCACGCGGTCGCGATCGACGACGCCCAGTTGGCCGTACTCGCGGCTGCGGAAGGTCTGCAGGCGCAGCGCATCGGTCTTGGTGACGTTGCGGGCCGAATTGATCTCGTCGTTCAACACCACCAGCGCGCCCTTGTTGCGCGCCGCCGGGTCGGCTGCGACTCGCACGCCTTCGAGCAGGTTGGCCGCGCCCTCGTAGCCGAGCGTGCTCGGGTTACGCATCGAGCCCACCATGACCACCGGCCGCGGGTCGCGGACGGTCAGGTGCAGGAAGAAGGCCGTCTCTTCAAGCGTGTCAGTGCCGCTCGTGACGACGATCCCGGCGATGTCCTTGTCTTTCGCGTACAGGTCGTTGATGTGCCTGGAGAGATCCAGCCACTGCTTTAGGGTCAATGAGCTGCTCGCCACGTTCGCGAACTGCTCGAACGTGAGGCGGGCATACCGCTCGACGCCCGGCATCGACTTGGCCAGTTCCTCGGCCGTCAGGCGGCCGCCGTCGCGGTTCGAAATGGTGCCGCCGGTCGCCACGAAATGGACGCGGGGCAGCGTGGTGGCCGCGGGTTGGGCGAAGAGCGGCGCCAGGCCAGGGCTCAGGCACAGCAGCGCCGTCGCCAACAGCATCGCCGGACGAAGGACGAGTCGGATCATGGGTAGATTATGTATTGGCCGGGGCCGTGCCGGATACGAGAGACAGCCAGTTGCCGAGCTCCCGTGCGGCGTCCTCCGCCGTCTTGCCATAAAACGGCATCATCGACGTCTGGATGCCCGGCCGCCGGACGACCTGCGCCCGCCAGCGCTCTGCCGACACCAGTGAGACTTCAATTTGGTACGTGCGACCGGCGATCTGCTGTTCGAAAAGTTGAATGGCCACGTGGGAGGTGACGATTGTATGTCGTTGGCGAAACGAATCAAGCGAAGCGGGGCGCGAAAGCGGGCGGCTGCAGTGTTTGGGCGTCTGGATCACAGGGACATTCGCCCAGAGTTTATTTTCCGTGTCGCGTCATCCACAGTTTTTCGACCGTTCGTCCACAGGATTTCCACAAGGCGATAAACTAGCCGCACTCGTGATCCTCCGCTGGACCCTGATTCTCGCCGCGTTTGCGATGCCGGCTGCCGTTGAGGCGCAGGCGCCGGCCAGCCGCGTGTTGTTCCGGGTGTTTCTCTCGGATGGGCGCGTCCTGGCCAGCTACGGCGAGTGGACCCGCGTCGACGATCGCGTGATTTTCTCGATCCCGACCCGGCTGAGCGGCGATCCGGTCGAGTTGCACCTGGTGAACATTCCCTCGGCCCGGGTCGATTGGCCGCGGACTGAGCTGTACGCAGAGTCGGTGCGGGCGGTGGCCTACGCTGCCACCAGGGGTGAGGCTGATTTTGCCCGTTTCAGCAGCGAAATGGCCAAGACCCTGAACGAGGTGTCGCGGATTGCCGACCCGGGCGTGCGCCTGGCCACCGCCGAGCGCGCCCGCCAGTCGCTGGCCGAATGGCCCGCCTCGCACTACGGCTACCGCATCGGCGAAGTCCGCCAGTCGCTCGACGTGCTCGACGAGATCATCTCGCAGCTGCGCGTGGCCGTCGGCCAGACGCGATTCGACCTGGCGCTGAGCGCGCCGCTGGCCGTGCCGCCGCCGCCACCCTTGCCGCCGCCCACCGATGCCGAGCTGGTGGAGCAGTTGGTGGCCGCGGCCTCGATCGCCGAATCACCGGCCGAGCGAATCACGCTGCTGCAATCGGTGATGCGCCTGCTGGATCGCGCGGTCGGCCTGTTGCCCGACGCGTGGGCCCGGCGCGTTCGTGGCACGGTCGGCGTGGACCTCGAGCACGAACGCCAAGCCGAGCGCGCCTACACCGTGCTGCGGCAGCGCACTCTCGAAACCTCCGCCAGGCTGGCGCGGCAGGGTGATCGCCGCGAGTTCGAGAAGCTGCGCGAGCAGGTGATGGCCGAAGACCGCCGGCTCGGCGGCGCCCGGGCCGGCGAGATCTCTGCGCTGCTCGCGACGATCGATCTGCAGGCCAATGGCGCTGCGCCCGCCCGCAAAGCCCGTAAGGAGTGGGAGAAGCGCGAGCAGCTGTACCGCCGCTACCGTCGCTCGATGAACGGTTCCTTCAACGTCTTCCGCGATGCGGCCGTCAGCCTCGACCAGGTCCGGACACTGGCAGGCCCGCCGCTCCATACCCTCGAGGCGACCGCCAAGCGCCTGGCGTCGGCCGGCGTGAGGACTGGCAAGGTCACGCCGCCAGCCGATCTGGCCAACGGACACGCGCTGGTCCGCAGCGCCTGGGAACTGGCCGAGACGGCGCTGCGCCTGCGCCGCGAGTCGGTGTCGAGCAACAGCATCGACAGCGCGCAGCGCGCCTCGTCTGCGGCGGCCGGCGCGCTGATGCTGTACCAGCGCGCGCGCGCCGATCTCGCGGCGGCGATGGCGCCGCCGGCCGCCAAGTGATCACCCCCCGCCGCACGCGGCTACTGCGCGCGGCCGGCCTCGACGGCTTTCGCGCGCACCTCGCCCAGCTGGTGCGCGTCGCCCCGCCCGGCGCCGACAGCTTCGTCCTGGTGCCGACCGCGGCTGCGGGCGAGCAGCTGCGCCGCACCTTGCGCGCCCGTCTGGGTGACGCCGTGGCCCTGCCGCCGATCGGCACCCGCGCCGAACTGTACGAGCGGCTCCTGGCGCGGCTCTCGCCCGATGCCCGCACGCTGTCGGGATTCGAACGCGAAGCCCTGATCGCCGCCGCGGCGCGCGAGGCCGAGGACGCCGGCGTGCCGCCACCGTTTCATGTCCGGCCGGCGCTCGTCGCCGCGATGCTGGCCCTCTATGACTACCTGCGCCGGCTGCAACGTTCGGTCGATGACTTCGACCGCCTGCTGACCGGCGAACTCGCGCCGGCCGCCGATTCCGACCAGGGCGCCGCGCAGTTGCTCGAGCAGACGCGCTTCCTGGTGGCCACGTTTCTCGGCTACGAAGCGCGGTTGCGCGACACCGGCCTGCTCGACGAACATGCCGCGCGCGCGTTGCTGATCGACACGCCGGCTGAGACCCCGCTCCGCCAGGTCGTCATCACCGTCGGCGATCAGCCGCTTGATCCGGACGGCCTGTGGCCGGCCGACGTGGTGATGCTCACGAGCTTGTCCGGCCTCGAGGCCGTCGACGTGGTGGCGACCGACGCCACCCTCGAGGCGGGCTACCTCGATCGGCTGCGGCTCGCGTTCGTCGGCATCGAGGAAACCGAGTCGTCTGTGCTGGCCGCTTCGGCGCCAGTGATTGTCGTGCCCACGGGCACCGCCGGCGAGTTGCCCTATGCCCTCGAGTATCGCGATCGCGAGGAAGAACTCGAAGGCGTCGCCAGGCGGCTGAAGGCGGACCGCCGGTCGGGCCGTCGCGTGGATCTCGAGCAGACCGCCCTGGTGGTCGCGCGGCCGCTGCCGTATCTGTATCTCGCCCGCGACGTGTTCCAGGGCGCCGGCGTGCCGTTCGAGGCGCTCGATACGTTGCCGCTTGCGGCCGAACCGTACGCCGCCGCCGTCGATGTCGCCATGGAGTGCGTGGCCGCCGGCTTCACCCGCCGCGCCCTTGTCGCGCTGCTGCGCTCGCCGCACTTCCGCTTGGTCGCCGGCGCCACCGACGCCGGCCGCGACGCAATCGCCGCCCTCGACGCCACGCTCGCCGAACAGCGCTACCTGGGCGGCCTGGATCGGTTGGCCTCGCTGGCCGACTCATGCCGCGGGACGGCACAGCCGGCCTTTGCTGCCGCGCTCGACGCCGGGACGCAGTTGTCGCCCCTTGGCGAGTCACACCCGATGGCCGAGCACGTGGACCGGTTGCGGGAATTTCTCGACCGTCACGATCGTCCGCAGCCGGGCAACGACCGGCGCGACCGCGTCCGCGCCGCGGTCACGCTGGCCCTGGCGGGACTGGGCGAGGCGTACCGGCGTCACGATCCCGGGGCCAGCGGCACGATCACTGATCTCTCCGCTGCTGTCCGACGCTGGCTCGGCGCCCAGACCTTTGCCCTTCGCACCGGCGAAGGCGGCCTGCAGATCGTCGATCGCCAGGCGGCCCGCTTTGCCGATTTTGACGATGTGCAGGTGATGGGGCTGGTGGAAGGGGAGTGGCCCGAGCGGCCGCGCCGCAACATCTTCTATCCCCAGTCGCTGCTCGCGCAGCTGGAGCCGGCGCGCCCGGATCGCGTGGCGCTTCACCAGGAACGCGACCTGGTTCGGTTTGCGCGCGCGTCGTTCCGCGATCTGTTGATGTCGGCGCGGCACCGAATACGCGTCTCGACGTTCGCGCTCGAATCCGACGCCGTGGTCGAGCCGTCGGCGTTTCTCGACGACTTGCCCGCGCTGGGACTATCGCGCGAGGTGTCGACGCTGGATCCAACGGTGCAGGTGTTTGCCTACGAGGCACTGGCCGCGCTGAACCAGGGGGCTACCGCCGGGCCCAGTGCAGGGTCGCACTTTAGTGCGACCGTCACTGAATGGGCCCGCGTCCGCGCTGGTGGCGCTGCGCGCGAACGCGCCCGGTTCGAGGGCGAGGCGGGACCATGGGTGCTGCCCCGTGTGAGCGTCAGCCGTCTCGAGCGGTACCTGAAATGCCCGTTCCAGTTCTACGTGACCAACGTGCTGCAGGTAGATGAGGAGCCGGAGGACGAGCACACCCGCTCGCCGCTCGTCCGCGGCCGTTTCCTGCACGAGCTGTTCGAGACGTTCTTCCACGAGTGGCAGGCGCGCGGCCGCGGCCGCATCACCGCCGCCGACATGGCCGAGGCGCGCGCGCTCTTCGTCGAGATCTGCGAGCCGGCGCTGGCGTCGTTGTCGCCGGCCGAGGCCGGCCTCGAACGGGCGCGGCTGTACGGGTCGGCGGTCGGGTCCGGGATCGCCGAGCGCGTCTTCGCCATGGAGGCCGAGCGCGGGACGGCCATTCGCGAACGGCTGATGGAGTTCGAGCTCGATGGCGAGTTTGCGTTCACGGGCGAAGACGGGGCCAGCCGCACGGTGCGGCTGCGCGCGAAGATCGATCGCGTGGACGTGCTGGCCGACGGCACCTTTCGCATAATCGACTACAAGACCAAGTACGTGCCCGACCGCCGCATCGCGTTGCAGCTGCCGATCTACAGCGCCGGTGTCCGCGCGCGGCTGTCGGCCGGGCGCGGCGCCGACCTGAGGCCCAGCGAGGCCATGTACCTGTCGTTCGAAGGGCCGGACGCGGTCGTGTCGCTCGCCGAACGCGGCAAGTCGTTCGACGAGCTGGTGACCGCCGCCGAGCATCGGCTGGTGCAGGCGCTCGACGACATTGCCGCCGGGCACTACCCGCCGCGGCCGGAGACCCGCAACCTGTGCGGCAGGTGCGCGTTCGTGGCGGTGTGCCGCACGCCGGGCGGCCTGCCCGCCGAGCCGGGGGCCGACGATGAGTGATCAGCCCCGCCTGCAGTTCGAGCCGGAAGAGACCGCCGACGATCGGGCGCGGCGGCTGGCGGTCGATCCGGCGCGCAACGTCGCGCTCGAGGCCTCGGCCGGCACCGGCAAGACGCGCGTGCTCGTCGACCGTTACGTCCGCCTGCTCGAAGTGGGCGTGGCCCCGCGCAACATTCTGGCGATTACCTTCACGCGCAAGGCCGCGGCCGAGATGCGCCAGCGCGTCATGGCCACGCTGCGCGAACGCCACCGGCTGGGCAGCCTGACCGGCGATCGCTGGCGCGAGATCCGCGATGCCTTCGGCGACATCTCGATCAGCACCATCGACGCGTTCTGCCTGTCGCTGCTTCACGAGTTTCCGCTCGAGGCCGGGGTCGATCCAGGCTTCGACCTCGCCGACGAAACCGAAACGCCGCGATTCATCGAGTCGTCGCTGGACCGCGCGCTGGCGGTCGGGCGGGGTGTCTCGCTGACCGATCCCGACGTCGCATTGCTGCTCACGGAACTGGGCGAGCCGAAGCTGCGCAAGGGCCTGGCGGCGCTGCTCGATCGCCGGCTGGTCGCCTGGGACGCGCTCAATCGTTTCCTGCGCGGGCGCGAGGTCTCGGCTGAGGCGGCGTGCCTGCGGTTGCTGCAGGCCCTGCGTGCCGCGATCTCCTCGGTTGGCGGCGCCGCGGCGTTTCGCGCCTGTGGCCCGGACGCGCGCGGCTTCGACCTGGTCGCGTCCGACGTGGACCAGGTCATGGCCGAGCCGCCTCCACCGCCGGCGCGGTTGCGAGGCACGCTGGATCGACTGGCCGAGCTGGTGCTGACCAAGGACGGCGGGCCCCGGAAGCGGCTGAAGCACAAGAAGGCCGACTACCGTTCGGCGGCCGATTACGAACGCCAGAAGGCGGTGGTGTTCGGCCTTGGCCCTCACGTCGAGGCGGCGTCAGCGTCGTTTCGCCACGACCTGAACATCGTGCTCGCCCGCGGCGTCAGGCGACTGTTCGCGATTGCGCAAGACGAATACCGCCGCACCCTCGACAAGCACGGCGTGCTCGATTTCCCCGATCTGCTCGAGCGCACGCTGAAGCTGCTTGGGCAGATGGAGGAGTTCTCGCGCAGCCGCTACCGGCTGGAATCGCGGTACGAGCACGTGCTCGTCGACGAGTTCCAGGACACGAGCCGCGCCCAGTGGCAGCTGGTCCGCGAGCTGGTCCGCGCCTGGGCGGCCGGCGAGGGCATGGCTCACGGCCCCATCCCCCCCTCCATCTTCATCGTCGGCGACCGCAAGCAGTCGATCTACGGCTTTCGTGACGCCGAGGTGACCGTGCTCGACGCGGCCGGCCGCTTCATCGAGGCGCTGCGGCCCGAGACGCCGTCGCGCGCGGCGATCACCCGCAGTTACCGATCGGTGCGGGAGCTGCTGGCGTTCGTGAATGACGTGTTCGCCGACGTGGCGAAGGCGCCGGAACGGCCCGACGCGTTCCGATACGGTGAGGATGACGTGTTCCCGCTCGTGGACGAGGGCCCGCGCGGGGCCGATGCGGTGGGCGTGGTGGTCGCCGATACCGATACGGCCCAGGCCGAGGCGGTGGCCGACGAGATTGCGCGGCTGTTGATTACCGGCGTGACCGTCCGCGATCGCCAGACGGGCGTGCGGCGCGCGGTCCAGCCTGGCGATATCGGCCTGCTGTTTCGCACGCGCGAGGGCCACACGCTGTTCGAGGCCGCGCTGGCGCGCCGCGGCGTGCCGTTTTACGTCTACAAGGGCCTGGGTTTCTTCGACGCGGACGAGGTCAAGGACGTGCTGGCGCTGGTCGCGTACCTGGCCGAGCCGGGATCGAACCTGCGGGCCGCGGCGTTCTTGCGATCGCGAATCGTGCGGCTGTCGGACGAGGCGCTGAAGCGGCTGGCGCCCGGGCTCGCCGGTTCATTGACCGCCGCCGAACCGCCGGCGGCGGCGGCCGAGCTGGCGCCCGACGATCGGGAACGGCTGCTGCTGGCGCGCGACAGCGTCGGCGCATGGATCGCGATGGCCGACCAGTTGCCGCCGGCCGAGCTGGTGGACCGCGTGCTGGCCGAGACCGCCTACGCGGTGGAGATCGGCGGCGCTGGCTTCGCGCAAGCGCGCGAGAACCTGAAGAAAGTGCGGGGCCTGGTTCGCCGCATCCAGAACCGCGGGTACGCGACGCTTGGGCGGCTGTCGGACTACTTCGCGGAACTGGCGGCCGGTGGCGACGAGTCCAACGCGATCATCGATGCCGCCGATGCCGTCAACCTGATGACCGTGCACGCGGCCAAGGGGCTCGAGTTCCCGGTCGTGTTCGTCGTGAACATCGGCCGCGGCAGCGGCGGCGGACGCGACGACATCCGCGTGGTGGCGCCAGTGTTTGTCGCCGACGGCCTCAAGGTCGGCGATGACGACGGGGAAGTAGGCGAGGCGTCGGTGAGCGTAAGCGATCACGAGAGCGACAGCGACCGCGACGCCGACGAGCGGGATCGGGAGGAAACCAAGCGGCTGCTCTATGTCGCGCTGACGCGGGCCCGAGATCGGCTCTATCTATCGGGGACCGCGGCCGGCGGCCAGCTGGTCCTTCAGCGCGGATCGCTGGGGCGCATTCTGCCGGCCCGTCTGCTGACGGCCGCCGCGAGCGGAATGGACCCCGAATTCGTGTGGCAGGGCCACTCGGCCGCGCACCGGATTGAGCGCGTTCCGGCGGCCGGTCCGGCGCCGCGCACCTGGCGGTCGCGGCGATTGTCGGACGAAAGACTGGCGGACCTCGAACCATTCGAGGCACGTAAAGGCGTCCAAAGCCGCTAAAGCGCCTCGGCGAGGCCCGATTTGCGTTGCGTTAGGCCGAAGGCATCCCATACAATTTTGAAGGATCAAGGAGCGTATTTACGTGCCACTGACGTGTTCGGCCTGCGGGAACACCCGCAAATTTCTCGTGAAAACGCTGCAGATGCACGTAGTGCAGCTCGACGACACCCGCGTTGAAGTGTCGGAAGAAAGCAAGCCCGGCGTGATCGAAGTGCTGTGCGACGAGTGTGAAACCGCGCTCAACTTCGAGGAAGTCGAGGACTCGATTCGCAGGGAAGTGCTCCTCACGCTCGGCGCCCGGTAACGCCTGTCTGCGAAATCCGTAATCGGCGGCCTAGGCATCGGGCTGATCGCCGGCTTCTGCCTCTTCGAAATAGTCGCACTCCGGACAGACCCACTCGCGCACGGTCGCCTTCACTTCCTGTGAGGTTCCCGGCACGCGAGTGATTGTTTCACGCGCCACCAGGCGCATGAACTCGGCGCACATCGGACACTCCCTCGGCATGCGCGCATCGTACGCCGCGCGGCTTGTTCTTGACAACCTCAGGGCCCAACCCTATCGTGAGTCCAGGGTGTTTCGTCCACATCGATTCCACGCGTCGCGCCTCGCGCTCGAAACGCTCGAGCCTCACGAGCGCGCGTACCGCCGTTCGTTGAGCGACGAAGTCGCGATCGACTTTCCCTCGTCCCGCGCCGCCACCGAGTTGTTCCGCCGCGATCACGGCGAGCCCGGCGCCGAACGAGCCACCGCCGCGCACATCACCATTTCGCAATGCCAGGCCGGCACCGGCACCATGGTGCCGCTCGAAGTGCGGGTGCCGCGCACCTGCGCCCGCTGCGGCGGCCGCGGCGAAGTGTGGAGCGAACCCTGCGGCGAATGCGACGGCGAGGGCCAGGAGCTGCACACGCAGCGGCTGACCGTGGCCGTGCCGCGCGGCGTGCTCGACGGGGATCGCTTCAGCTTCAACGTGTCGCTCGCCCGCGGTCCGCGCACGCGCGTGGATGTGCGCGTCGCGGTCATGGCGTGAAGCGCCACGTCGATTTCCTCGCCACGCTGTACCTGACCTGGGGCGGCATCTTCACGCTCGTCGCGCTGGCCGGGTTCGCGCTGGCCGGCGGCGCGTTTGCGATCGCCCGCTCCGACGGCCCGGTGCGCTTCAGCTCGGAGATGGCGGCGAGCCTGACCGCCGTGACGATTGGTGCGATCTCGGTGATCGCCCTGGTGTGGGGCGCGCTGCACCTCATTGTCGGGCGAACCTTGCGCCGCCGTCGCCCGTCAGCGCGGTTGATGGCGCTCGGGCTCGCGGTGGGCAACCTGGTGCTGCTGCCGTTCGGCACGGCCCTCGGCGCTTACGCGGGCTGGGTGCTGCTCAATGAAGAGGGGCGGCGCCTGTTCGAGGGGAATTAGCCACAGAGGACACCGAGCCAATACTTTCTAAATGCGATCAGGCTTCGAACACGCTGACGGGCGTTTTGTAAGAATTGACTCGGTGTCCTCTGTGTCGTCTGTGGCTAACTAACGTTTGGCGGATCTTTAGTACCCGCTGGCGTCCAGGGTCCGCAACGGAAGACGCGCCTCACCGCCATCACGCCGCCGCGCACAATCCCGTATCTCTTGATCACCGCTTCACCGTAATGGCTGCACGTCGGTTCGAAGCGGCAGTCCACGCCCATGCGGCCGTAGAGGGGCGACAGCGTGGCCTGGTAAAGGTGAATGCCGCCGACCGCGGCGCGGGTGGTCAGCTGCGCGGCCGGCGGGCGATTCAGGTCGATCGCGACCGCGGTGACCGTCACCGCGAACGCGATCCAGAGTTTGCGCTTCAGAACTTGTCCGCGAACTCGCTGAGGCCGGGGATGGTCAGCCGGCCGCCGTTCACGCCCTTGATCATAGCCATGATGTGGAGGCCCAGCTGGGCCAGCGCCAGCAGCGGCGTGATCAGCGCGAAGATGCAGCCCATGGGTCCGAGGGCGACGAGCACGAAGTTCAACGCCATCCACACGACGAGTTCGGCCACCATCAGCACGATGCCGTGCTTGGCGTGCCACTGCACTTCCTTGTCGTCCTTCTCCGTGAGCAGCGGGACCAGTGCCAGCAGCCACAAGTACGACAACACGATCATTACATTGCGATTGCTCGACGGTGCGCTACCGGGCGACGGGTCGGCCATCTGATCTCTCCTTCATGGTGGGAAGCGCGGGAACTGCGCCGAGTTTATCAATTTCACCCGCATGGTAAGCTGAATTTCTTATGACATCGGAATTGGTCCTGGCGGCGCTCAGGGGCGTCCACGACCCCGACCTGCAGACAGACATCGTGTCGCTGAAGTTCGTCAAGCACGTCGAGGTCGCCGACGGCCGCGCGGCCCTCACCATCGAATTGTCGAGTCCCTCGGCGGCTGCCCGCGACGAAGTGCGCGCGCGGGTCCTGGCCGCGGTGGCCGCGGTGCCCGGCATCACCAGCGCCGACGTGACCATGGCGTGTTCGGTGCGCTCGGCCTCGGCGCCCGAACACGGCAAGCCGCCCCTGCCCGGCGTCAAGAACGTGATCGCGGTCGGCGCCGGCAAGGGCGGCGTCGGCAAGACCACCGTGGCCGTCAACCTGGCCGTGTCGTTGTCGAAGCTCGGCGCCCGCGTCGGCATTCTCGACGGCGACATCTACGGACCCAACGTGCCGATCATGTTCGGCCTGCAGGCGCAGCTGCAGATGAACGGCAAGATGATCCGGCCGGCCGAAAAATACGGCATCCAGATCGTGTCGATGGGGTTCCTGGCCCAGGACGAGGCGCCCATGATCTGGCGCGGCCCGATGCTGCACAGCGCCATCCAGCAGTTCTGCCGGGACGTGGCGTGGCAGGAGCTGGATTACCTGATCGTTGACATGCCGCCTGGCACCGGCGACGTCGCGCTGTCGCTCAGCCAGACAGTGCCGGCGGCCGGCGCCATTGTCGTGACCACGCCGCAGCAGGTGTCGCTGGCCGACAGCAAGCGCGCGGTGCGGATGTACCAGAAGCTCAACATCCCCACGCTCGGGATGGTCGAGAACATGGCCTTCTACGAGTGCACCAACTGCCACCACGAGGCCGACATCTTCGGTCACGGCGGCGGCGAGCAGATGGCGCAGCAGCTGGAGGTGCCGTTCCTGGGCCGCCTGCCGATTTACCAGCCCATCCGGGTCGGCGGCGACCGCGGCATCCCGCTGGTGATTGCCGAGCCCGAGTCGGTCGCCGCAAAAGCGTTCACCGCCCTCGCCGAAGCGACCGTGATTCAGATCGCCGTCTCCGCCCAGAAGAACGCGATCACGCACAAAGGCAAGATCCCACTGGTGCACGTAAAGTAGGGGACTGACCCCGAGAGGATTGTGTCGAGGGGTCTGTCCCCTCCGCGGTCACGGCGGCAGGGTCAGACCCCTCGAAGATCCTTGCTCGGGGTCAGACCCAGCCGCGCCATGGCCCACGCCCCAAGCAGCGGCCCCGGGACCAGCAGCAACGACGCCCACTGCCATCCCACGCTGTTCGCAAGGCGCGGCAGCAGTTCAATCGTCACCATCGTCAACAGGAACCCCACGCACGTTTGCAGTGTCAGCGCGGTGCCGATGTGTTCCTTCGGCGCGTGTTCGCTCACGAGTGCCGAGAACTGCGCCGAGTCGGCGACCACGGCGAAGCCCCACACCATGACCAGCGCGTAGAGCCAGAACGGCGAGCCGCCGAAGGTGACGATGGTGAGGCCGGCGCAGGCGGCGCTGGCGAGCATGGCCCACATGGCGATGCGCGCCTTGCCGAAGCGGTCGGCGAGGTAGCCGGCCAGGCCACAGCCGGCCGCACCGCTGCCAATGGCGAGGAAGGCGGCAACCGAGGCGGCCGCGCTCGCGTTGGTCAGTCCCGATGCGGTGAAGCTCGCCGCGGCGAAGACCGCGATCCACGTCCACATCGCATAGAGCTCCCACATGTGGCCGAGGTAGCCGAAGGTGGCCAACCGGGCACCGCGGCTGGCGAGGATCTTCCGGATCGCGTGGGGATCGAATGGCGCGGTGGCCGCCACATACGGGCCGTCGCGCACGACCGCCAGCACCAGCAGGCCACCGGAGGCAGCCAGCGCCGATGCCAGCAGCATGGGCTGTTGCCAGTTGCTGCCGAACAGCGCCGTCAGCAGGTGCGGGAACGCCTTGCCGAGCGTGAGCGCGCCGATCAGCAGGCCGAGCGCAAACCCGCGCCGCTCGCGAAACCAGCCGGCCGCGATCTTCATGCCGGGCGGATAGACCAGCGCGAGCGCGGCCCCGGTGAGAAACCGAAGGGCAATCACCGACAGGGAACCCGGCGCCACGATCACGGCCGCGTTGGCGGCTGCGCCCGCGAGTGCCCCGACGAACATCAGCGTGCGCGGGTTCAGGATGTCGGCCAGGTTGCCGAGCGCGCTCACGAGCGTCCCGGCCACGAAGCCCGCCTGCACGGCCATGGTCAGCCACGCGGCGTGACTGGACGGCATGTCGAACTCGCGGACCAGCAGGGGCGTGACCGCCGTGGCTGAAAACCACAGCGTCATTCCCAGGAACTGCGCGAGGGAGACGACGCCGAGCATGGTCCACGGAGATGACATAATCACGGGTAACGTGCAGATACCGTATACCAAACGCACCCTTTCGAACGGCCTCGACGTGATCGTGCACGAGGATCATCAGCTGCCGATGGTGGCGGTGAACTTGTGGTACCACGTCGGCTCCAAGAACGAACGCCCCGGCCGCACGGGTTTCGCCCACCTGTTCGAGCACCTGATGTTCGAGGGCTCGGCGCATCACGACCATGGCTACTTTCCGCCCATGCAGCGGGCCGGCGGCCTGATCAACGGGTCGACGAGCACCGATCGCACCAACTACTGGGAGGTCGTGCCCACGGGATCGCTCGAGCTGGCGCTGTGGATGGAATCCGATCGCATGGGTTACCTGTTGCCCGCGCTCACCGAGGAGAAGTTCACCAACCAGCGCGAGGTGGTCTTGAACGAGCGCCGGCAGAACTACGAGAACCGGCCGTACGGCATGGCCGGCATTGCGCTCTCGTCGGCGATGTTCGCGCCGGAGCATCCGTATCACTGGCCGACCATCGGTGCGCCCGAGGACTTGCGGGCGGCGACGCTGCAGGACGTGCACGCGTTCTTCCGGGCGTTCTATCACCCGGCCAACGCGTCGCTGGCGCTGGCCGGTGACCTCGCGACCGAACAGGGCTTTGACCTGGCCGAGCAGTTCTTCGGCGATTTGCCGGCCGGGCCGGTGCCAGACCCGGTGCGCGCCGACGCCGCGCTCGCGGCGAGCGCCAGCCTCGTGCTCGAGGATCGCGTCGAGCTGCCGCGCCTCTACCTGGCCTGGCATTCGCCGGCGATGTTCGCCGACGGCGATGCGGGGCTCGACGTGGCGGCCGACGTGCTGGCGCACGGCAAGACCTCGCGGTTGTACAAGCTCCTGGTGTACGAACGCCGCGTGGCCACCGACGTCTCCGCGTACCAGCAGTCTCGGGAGATCGGCGGCATGTTCCAGGTGGCGTGTACCGCCGCCGCCGGCGTGTCGCTGACCGAACTCGAGGCGGCGATTCGTTCCGCGGTGACGCAGATCGCCACCGGCGGCCCGACGCCCGCCGAGATGGAACGGGCGCTGGCACAGACCGAGGCCCAGTTTCTCTATCGCCTCCAGACCATCGGCGGCTTTGGCGGCAAGTCCGATCAGCTGAACGCGTACAACACTTATCTCGGCGATCCCGGCTACTTCGCTCGCGACCGGCGGCGCTACGAGACGATCACGGCCGACGAGGTGGCTGCCGCCACACGGCGCTGGCTGATGGAGGCGCCGTCGGTGGCGTTGAGCGTCATCCCGCGCGGCCGCCGCGAGCTGGCGTTGCCGGGCGCGGTCGAGGTGCACGTCTCATGAGCCCGGTCGATCGCAGCCGGCTGCCGGTCCCCGGGCCGGACCAGCCCTTTCACTTTCCGCGCATCGCCCAGCGCACGCTGGCGAATGGCCTTCAACTCCGGGCCGTGACGCACAGCGCGGTGCCGGTTACATCGATGGTGTTGCTCGTGCCCGGCGGCTTCTCGGCGGATCCGGCCGACCGCCACGGGCTGGTCTCGATCACGACCGGCCTGCTCGACGAAGGCAGCGGCGGTAGGTCGGCGCTCGATGTGGCTGATCGCCTCGCCCGCATCGGCGGCGATCTCGATCTCGAAGTCGGCGCCGACGCCGTCGTGGTGTCGCTGACGACGCTGGATCGATTCTGCGAGACCGGCCTGGCGATGGTTCGCGAGATCGTGTCGGCGCCCAACCTGGCGGCCGACGACTTCAACCGCATTCGCAACCTGCGGCTCGAGCGCCTGCGCCAGATGAAGGACCATGCCGGCGCGATGGCCGACCGCGCGTTCGCGCGGGTGCTGTACGACCGCCATCCCTATGGCCATCTCGGTCTCGGCACCACCGCGGCGCTGACCGCGACCACGGTCGACGAGGCGCGCCTGCTGCACGCCGCGTTGTTTGCCCCCGCCGGCGCGACGCTCGTGCTCGTCGGCGATCGTCCGGCCGAGGAACTGTTGGACCTGGCCGGCGCCGCGTTTGGCGAGTGGCGCGCCGCCACCTCGACGATGACGGTGGACCGCGCCGCGGCGCTGGCGCCGCCGCCGGCGATGCCGCTGACGAGGCTCGGCGTCGTCGCGCGGCCCGGCGCCGCGCAGTCGGAGTTGCGCATTGGCCACGCCTGCGCGCCGCGGGCCACGCCCGACTATCACGCGTTGTTGATGCTCAACACCATCCTGGGTGGTCAGTTCGTGAGCCGCATCAACCTCAACCTGCGCGAGGCCAAGGGCTACACCTACGGCGTGCGCACCGGCTTCGACCTGCGGCGCGGCATCGGCCCGTTCGTGATGCAGACCAGCGTGGGCAGCGACGTGACGGTGCCGGCGATTCGCGAGGCCCTGACCGAGATTCGCGACATCGCCTCGACCCGCCCGGCGACTGCCGATGAGTTGTCGATGGGGTTTGCGACGGTCAGCAAGGGCTACCCGCGCGGCTTCGAGACCGCCACCCAGGTGGCCCGATCGGTGGCGCAATTGGCCCTGCACGGCCTGCCCGACACCTATTTCGAGGAGTTTGTCCCGCGCCTGGCGCAGGTGACCGCGGACGACGTCAGCCGTGTGGCCGGGAAATACCTGGACCTGGCCAGAATGACGACGGTGATTGTCGGCGACTTGGATAAGATGTCGGGATCACTGCCTGAACTCGGGCTTGGCCCGCACCAGGCCCTGACCCCGGAAATCTAAAGACGCGGAAGTCCAAGTTGAAGGCCATACGCTTTCACGCACACGGAGGGGCCGATGTCCTCCGCTACGAAGACGTCCCGGAGCCGGTCGCCGGCCCCGGCGAAGCGGTCGTGCGGGTGCGCGCGTGCGCGCTCAACCATCTCGACTTGTGGCAGCGCCGCGGCATCGAGCGGGTCAGCATTCCGTTTCCCCACATCTCCGGCGCCGACGTGGCCGGCGAGGTGGCCAGCGCGCCCGGCGGCGAGTACGGCGTGGGCCGCCGCGTCATGCTGCAACCGGGCCTCTCGTGCGGCCGCTGCGCGGCGTGCCTCGACGGCCGCGACAACGAGTGTCCGGCGTACGACGTGCTGGGTTACCGCAGCGACGGCGGCTACGCCGAGTACGTGAAGGTGCCGGTCCAGAACCTGATCGCGATTCCCGATGCGGTGGGCTTCGTTGAGGCGGCGGCGTTTCCGCTGACGTTCCTGACCGCGTGGCACATGCTGATCACCCGCGCGATGCTGCGCGCCGGCGAAGACGTGCTCGTGATTGGCGCGGGCAGCGGCGTCGGACAGGCGGCCATCCAGATTGCCTGGCGGCACGGCGCGCGCGTGTTTGCAACCGCCGGCTCGGATGACAAGCTGGCCAGGGCGCGGCAACTGGGCGCGTACGAGGTGGTGAACCACGCCACGCAGGATGTGCCGGCGGCGATGAAGGCGTTCACCGGCGGGCGCGGCGTGGACGTCGTGGTCGAACATGTCGGCACGGCGACCTGGGATCGCAGCGTGAAGTGCCTGGCCCGTGGCGGCCGGCTGGTGACCTGTGGCGCCACCACCGGTCATGACGCGCGCCTCGACCTCCGGTTCCTGTTCGGGCGCCAGTTATCGCTGCTCGGGTCGTACATGGGCCGCAAGGGCGAACTGCTGCGGGCGGCGCAGTTCTTCTTCGCCGGCGAACTCCGGTCGGTGGTCGACCAGACCTACCCGTTGTCGGAGGCGGCCGAAGCCCAGCGCCGGCTCGAGTCGCGCCAGCAGTTCGGCAAGATTGTTCTGGTTACCTGATCCGCCTTCGCCAAGGCTACGGCGGACGAGCAAACTCGAACCCCAGCGGCCGGGCTTACGTCCAACCCTTAGATTGCGGGGTGTATGATCCTCGCTTCGTCATGGATATCAAGATCCAGCGGAAGCCGTCAGGGCTTGGCGACCGGCTGTTCAGCCTGGTCGGCATGGTCGGGCTGATGGCCACGATCATCGCGGGCGCCACGGTCTGGCTGCTGCTCACCGACCCGGTGACGGTGGCCGAATCGATGGATTCGGGCGAGGTCACGCCGCTCGTCCAGTCGCTGGCCGGGTCGATCTACGACGCGCTGGTGCGGCTGATGCGCCTGCTATAGCTTCGTCGCGAGAAACTTCCCCAGGTAATACGCATCCAGGAACTTGTACGGCGCGGCGCCGGTCGAGTAGTGCCCGCACGGCAGCACGCTGACCTGGACCGGATAGCGCCGGCGCCGGAACTCGTCCACCAGCTTCAGCGACAGGTCCACCGGAAACGAGAGGTCGTATTTGGCATAGATCAGCAGCGTCTCGCGATCGTGCAGGCGGTCGAGGAACGACCACGGGCTGATCGGGCGCCACAGGTCGCGCAGCTGGTCGGCGTCGAGGTGCCCTTCGAACCCTTCCCGCACGTGCTCGGTCGACAGGCCCCGCCACACCACGTCGCTGAAAAACGGCGAGACGTGGTTCAAGGCCTGCGCCCTCACCAGCGGTTCATGGCACGTCGTCAACAGCGACAGGCACGAGCCGAGGCTGGTGCCGAGCAGGCCCAGGCGGTCGTAGCCCTGGTCGCGCAGCCACCACAGCGCGAGCCGCACGTCGCGCACCGCCTGCCGGCACACCTGCAGCGTGCGCACGACGTTCGAGCTGACGATGTAATCGGCGCGCTTCAGTTCCGGCGGCATGCGGGCGTCGTGGTACGGCAGGCTGATGCGCAACGACGCGATGCCGAGCTTCGCGAGGATTTTGCACAGCCCGACATGGCCGTTGGCGTCGGAGTTCCACTGCGCCAGCACCACGACGGCCCGGCGCGGCGCGCCCGGCCGGGGCTGGCGGATGGGCACGGCAGGGAAGTACCGCGCGATCGCGGTGTTGTTGTGGTCGTGCGGCGTCGTGAACCCGCTGGGATAGGTCAGCAGGCCTTCTTCGCCGCCGGCCCTCACGCTGGGCAGCGCCTGCGTAAAGGTGTAGCGTACCGGCTCGGGCGTATAGAAGGCGTCGGTGTTCTGCATGACGCGCTCGACCCACGCCGACACGGTCGACAAACCTGAAGGTTTGTCGCCACGCACGTTGTCCGGTTGGTCGCCACGCACCTCCGTCGACAAACCTGAAGGTTTGTCCCAAGCGTCATCAATCCAGTCTTCGCCCCACTCGAACGGGCGGGCCAGGCGTTCATGTTTGCTGACGCTGGCGAGCTGCTGCTCCCAGCGGTGAAAGTAACGTCGAATCATCCGGCGTCCGCGATTGCGCGCTCCACGGCCAGCGCAGCCCCCACGAGGGCGGCCGTCCCGCCCTTGTGACCCGCCAGCTGCAGGCCGATCGGCAGCCCGCCGTGAGCCGTGCCGCACGGCAGCGAGATCGCCGGGTGTCCCGACAGGTTGAACGGCTGGGTGCAGCGCAGCATCAACGTCCGCACCGCCTCGGGCCCGCCCTTGACCGGCATGGTCGCGGCACCGAGCGGTGGCGCCGGAATCGCCAGCGACGGCAGCACCAGCGCGTCCACGCCGTGCAGCGCGCGCTCGATCTCGTGCGCGATCACCGCCTTGCCGCGCAGCGCGCGGACGTAGTCTTCGGCCAGCACGTAGCGCGCCATCTCGAGACGCAGCCGCACGTTGGGCGTGTATTCCTGTGGCCGCGCCAGCAGCGTCCGGCCGTGATACTCGGCGGCGTCGGCCAACACCAGGTGCAGGTACACCGCCGCCATGTCGGTGGCGTGAGGAATGGCGACCTCGGTGACGGTGGCGCCCGCGGTGCGTAACGTCGCGATGGTCGCGGCCACGACGCGCTCGACGTCGGCGTCGAGCCGATCGAACAGGTAACCGGCCGGCACGCCGAATCGCAGTCCCTTGAGCGGCGCCGCCGCGGGCATGGTCGCGGTTTGCCGAGCGGCCGGCGCCATCGCGTTGTACTGGAGCCACGCGTCGGCGACGCAGGCCGCCAGCGGACCGACATGATCCAGCTGCCGGCTGAGCGGCACCACGCCCGATGCCGAGATCTCTCCCCATTCCGGTTTGAGCCCGACAACGCCGCAGGCGGCGGCGGGAATGCGGATGGAACCGCCCGTGTCAGTGCCGACAGTACCGAGCGACATACCTGTGGCGATGGCGATGGCCGAGCCGCCGCTCGATCCACCCGGCGAGCGGGACGGGTCAACCGGGTTGCGGGCCAGGCCAAAACCGGAATCTTCGGTGGTCGTGCCGAAGGCAAATTCGTGGAGGTTGGTCTTGCCGACAAAGACGGCGCCGGCCGCGCGCAGCCGCGCCGTGACGACGGCATCGCGGCCGGCGACGTGGTCGGCGCGCACGAGCGAACCCGCGCTGGTGCGCACGCCCTTCAGGTCGATCAGATCCTTGAGCGACAGCGGAATGCCGTGAAGCGGCCCGCGGTAGCGTCCGCCGGCAATCTCCTGGTCGGCCGTGCGCGCCTCGGCGAGCGCGGCGCCGGCGGTCACGGTGATGAAGGCGTTCAGCTTCGGGTTGAGCGCCTCGATCTGCGACAGGCACTCCTCGGTTAACTTCTCGGACTTGACCGCACCCTTTGCCAGCCGCGGGGCGATTTCGGCAATGGTCATTTCGCCTCCGCGTCGTCGGGATCCACAGGAGTGGCCTTGTCCGGGTCGTCATTCCAGTCGGCCGCGCGCAGGCGTTCGGTGGCCTGGGCCAGTCCTTCGAGCGGGGCGATCAAGTCGGGCCGGTCGCGCGTGACCGCGTCGGCCTTTGCCCATTCCAGCCATTCACCAACAGTCATGATGCTCGTTTCACCGATATCGCCACGCCGCCACCGACCGGAAGAAAGGAAGTCTGCAGGCGGGGATCGGCCGCCAGGCGGTGGCTGAACGCGATCACGGAATCGGAATCGCCGTTCCCGCCAATGTTATCAGTCACCAGTACTCCGTTGGGGCGAAGCAGGGCGACCAGCCGCTCGTGCCTGGCTTCGTCCACCGCCGCGGCACCGCCCTGGACGATCAGGTCGAACGGACCGGCAATCTTGTGCAGGAAGCGCGCGGCCTCGCCGACCATCACGCTGACGCGGCCGGCATAGCCGGCGGCGGCCAGCTGGCTGCGCGCGCGGCCGGCCAACGCGGCGTCGGCTGCCATGCTGATCATCAGGCCATCCGGCGGCAGCGCGGCCGCAAGCGACAGTGTGAACTGGCCGTCGCCTGTGCCGATCTCGAGAATACGCCGGGCGCCACGGTCGTGTGCCAGCGTTTGCAGCAGGGCCGCAGTGTCGGCGAACGTCACCGTGGGATTCTGACACGGTCACCGGCGGCACGCTAAGCTGGTGAGCGTGAGGCACACCAAGATCATCGCCACCATTGGCCCTGCCAGCAGCGAGCCGGCCATTCTCGACCACCTGATTACCGCGGGTGTCGACATCGTCCGGCTGAACTTCTCGCACGGCACCCAGGCTGATCATGCGGCGAAGTTCCACATGGTGCGCGAGGCGGCGAAGCGGGCGAAGCGGCACGTCGCCATCCTGCAGGACCTGAGCGGGCCGAAGATCCGGATCGGCCGTCTGGCCGGCGGCCAGCCGATCCCGCTCGAGCGCGGCGAGCCGCTGGTGGTGGCGATCGGCGAGGCGGTGGGCGGCCCCGGCCGCGTCTACACCACCTATGCGGAGCTGGCCCTCAAGGTGACGAAAGGCGATCGCCTGCTCATTGACGATGGGAAGATCGAGCTCGAAGTGGAGTCGGCATCGGCAGCCGAGATTCACACCCGGGTGATCGACGGCGGCGAGCTCGGCGAGCACAAGGGCATCAACGCGCCGCACGTGCCGTTGCGTTCGGACATGACCGAGAAAGACCGCCGCGACCTGGCGTTCGGCCTCGCGCTCGGCGTCGACATGGTGGCCTTGAGCTTCGTGCAGGCGGCCGCCGACATCACGCGCGCACGGAAAATCATGATCGAGGCGGGACGGCCCAAGGTGCCGATTGTCGCCAAGCTCGAGCGCCCGGAGGCGATCGACCACCTCGAGGAGATTCTCGACACGGCCGACGCGGTGATGGTGGCGCGCGGCGACCTGGGCCTCGAGATGCCCCTGGAACGAGTGCCGCGGGTGCAGAAGGAAATCCTGCGCCAGGCCCACGCGCGGTCGGTGCCGGCGATTGTCGCGACGCAGGTGCTGGAGTCGATGCGCACCGAGCCGCGGCCGACGCGGGCCGAAGCCAGCGACGCGGCCGGCGCGGTCGATGGCGGCGCCGACGCCATCATGCTGTCAGGAGAAACCGCGACCGGGCGGTACCCGGTGCGGTCGGTCGAGGTGCTCGACGCCATCATCCGGGACGCCGAATCGATGTTGACGTGGCCGGCGCCGGCCGGCGACCAGCCGAACGTGAGCCACACCCGCGCGTTGACCGAGGCGGCGGTGACGCTGGCCCGCCGCTCGGGCGCGAACGCCATTGTTGCCGTCACGCGTGAAGGACAGACGGCGCGGTCGCTGTCGGCGTTACGGCCTCAGGCCGCCATTCTGGCTGCGACCGACAGCGCAGAAGTGGCGCAGCGCCTGGCCCTGTGGCGCGGCGTCCTGCCCATGGTGTGCGACCTCAGCGGCAACACCGAGGACATGATCACCCGCGTCGTGGACGAAGCCATGCAGCGCTGGGGCGCGCCCGCCGACGCGATCATGGTGTTTGTGAACACCGCCGCCGACCTGGATCGCGGCAGCTCGAACTTCGTGCGGATTCGACGGGTGTAGGCGCGGCGGCTGCGCCGCCTCGTAGGGGGTTCCCCACGCCCGAAGGGCACCCCACGAGTCGCGGAGCGACGAGCCCGAGGAAGGCCGAAGGCCGACCCCCACGCGATGGTCAGGGCCGGGCCGGGCGAAACTCGACCAGCGCCACGTCGGCCGAACCCGCGGCCTTGAGCATCACGTTGGCCTGGCTGCCTGGAATGATGAGGAGAGTGCCGGCGCTGATGCGACGTGAGACACCAGTGGCGGTCAAATCAGCCTCGCCGGTCACGACGTAGACGAACAGTTCGGCGGTGCGCTTCTCGCTCGCGAGGTCGGTCGCTGACGCGCCCGGAGCCAGGCGGCGCCACGCCACTGTGCAGGTTTCGCCGCGGCTCTCTTTGGCCACGCCTGCCGGTTGACCTGCCTGGCCGAGCTGCACCACGAGTGGCCGGTCGTCCGGAATCGCGACGGGCTGTGGCGCGACCGGATACGGCACCACCGGCCGTGGCCGTGGGGGAACCAGGTCGGGCCGCCTGATGGTGTGGAACTCGAGTGAGATCAACTTGCCGCCGCTCGTGTTGCGGATCGAGTGCCTGACATTGGCCGGCGTGATGACCGCGGCACCCACCGGCAGAGGCTCGGTGTGCGTGCCGAGGGCCATCTCCATCACGCCCTGGATCCCGACATTCACCTGCTCGCGCTCGTGGTGATGCAGCGGCGCGCCCGCGCCATCGTCGAACTCGGCGAACGAGAACGAGCCGGTGGCACCGACCACGGTGTGGCCGAGAAAGCCCGGCGTCAGCTGCGCCGCCGGGACCTCGCTCATCACGCGAATGGCGATCGCGTCGGCCGGCGGAAAGTGGATGTTCTCTTGAGCGATCAGCGCGGAGCTCAGGCTGAGGCCGGCGACGACCGCGAGAAGTCTCCACATGCGCCACAGATTAGGCACAGACGGGACACAGATCAATCATCGAATACGTTCTCGCACACCGACACTGAACGGCCGGCGCTCGCGGTTAGCGACGCGTGTACCAGTAGGCCCATCCGATCAGCAGGAACTGGATGGGCAGCCGGAGCCACAGCGCCGTCGGTGAAATTGCCGGATACAACTCCGGATGCATGGTCATGTTGATGTTGGCGGGGAACACCGCGATTAGCAACGCGATCAGGCCCCATGCGGCCATCACCTGGAGTCGCGGGACCAGGAGCAGCGCACCGAGGGCGATCTCGGCCACGCCGCTGATCGCGACCAGCTCGGCATGCCATGGCAGGTAGGCCGGCATCATCCGTGTGTAGAACCCGGGATCGATGAAGTGATTGGCGCCGGCGCCGATGAAGAGCACGCCGAATAGGTAGCGCGTGGCGGTCTTGAACATCGTTACTGGCGCCTGGTGCGCTCGGCCTCTTTGTCCATGTAGTCTTTCATCTCCTGCAGCGCGCCCTCCCAGCCGTGGCCCATGATCTCGAAGTAGCGCTGCCAGCGCGGCCCTTCGCCCTGGCCGCTTTGCCTGACCGAGACCATGGTGGAACGGCCGTTGCCGTGGGGGCGGCAGTGGACTTCGAGCGCCATCGGCCCGATCGGCTCGCCGTCGGGCGGCTGCCAGTAGGCTTCGGCGACGAAGAACGCGGCGTTCGCGCGGTAGTCGATGATGGTGCCGTGGAAGGCGCCGCCGAGCCGCCCCAGGACCTCGTCCTTGAACGGCGTCGATTCCCATTCGACGGCATATAAGCCGAGCGGCCGGGCGACCGTGACCGCGCGCACCACTCGCCACCAGCCCGCGAGGTCACGGGTGTCGAAAAACGCCGCCAGCACCCGCGCCGGCGGGGCCTGGATCAGCAGCGAGCGTTTCACGTCGAGGACGACACCCTTCGTGGCCATGGCTCAGGTATAGACGAGATACTGTTCGCGCAGCGTCTCGAACGGCTGGTTGTCGATCGCCCATGTCCCGGCGAGCTCTTCAGCGCGGACGCCGGCATCAATCGCCGTGCGCAGGGCCGCCGATCCCGACAGGATATCGATCGGCTCCTTGTCGTGCTCGTATTCATACGGCGCCGGCCGCCACGCGAACGCCGATGGATCGGCGGCGCGAATCTCGTCGATCAGCGCGACCCCGGTCAGCACCGGCTTGAACGCCGCGCGATCGAGCACGTGGATCTGGCAGCCACCGCACGCCGTCTTCGCATGCTTCTGGAAGGTCGGTTCGAAGACGGCGGCGCGGAAGTGCACTCCCGGCAGGCGCCGCGCGTTCATCGCGGCCGCGAACGTCTCGGCCTGCACCCACGGCGCGCCCACCAGTTCGAACGGCCGGGTCGTGCCGCGGCCTTCGGACGCCAGCGTGCCCTCGAACAGTACGGTGCCCGGATAGACGATGGCGCTGTCGAGCGTCGGGATGTTCGGGGACGGCATGACGAAGGGGTGGCCGGTGGCGTCGCCGTAGTTCTCGCGCGACCAGCCGTCCATGTCGATCACCGAAAGCGGCGCGCCGATCGCGAAATGCTCGTTGAACAACCGCGCCAGCTCGCCGATGGTCATGCCATGACGCATCGGGATGGGGAACTGGCCGACGAACGACTCGTAGCCGGCCACGAGCATCGGCCCCTCGACCTCGAGGCCGCCGATCGGGTTGGGCCGGTCGCAGACGATCACGTCGATGCCGTGCCGGGCGCACGCCCGCAGGCAATTCGCCATGGTGTAGATATAGGTGTAAATGCGGGCGCCGATGTCCTGGAGATCGATCACCAGCACGTCGATGTCCCCGAGCATTTCGGCCGTGGGTTCGCGCGTCTCGCTGTAAAGCGAGAACACCGGCACGCGCCGCGCCGAGTCGCTCGTGTGCGGCGTCTCGATCATGTTGTCCTGCACATCGGAGCGGAAGCCGTGCTGGGGGCCGAAGATCGCCCCGACCGTGACCCCGGGCGCCGCGAACAGGGCGTCCACGATGTGCATGAAATCCGCATCGACCGACGCGGGGTTGGAGACAATGCCGACCCGCCGGCCCTTCAGGTGGCCGGACGACAGCAGGCGGGTCGAACCGAGAACGACAGACACGGCCCGATTATCTAACAGGAGGTCATGCGATCAGGAGGACGTTGATCAATTTCTCTTGATCTCCTGCGTGACTCGTAAAAGGGGAGCAGGTCCCCTTACACTCACCCCATGCGAAGGGTCTCTCGCCGCGACTTCCTGGCCACCGGCAGCGCCGCCCTGGGCACGCTGCCCCTGATTCGTGCGACGGCCTTCGCGCAGACCGCCGACGCGGTTTTCCGTCACGGCGTGGCGAGCGGCGACCCGCTGGCCGATCGCGTCATCTTATGGACTCGGGTGACTCCGACCGCGCCGGCCGCTTCGGCGAGCGTCAGGTGGCAGGTGGCGCGCGACCCCAGGTTTGCGCAAATCGTGGCGCGTGGCGAAACCACGACCGGCGCCGAGCGCGACTTCACGGTGAAGGCCGATGCCGCCGGGCTGCAGCCGGGCCGCACCTACTACTACCGCTTCGAGGCCCTCGGCGCCCGATCCGCGATCGGCCGCACTCGCACGTTGCCGCGGGAAGGCGTCAGCCGTCTGCGCCTGGGCGTGGTGTCGTGTTCGAACCTGCCGCAGGGCTACTTTAACGCCTACGCCTGCCTCGCCAAGCGCGCCGACCTCGATGCGGTGCTGCATCTCGGCGACTATATCTACGAGTACGCCAACAAGCGGTATGGCGATGGCACCGCTCTCGGCCGCATTCCGGCACCCGACAAGGAGATGGTTGCGCTCCAGGACTATCGCGAGCGCCACGCTCAGTACAAGGCCGATCCCGATTTGCAGGCGATCCACCGCCAGCACCCCTTCATCGTCGTGTGGGATGACCACGAGTTCACGAACAACGCGTGGTCGGGAGGCGCCGAGAATCACGATCCGGACGAAGGCGAGGGCGAGTGGGGCCCGCGGCGCGCCGCGGCGCAGCAGGCGTACTACGAGTGGATGCCGATTCGCGAGGATGCCCAGACCAGGCAGTCGCGGATCTATCGCGCGTTTCGGTTCGGCGACCTCGCGACGCTGATGATGCTCGACACCCGGGTTGTCGGCCGCGACCAGCAGGTCCGGCGCGAAGACACGGCCACCATCGAGTCGGCGGCGCGCCAACTGCTTGGCGCCGAACAGGAACGCTGGCTGGCTGAACAGGTGGTGACGTCGGTGCGCCGCAAGTCGCACTGGAACCTGTTGGGCCAGCAGGTGATGTTCGCGCCACAGACCGCCAGCGGGGCCGTGGCGGGAAACCCCGACTCGTGGGATGGCTACCGCGGCTCGCGCTCGCGCGTGTTCGACCTGATCAAACGCGCCCGGGCCGGAAATGTCGCCGTGTTGACAGGTGACGTCCACAGCGCGTGGGCCTACGATCTGCCGCGCGACCCGTTCGCCGGCTACGACAAGGCGTCCGGCAAGGGATCGCTCGGAGTGGAGTTTGCCGGCACCTCGGTGAGCTCGCCGAGCAGCATCGGGTCGGGACCCGAGGGGGAGCGGCAACTCGCCGGCTTCCTCAAGGCGCGGCCCCACCTGCACTACGTGGATGGGCGCTATCGCGGTTATTTCGTGCTGGACCTCACCCGCGAGCGCCTGCAGGCCGATTTCTACCGGGTCGCGACCATTCTTGACCGCACCACCGAGGAGAAGTTCGAGCGGGGATTCGTCACCGCGTCGGGCGCCAACCACCTGGTGGAGGCCGCGACCCCGGCCCCGCCGGCGCCGGCACCAGACCCAGCACCTTAGGCACTTTAGGCCCCCCAGGCACCTTAGGCCCCTGGGCCCCTATATAATCGCGGGAATATGCAGCGGACGGATACTTCGGACCCCAACTACTACCATAAAGTCGTTGATTGCCAGTGGGCCTGCCCGGCGCACACTAACGTCCCCGAATACATCCGGATGATCGCCAACGGCCAGTTCGACGATGCCTACATCCTGAACCGCGAGTCGAACGTGTTTCCGGGCATCCTCGGCCGCACCTGCGACCGCCCGTGCGAGCCGGCCTGCCGGCGCGGCCGTGTTGACGGCAAGCCGGTCGCCATCTGCCGGCTGAAGCGCGTGGCTGCGGACCACAAGGACGACATCACCGCCCGCATCCCGAAAGCGCCGACCGCGAAGAATGGCAAGAAGGTGGCCCTGATCGGCGCCGGTCCGTCCGCCCTCACGGTGGCGAACGACCTGATGCCGCTCGGGTACCAGTGCACCGTCTTCGAGAAGGGGCCGCGTCCGGGCGGCCTGATGCGCATCAACATCCCCGCCTTCCGCCTCCCCGAAGAAGTCCTCGACGAAGAAATCGGCTACATCGTGAACATGGGCGTCGAGATGAAATACAACGCGCCCGTCACGAGCTTGAAGGCGCTGGTGGATTCGAAAGAGTTCGATGCGGTTTATGTCGGCACCGGCGCCCCAAAGGGCAAGGAACTGGACCTGCCCGGGCGCAACGAGAGCGACCAGATCTTCATCGGCATCGAGTGGCTCGAGTCGATTCACTTCGGTCACATCAAGGAGGTCGGCAAGCAGGTCCTGATCATCGGCGTGGGCAACACGGCGATGGACTGCTGCCGCTCGGCCAAGCGCCTCGGCGCGACCGACGTGACAGTGATCTCGCGCCGGACGCGCAAGTACTTCAAGGCGTCGCCCTGGGAGCTCGAGGATGCTGAAGAAGAGCAGGTCGAGATTCTCGAAAACCTCTCGCCGGTCCGCTTCATCATCGAGCACGGCAAGCTGGCCGGGATGGAGTTCGACAAGTTCACGTCGCGCGAAGAAAACGGCAAGTTCATCCAGGAGCCGGCCGGTCGAGTGACGCTGCCGTGCGACGCGGTGGTGCTGGCCATCGGCCAGGAGAACGCGTTCCCCTGGATCGAGCGCGACATGGGCCTCGAGTTCGACAAGAAGTGGGACATGCCGGTGGTGGACAAGGCCACCTTCATGTCGACCCGTCCGGGTGTGTTCTTTGGCGGCGACGCGGCGTTTGGTCCCGCCAACATTATCTGGGCCGTCGAGCACGGCCACCAGGCGGCGATTTCCATTCACCAGTATTGCCAGGGCCTGCCGGTCACCGAGCGGCCGCCCCACGGCATGACGCTGACCAGCACCAAGATGGGCCTGCACGAGTGGTCGTACAGCAACAACTACGACCCGGTGCAGCGCCAGAAGATGAAGCACGTCGAGTTGCCGCTCCGCTTCTCGAAGATGACCATGGAAGTGGAAGAGGGCTTCACCGAGGAGCAGACCCGCGCCGAAGTGGAGCGCTGCCTCAACTGCGACGTCGAGACGCACTTCACCGACTCGCTGTGCATCGAGTGCGATGCCTGCATCGACATCTGCCCGGTGGACTGCCTGACGATTGCGCCGGCCGCCGGCACCGAAGCCGAGCTGCGGGTCGGCTTGATGGCGCCGGCCGACAACCTCGACCAGGCGTTGTTTCACTCGAGCCCGCTCAAGCAGACCGGGCGGCTGATGGTGAAGGACGAAAACGTCTGCCTGCACTGCGGCCTGTGTGCCGAGCGCTGCCCGACCTATGCGTGGGACATGCGCAAGTTTGTGCTCCAGTTGCCCGTCGCGGGCACGACCTTCATTCCATTGGAAGCCGTAGGACGATGAGCAGCCGCGTAAACGATTTCGCTTTCAAGATCGCCACCGCCAACGGGACCGGCTCGGCGAGCGCCAACGGCCTGATCATGCAGGCCATCTTCCGCATGGGCGTGCCGGTGACGGGCAAGAACGTGTTCCCGTCGAACATCCAGGGCCTGCCGACGTGGTACGAGATCCGGGTCAACAAGGACGGCTACACCGCGCGGACGCCGACCTTCGACCTGATGCTCGCGCTGAACGCGGCCACCTACGCGAAGGACGTGGCCGAGGTGCGCTCGGGCGGCTACCTGCTGTTCGACTCGTCGTGGCCGCTCGGCGACCAGCTGCAGCGGCCCGATGTCACCTACCTGGGCGTGCCGCTGGCCGAGATGTGCAACGCCACGTTCAAGGGCGTGCGCGAGCGCATCCTGATGAAGAACATCGCCTACGCCGGCGCGCTGGCCGCGTTGATCGGCATGGACACCGAGATCATCTCCGCGCTCACCAAGGAGAAGTACGCGGCCAAGAAGCCGCTGCTCGACTCCAACGAGAAGGCGATTGCGCTCGGCTACGACTACGCGAAGGCGAACTTTCAGTGCCCCCTGCCAATCCATCTCGAGAAGATGGACGCGACCAGGGACAGCATCCTGATTGACGGCAACACCGCCGCCGCCCTGGGGGCGGTCTATGCCGGCGCCACCGTCGGCGCGTGGTACCCGATCACGCCGGCGACGTCGGTGATGGAGGCCTTCAAGAGCTTCTGCATGAAGTACCGCCGCGATCCCGAGACCAAGCAGAAGAAGTTCGCCATCCTGCAGGCCGAAGACGAACTGGCTGCGCTCGGCATGGTGATCGGCGCGTCGTGGGCGGGCGCGCGGGCCTTCACGCCGACCTCGGGCCCCGGCATCTCGCTGATGAACGAGTTCATCGGCCTGGCGTACTACGCCGAGGTTCCGGCGGTGATTGTTGACGTGCAGCGCACCGGGCCGTCGACCGGCATGCCGACCCGCACGCAGCAGGGCGACCTGATGCTGTGCGCTTACGCCTCGCACGGCGATACGCGCCACATCTGCCTGTACCCGTCGGATCCGCGCGAGGCGTTCGAGATGTCGGCGAAGGCCTTCGACCTGGCCGAGCGCTTCCAGACGCCGGTGTTCCTGGTGAGCGACCTCGACATCGGCATGAACGACTGGATGGTGCCGAAGCTGACCTGGGATGACAGCTACCGGCCGGATCGCGGCAAGGTGCTGTCGGCCGAGGACCTCGAGCAGGCCAAGAACTTCTATCGCTACCTGGACGTGGATGGCGACGGCATCCCGCACCGCTCGCTGCCGGGCGTGCACCCCAAGGGCGCCTACTTCACGCGCGGCTCGGGTCACAACAAGTTCGGCGGCTACACCGAGGACGGCGACGAGTACCAGGAAGTGCTCGACCGGATTGCCCGCAAGGTGCAGGGCGCCGCGAAGGCGGTGCCGGCGCCGTTTACGAAGGCGACGCCGGGCGCGACGATGGGCCTGGTGACGGTGGGTGGTTGTCACGCGGCATGCATCGAGGCCATGGACCTGCTGGCCAGGGACGGCATCAAGCTGAACTACCTGCGCGTCCGCGGTTTCCCGTTCGCCGACGAGGTCAAGCAGTTCCTCGATCAGCACGAAGTGAATTTCGTGGTCGAGCAGAACCGCGACGCGCAGTTGCGGAGCCTGCTGATGCTCGACACCGGCGTGCACATCGAGAAACTGGAGTCGGTGCGCTACTACGCCGGCTTCCCGATCAGCGCGCACCATGTGATCAGCGGCGTCAAGGCGAAGTTGGAGAAGGCGGCATGACGTACATCGCGAAACCGAAAGTCCACCATCCCTCGCTCAAGAAGAACGAGATCGGGCTGACCCGCCGCGACTACGAGGGCGCGATCACCACGTTGTGCGCCGGGTGCGGACACGATTCGATCACCGCCGCCGTCATCCAGGCGTTCTGGGAACTGAGCATCCCGCCGCACAAGGTGGCGAAGCTGTCGGGCATTGG
The DNA here is from genome assembly GCA_041178345.1 of Acidobacteriota bacterium. Classification (GTDB taxonomy): domain Bacteria; phylum Acidobacteriota; class Vicinamibacteria; order Vicinamibacterales; family UBA2999; genus 12-FULL-67-14b. Next base: position 1,421 of record JBEGVQ010000039.1, on the reverse strand, counting down.
CTGCTCGTCGAAGACCCCGGCCTACTTCCTGCGCGAAGCGCACGGCTTCAACAGCGTCCACGGCCGCATGCCGGCGGTGGCGACCGGCGCCAACGCCGCCAACGGCGGGCTGATCATGATTGGCGTGTCGGGCGACGGCGATTCGTTGTCGATTGGCCTTGGCCAGTTGTGCCACGCGATTCGCCGCAACCTGAACATGCTCTACATGCTCGAGAACAACGGCGTGTACGGTTTGACCAAGGGGCAGTTCTCGGCGTCGGCCGACCCGGGTTCGACCGCCAAGAAGGGCGAGGCGAACCAGATGCAGGCGATCGACAGCGCGCTGCTGGCGCTGACGCTCGGCGCGACGTTCGTGGCGCGCAGTTTTTCGGGCGACAAGGCGCAGCTGGTGCCGCTGATCCAGGCCGGCCTGGCGCACCGCGGCTTTGCGTTCATCGACATCATCTCGCCGTGCGTGACGTTCAACGATCACGACGGCTCGACCAAGAGCTACGCCTACACGCGCGAGCACAAGGTCGAGGTGGTGCAGGCCGACTTCGTGCCGCATGCCGACGAGATTTCCGCCGACTACCAGGAGGGTTCGGCGAAGAACGTGATGATGCACGACGGCAGCTGGGTCAAGTTCCGCAAGCTGGCAACGGACTACGACCCGACCAACCGCGACGCCGCCTACGCGCACATCCGCGATTACCAGAACAAGGGTGAGGTCGTGACCGGCCTGCTCTACATCTCGCCGGATTCAAAGGACGTGCACGACCAGAACGAAACGGTGGCGGGACCGCTCTACAACCTGCCGCACGCCCAGCTCTGCCCGGGCAACGACGCGCTGCAGAAGTTGATGGGGCAGTTCCGATAAACGGCAACCACGAAGCTCGCGAAGGCCGCTAAGTCAAAGCCCTGCCCTCACGTGGCCATCACGTTCTGGCCTGCTCATCACCGCCTGCCCGGTGTTCGCGTCGCACAGTTGCCGCCGGTCACCTGGCATTGCAATCGGCTGTCGCCTGGGCCGACGCGGGAGCGGCAGCAACCAAGGCCATCACTGCCACTACCCATTCCACGTTATGTTCGAAGCCACTTCTCTACTCCTCTGAAGGTTGGAATCGACGACGCAGTCATTCGTGCCCTTATAGGGTAGAATGTCGGTTAAAGTCATATGAATCATGTGATCACCCTAGGGTGTGCCCCGTTCTTCACTGGATGGGCATCGTGGATTTGAATTAGGGCTGCTCAGAGAGAAGGGAAGGCCTCTCCAGTCGACGCCGTGCCGGGCCCGCGGACACACCCCCCGGCGCCCCGACGGGCGGGACGTCACCGCGCGACTGGAGAGACCCTGATTAGACCCCGGCGGCGAGGCGCGATGCTATCGGGTGAACACGGGAGCGGGGCCGATTTTAAAGCCGAGCCAGCTCGCTGCTGCCACG
>JBEGVQ010000038.1:0-22745 GCA_041178345.1 Acidobacteriota bacterium | reverse complement strand
GTCGCAGCCTGGTGCCATTCTCCGGGTGACGCTCGACACCAATCACTGGCTCACCGCCGGCAGCGATGCCGAGACGCAGGTGATGATCGAAGGCAACCGGGTGTTCGCGCCGCTGAAGCTGAACAGCGGCCGCAATGTCGGGGTCTACGCGACCAAGGACAAGCTGATCGCCTCGGGCCTGATCTGGCCCGAAGCGCAGGACATCCTCGTCCAGAAGGCGTTCCTCATGCACCAGCCCTTCGGGCAGGGCCACGTGATCGGCTTCGCCGAGGATCCGAACTATCGCGCCTTCACGGAATCAACGATGTTGTTGTTCATGAATGCGGTGTTGTTGGGGCCCGGATACTAGCCACCGAGGACACCGAGGACTGCAGAGAATGCTCTTGGGGGAAACGATGAAACGGACGACCGTACTAGCTCTCATCCTCTTGGCGGCGACCAGCATCGCGGTCGGCGCGCAGAGCGCGCCGTACTATCCGCCGGCGGGAACCTGGGAGAAGAAGGCGCCCGCCGAGCTGGGCCTTGATCCGGCCAGGCTGGCCGAGGCCGTCGCCTGGGCGCAGACCCGCGAGTCGCGGCGCGAGATGGACTTCTCGGACCAGGAGAAGATTTTTGGCACCCTGCTCGGATCGGTCCCGACCAGGCGCGCCACGACCAACGGCCTGGTCATCTATAAGGGCTACCTCGTGGCTGAGTTCGGCGATTCGACGTGGGTCGATCCCACCTACTCGGTGGCGAAGAGCATGATGGCGACTGTCGCCGGCATCGCCATCCGCGACGGTAAGATCGCCAGCCTCGACGCGCCGGTCGGCGCCACCGTCACGGATGGCGGCTACGACTCGCCGCGCAACGCGCAGGTCACCTGGAAGATGCACCTCCAGCAGGAAACCGAATGGGAAGGCGCGATGTTCGGCAAGAACCACGACTTCGTCGGCGCCGAGGCGTTCGGGGACGGGGAACGCAAGCCGCGCGAGCTGAGGCGGCCGGGCACGTTCTACGAGTACAACGACGTCCGCATCAACCGCCTGGGCCTGTCGTTGCTGCAGACGTTCCGCAAGCCCGTGCCCGAGGTGTTCCGCGACGAGGTGATGGACGTGATCGGCGCCTCCAATTCGTGGAAGTGGGTGCCGTACCACAACAGCTACGTCACCATCGACGGCCGGAAGATGCCGTCGGTCAGCGGCGGCACGCGCTGGGGCGGCGGCGTGTGGATCAACTCGTGGGACATGGCGCGCTTCGGCTACCTGTGGCTGCGCGGCGGCCAGTGGGGCGGCCAGCAGCTCCTGCCGCCGGCGTTCGTCAAGGCCGCGCTGTCGCCGAGCGCGAACGGTCCCGATTATGGCTACTTGTGGTGGCTGAACACGGCCGGCAAGAACTATCCGGGCCTGCCGTCAAACGTCTACGGCGCCCGCGGCGCCGGCAGCAACACCATCCTGATCTCTCCGGATCACGACCTGGTGGTGGTGTGGCGCTGGCACGCCGGCAACGAAGCCGAATTCGCCAAGCGAATCATCGCCGCGATTAAGTAGGGCTGCTCACCAACCCGCGCCGCGCGAGGTGACCCGCGCGGCGCGAACGTCAGCTCTGGGTCTCGGGGTGCTCGGTGGCAATTACCTGCCATCGAGTTGTTCGATCGTCGCCGTCGACGGTTGACGCGTCTTCTGGAGCTTCGCGGCGACGGCCTCCGCCTGCTTCATCACGCGCAGCACGTTCAGCCCCAGGATCTTCTTCACCTCGTCGTCCGAGTAGCCGCGCCGCAGCAGTTCCGCGGTGAGCGCCGGGTAGGTCGAGACGTCCTCGAGCCCGCTGATGACCGAGCTGATGCCGTCGAAGTCGCCGCCGATGCCGACGTGATCGATGCCGGCGACCTTGCGGATGTGATCGATGTGGTCGGCGACCTGCGCCAGCGTCGCCTTGGGCGGCGCCTGCCCCTTGCGCTCGGCTTCCGGCTTGGCGTCGAAGTCGGCCACCGCCTGGGAAATGAATCCCGGCACGAACGTCACCATCACCACGCCGCCGTTCCTGGCGGTGAGTTGCAGCACGTCGTCGGGGACGTTGCGGGGCACGTTGCAAATGGCCTTGGCTGACGAGTGCGAGAAGATCACCGGCGCCTCGCTGACGCGCAGCGCGTCGGCCATCGCCTCGGCCGAGACGTGGCTGAGGTCGACCAGCATGCCGAGGCGGTTCATCTCGCGCACCACCTCTTCGCCGAACTTCGAGAGGCCGCCCACCACCGGCTGGTCGGCGGCGGCATCGGCCCAGCGCAGGTTGCCGTTGTGGGTCAGCGTCATGTAGCGTGCGCCGAGGGCGTAGAACATCCGCAGCGCCGGCAGGGAGTCGTCGATCGCATGGCCGCCCTCCATGCCGATCAGCGAGCCGATGCGGCCGGCCTTGAACGAGCGCTCGATGTCGGCGGCCGTGTAGGCCATCGCGAACGTCTCGGGCCACCGCTTCGTCATGCGATGCACGATGTCGATCTGTTCCAGGGTGACGCGGACTGCTTCCTGGCCGGTCATGGTTGACGGCGTGTAGACGGACCAGAACTGGCCGCCGACGCCGCCCTGCCGCAAGCGCGCGATGTCAGTATGCAACGCCGGCACCGGCTTCGCGAGGTCGGCCTTGCTGAAGTCCCGCGCGGGATCGAGCCCGCGCAGCGCCCACGGGTAGTCGTTGTGACCGTCGATGAGCGGCACCTGCTGGTGCAGCGCCCGCGCGCGGGTCAGTGGGTCCTGGGCCGAGGCCTGGCTGCCCATCGTCATGGTTGCGAGCCCGGCCAACACGAGAACAGAAAGTAGTCGATGCATGGCGGTCATCCTGTCATAAGCGAACAATAGTTTCGACTCCCGACTCCCGACTCCCGGCTAGATCCGCAGCAAGGTGTCACGGAGGATCCGCGCCTGGAGGCGGCTGACCGACAGCGTCTGTCCGTTCACCATCTGGACCTGGTACGTCCCGCCCGGCATCGGGCTGACCTTCTGGATCTGATCCACGGCCGCCAGCGTGCCGCGGCTGAGACGCACGAACCGCCGCGGGTCGAGCCGCGCTTCGAGCGCGTGCAGGCGATGCGAGATGGTGAAGCGCTCGTTGCTCGCGGTGGTGAGGTGCAGCAGGTCGCCGTCGGCGACGACCGACGCGATCTGCCGCACCGGCAGGATCACCGTTTCCTCGCGCCTCCGCACCGGAATGCGCTCGAGGTAGGCGGGACGCACGGCCGTGTCGAGCGCCGCCGACGCGGCCGCCAGTCCCTGGGCGCGCTCGGGCTCCCTCGCGCCGGCGCGGGTCCGCGCCCGGTCGAGGGTGGTCGCGAGCCGGCCGCGATCCACCGGTTTCAGCAGGTAGTCGATGGCGTTCAGCTCGAACGCCTGCACCGCGAACTCGTCATACGCCGTGACGAAGGCAATCGACGGGGTCGCCCCGGCCGTCACCAGCCGCGCCACGTCGAGCCCGCCGGCCTCCGGCATGTTGAGATCGAGCAGCGCCAGGTCGGGCTTCAGGGTCTCGATCAGGTCGATGGCATCGGTGCCATTGGCCGCCTCGCCCACCACCTCGACATCCGGAAAGGTCTTGAGCAGGTTGATCAGGAAGCGGCGGGCCGGCCGCTCATCGTCGGCCAGTACCACCCGCAACAGCTTGGGCATCACGATCGTCCTTCTCCAGTTCGGCGGCCACGGCGAGTGGCACCACGAGCTCGGCGACGGTGCCGCGGCCGGGCTCAGTCGCCAGTGTCAAGCTGGCGCTCGCGCCGTAATGTCCCGCCAGCCGTCGCCTGACGTTATCGACGCCCACCTTGGCCCCTGGCGCGGCCGTGGGCCGGCCGAGGTCGCGCAAGGCGCCCGGGTGCAGCGGCGCGCCGGTGTTGCGAACCACGATGTGCAGCCGTTCGACGCCATCGACGGCGTCGAGCCTCGCCGCCACCTGGACCTCGCCGCCGGTGGTGCTTGGGGCGACGCCGTGCTTGATCGCGTTCTCCACGAGCGGCTGGACCACCAGCGCGGGAATGCGCAAGTGCCGCAAGGCCTGCGGCACGTCCACGCGCACGCGCAGCCGTTCCTCGAAGCGTTCGTGCTCGATCTTCAGGTAGTGCTCCACCAGTTCGAGCTCGCGGCCGAGCGTGGTGAAGTCGCCCTCCGACCGCAACACGCCGCGCAAGAGCGCCGTCAGCTGCATCAGCGTGTTCATGGCGCGGGGCGGCGCCGATTCGATCAGGTAGCCGATGGTGGTGAGCGCGTTGAACAGGAAGTGCGGATTGACCTGCGCGCGCAGCGCCTTCAGCTCGGCTTCGGCGGTCAGCTTTTGCATTTCCTCCTCGCGCAGCTGCACTTCGTAGCGCTCGTGCGTCAGCCGGACCTGGTCGATGCGGCGCGCCGCGGTGGCCACCACCGTCTCGACCAGCGCCAGGTCGTCCGACAGCAGCCGCCGGCCGCCGGTGAGCTCGCCCACGTTGACGACGTAGTGGGGCAGGTCGGTGGTCGGCACCATCGCCTGCGTGGTCCGGGGTGGCCCGCCGCCGGCCGCGGCGCCCTGTTCCTCCCACCACACGCGCCGCGCATCCAGCGCCGGCGCCAGCCGCTCGGCCACCATGTCGAGCACGCCGTCGATGGTATTGCGCGCCTGCAGCCCCTGCCCGATGCTGGCCGCGAGCGCGGCGTAGTCGATGCGGCCGAGCAGCGAGTGATCGACGAAGCGAACAATGAGGCGGTGCAGCCAGGGCGAGACCAGCGAGGTGGCGACCCACAGCGCCATCAACACGCCGGCCGCCAGCGGCCCGGCCGGCAGTTGGGTCGCCAGGCTGTAGCCCGCAAAGGCGATGGCGACGAGCGCGATCAGCGTGAGCGCACGCTTCAGGAACAGGTCGGCGAGGGCGAAGCGGTAGTCCTGGTAGAGGATGGCGAACGCCAGCGGAATGGCCGCGTGATGGCCGACGAGCTCCACCGCCCACCCGTCGGCGGCCGCGTGAAAGCGGCCCAGGTGCGAGGCCGACACCGCAAACAGCGCCAGCGCCAGCACCCACAGCACCCGCTGGCCGTTGGCCTGCGTCCGCGTCAGCACTCCCAAGGCGAGAATGATCAGGCCGTAACAAATGGTCAGGATCAGGAAGGCGAGCGACGACGGTTCCGGGTTGCCGGTGATCACCGTCTGCAGGTGCAGCACCGAGGCGACGATGCTGCAGCCGTAGGCGACGACCGTCAGGACGAGGCCGCGCGGCAGCGCCTGGGCCACCGAGTGCACCACCACCGCGGCCAGCAGGCCGAGCGCCGGGAACGAGATGGCCCACAGGCCAATCGACTCGTTGAAATAGCCCAGCCGCGGCAGCGAATAGGCGGCCAGTTCGCCCAGGTTCCAGATCAGGCCGAGCACGCCGGTCGCGAGCGGCAGGAAGTTGCCGGAGGATGCCCCCCCCGCGGGTGGCGACCAACCTTTAGGTTTGTCGGAGCCGCGCCGCAGCACCAGCGCCAGCAGCATGGCGTACAGCGCCGTGCCGGTGACGAAGCCGACGAGGTTGAGCACTTCCGCCGCGTTCGGCGCGATCACGGATCGATTCTATACAATGGAGCAGCCATGTCCCGCACGGTCGATGCCCCCAAGCTGACAGGCCTTACCAGCCGTTTCGCCGCCTTCGTGGCCGAGCGCCATCCGTTTGCGCTCGCCCTCGCGCTCGAGGCGTTCGACCGCGCCGGCGTCGGCGCCATCAAGACTCGCGACGCGGCGAAGCTGGACGCCGCCCGCGCGCCGTTCCGGCGCGCCCTGGCCAAGGCGCTGTACGACCAGGTCGCGGCACCGGAGGGCATTGCCGAGACCACCCCGGGCACCTCGGCCATCAAGCGGCTCGAGCAGGCGCGGGCGGAAGTGGTGGACGCATGCGACGGCTTCTTGCGGCGGGCCGCGATCGAAGCGTCGCTGACCAAGACCGAGCGCAAGGAGATTCTCAAGGGCATGTGTCTCACGCGCAGCGTGGACAACCGCCTGAAGCAGTTCTTCATGGGCGGCGAGGTGCGCTGGGGCGACCTGGCGTTCCAGGGCAAGGGCTTCCGCTCGCTCGGGCAAGAGGCGATCTATGCCGGCGCCATCCGCCTGCACCGCGGCGCGAGCTATCGCAAGGCCGACGGCACCTGGGGCGGCGACGTGCTGGCGCCGGTGATTCGCGATCTCGGCATGACGCTGGCGATGCGCCACGACGACGAGGCCGTGGCCATGGTGCTGCGCGCCCAGATGGGCAAGTCGGGCCCGCCCATGGACGGCAAGGACCTGCACACCGGCGACTTCGAGTGGGGCGTGCTGCCGGCCGCGGCGCCGCTCGCCGTCGGCTCGCTGACCATGGCCGGCATGGCGATGGCCTTCGCGCTCGAGAAGAGCGACCGCGTCGCCCTGTCGTTCATCGGCGAAGGCGGCTCCTCGCTGGGCGAGTGGCACGAGGCGATCAACGCGTGCGCGGCGGCCAGGCTGCCGGCCATTTTCTGCCTGCAGAACAACCAGACGGCCCTGTCAACGCCGGTGCGCGACAACTCCGCGACCCGCGTCTTCGCCGACAAGGCGGCCGGCTACGGCATTCCTGGCGTGACCATCGACGGCACCGACCCGGACGAGGTCGCCGCCGCGTTCACCTGGGCCGCCGAGCGCGCCCGCGCCGGCGAGGGCGTCACGCTGATCGAGATCGTGGCGATGCGGATGTGCGGCCACGCGCACCACGACGACATGCTGTACCTCGGCAAGGATCAGCCGCCGTCGTGGGAGTATCACCAGCTGTTCGAGACCGGCTACGCCAACCGCGAGCTGTACGAGTACTGGGCCAAGCGCGATCCCATTCCAATGTACGCCCGCCGCCTCGAGAGCGACGGCGTCATCAAGGCGGGCGAGCTCGACGTGATCAAGGCGTGGGCCGACGAGCTGGTCGGCCGCCAGGCCCAGCTCGTGATCGACGCGCCCTGGCCGCGGCCGGAGATGGCCGGCGTCGGTGTGCACCACGACGAGGCCCCGCGCGAGCGCATTGAGGTGCTCGAACCGGCGCTGCGGCTCGCGGTGCCGACCATCGCCGAGCTGCCGGCGCTCGAGCCCGGCCTGCCATTCGACAAGAAGGGCAACACCTTTCTCGAAGCGGTGATGCTCGGCGTCGGCGATGCGCTCGCGGCCGACCCGCGCGTGTTCGTCTACGGCGAAGACGTCGGCGGGCGCTACGGCAACGCGTTCCTGCTGTTGCGCCCGTTGCTGAAGGACTACGGCAGCCGCATCCGCAACTCGCCGCTGGCCGAGGGCGCGGTGCTTGGCGTCTGCGTCGGCGCGGCGCTGGCCGGGCAGCGGCCGATCGGCGAGATGCAATTCAACGACTTCGTCGCCACCGGCTTCAATCAACTGGTCAACAACGCCGCGAAGATTCGCTACCGGTGGGGCGGCAGCGTCCCCATGGTGGTGCGCATGCCGTGGGGCGGGTTGCGTCATGCCGGCCCGTACCACAGCCAGAACACCGAGCCGTGGTTCTACCGCACCCCCGGCCTCAAGATCGTCGTCCCCTCGACCCCTGAAGATGCCCGCGCCCTCCTGGCGGCGGCGGTGGCCGATCCGGATCCGGTGCTGTTCTACGAGCACATCGCGCTCTACCGCGATCCGCGCGTCAAGCAGGCCTTGCCCGCCGACGCTCCCGCGCCGTGCCCGATCGGGAAGGCGGCGCTACGGAGGGCCGGCGCGGACCTGGTGATGATTTCGTACGGGGCCTACGTGCACCACTGCCTGCGCGTGGCCGAGAAACTGGCGGCGGAAGGCATTGAGGCGTCGGTGCTCGACCTGCGCAGCCTGGCGCCGCTCGACCGGCAGGCCGTTCTCGCCGTGACCCGCCACTGCAACCGGGTGCTGATCGTGCACGAGGACTCGCGCACCGGCGGCATTGGCGAGAGCCTGGCCGCCATCATCCAGGAAGAGGCGTTCGAAGCGCTCGATGCCCCCATTCGCATCCTGGGCGCGCTCGACACCCCGGTCCCGTATTCGCCGCCCCTGGAGGAAGTGTTCCTGGTCAGCGAGCAGGAAATCCAGGATGCCGCGACGTTGTTGGTCAGCTATTAAAGTTGTCGGTCAGTGATAATGGAGGGCGGGGGCTTCAGCCCCCGCCGTGTAGTGGAGAGGTGCCCATGACTCGAGCCCGCGTCATTGCGTTCATACTTCTGGTGGCCGCTGCCACCACCACCGTCAGCGCCGACGTGCGCACCGACCAGCGGGTCCGGTTCCAGCTGGGTGGCGCCATCGGCAAGTTGGTGAACATCTTCGGCGGCAAGGGCGCACGCGACGGCGTGACCTCAGTCGTGGCCGTCAAGGGCGACCGCAAGGCCACCATGTCGGACTCGACCGGTCAGATCATCGACCTGGCCGAGGAGACAATCTACGATCTCGACCTCAAGAAGAAGACCTACCGGGTCACGACCTTCGCCGAGCTGCGCCAGCAGATGGAGGCGGCGACGCGCGAGGCCGAGAAGAGCGCCCGCGACCAGGCCAGCGAGCCGTCGCCGCCCGCCGCGAAGGACCCCGCCGCGAAGGAATACGAAGTCGACTTCGACATCAAGAACACGCCGGAGACGCGCACCATCAACAGCTTCAACACCACCAAGAGCGTGGTCACCGTGACCGTCCGCGAAAAAGGCAGGACCCTCGATGAGTCTGGCGGGCTGGTGATGACGACGGATCTGTGGATGACCGACAGTGCCCCGTCCACCAGGGACCTGGTGGACTTCGACCTGCGTTACGCGCAGAAACTCTATGGCCCCGTGGTGGCTGGCGCGTCCGCGCAGGACATGGCGATGGCCGTGGCCATGTATCCGCAGATGAAGCCTGCCCTCGACAAGATGCGCGCCGAGGGCGGCAAGCTGTCCGGCACGGCGATTCTGACCGACACCAGGATCGAGTCGGTGCCGCCCGGCACCGCGAACCAGGCGGCCGCGGCGCCGCCAGCGCCGGAGGAACCCAGGAAGCGAGGCCTGGGCGGCATGCTCGGCGGTTTGAAGAAGATGGCTCAGGGCGCCGAGAAGGACAGCAGCGCCCCGGCGCGCGCGCTGATCATGACGACGTCAGTGGAAATGCTGAAGCTGACGACCGACGTCGATGCGGCGTCGGTCGCGTTGCCTGCGGGCTTTACCCAGTCGAAATAGGCCGCCGGCCGGCGGCCTATTTCTTCTTGGCGGTGAAGTCGGCCTGGCCCATGCCGAAGTCGAGCATGCCCTTGATCGAGTCGCCCTCGACTTCGCCGTCGACCTTGATCTCGAGCGGGCCCTGCGGGCCGTCGACGCTGAACGTCAGCGCCAGCGTCTTGCCCTTGAGCGTGCCCTTCACCGGCACCGTGCCCTGCGGGCTGTCGATCGTGCCGGTTACTTCCTCGCCCGCCTGCTGGAGGGTGGCCGCCGCGGTAAGGGCCCCCTGCGGACCGTTGATGCTGAGGTCCCACGCGCCAGACACCGAACCCTGCGCCCGCGGCGCGACCCCGAGCACGACTGCGAACGCCACCGCCAACGACAAAACTCGCACCATGTAAGCCTCCAGGAAAAGTAGTCGCACGAGCCTAGCAGATCAGCCGGTCAGGCGGACGGCGATTTCGCCGTCCTGGACGCGAACCTCGTGGCGCGACACGCCCACCCGCGGGTCCTGCACCATGGTGCCGGTGGCAATCTCGTACGACCACCCGTGCCACGGGCAGGTCACGACGCCCCGGTCAATCGGCCCCTCGCAGAGCGGCCCGCCGCGGTGCAGGCACAGGTTGTCGAGGGCGTGGAAGTCGTCGCCCAGCCGGAACACCGCGACGTGGCGGCCGCCGACCACCACCATCTTGCCGGCGCCCGGGGTGAAGTCGGCCACTCGGCCGACGCTCACGAACCCTGTCATCGCCGCGTGGCCGGGCCTGACGGCCCGGCCCTCCTGGCACTCACTTCCGGGCTGCCGGCGTCAGCGAGGTCTCGCGCTTCTCGCCGCCGCGCAGGTAGACGACCTTGGCCGGCTGGCCGATCTTGAGCAGCTCCAGCGCAAAGGTGTAGTCGTAGATGTTCGTGATCGACTGGCCGGCAATCTCGATCACCACGTCGCCCTTGGCCAGCCCGGCCTGCTCGGCGGGACCGCCGCCGATCACGCCGCCCAGCAGCAACCCCTTCACGTCGGACGCGTAGTCGGGAATGGTGCCGGTGAACAGCCGCAAGCCGGCGCGCCCGCCGGTCTCGGTCTTCCGCTCGACCTTGGTGAACAGCGGCACTTCCGCCGAGTCCATCAGCCGCCGGACGATCCCGCCGGCGAGCTCGCCGACGCGGACCAGGTCCTCGTAGTTGATCTTCTCGGCGGTGTCGCTCGGCCGGTGGTACTCCTGGTGCGCGCCCGTGAAGAACGTCAGGCACGCCACGCCGGCGGTGTTGAAGCTGCCGACGTCGGTCGGCTGGTAGGGATCTTCCTGCAGCACCAGGTCGAACCCGGCCGCGATGTTCGCCTGCTCGAGCAGCCGCGGCCACATCGAGCTGGTGCCGGTGGCCTGGACCGTCAGCTTGTTGTCGGCGACCCGGCCGACCATGTCGAAGTTGAGATACGCCGCGTGCGCCTCGAGCGGCACCGGCGGCCGGGTCACGTAGGCATTCGACCCGAGCAGGCCGAGCTCTTCACCCGACCAGAACGCCAGCAGCAGGTGGCGCTGGCGCGGTTGCTGGCTGAACGCCTCGCCGATGGCCAGCACGGTCGCCGTGCCCGAGGCGTTGTCGTCGGCGCCGTGGTGCACCTGGTTCACTTCGTCCTGGCCGGCGAGCGAATTGCCGGCGCCGCCGCGGCCCAGGTGATCGTAGTGCGCGCCGACCGCGACCCACGGCTTGGCCACGCCGGCCACCGGCGCGGTCGCCGGCAGGTACGCGAGCACGTTGTGGCCGGTCTGCTGCTCGCGAATCACGTTGGCCTTGAGCGTCACCGTGATGCCGGGAATGGCGAAGCCCGACACGTGCGGGTTGCCGGTGTCGAATTCCTTCTGCACCGCGTCGAGCGACTTGCCCGCCGCCGTCATGATCGGGGCCATCACCTCGCCACTGACGCTCGCGGCGGCAATGCCAGAGCCGGCAATGGCCGTGTCGAAGCTCATCGGCACGATCGCGCCGGCATTCGGCGAGCGCGGGCCGGTGACGACGATCATGCCCCTGGCGCCGCGTTGCCGCGCGGCCTGGGCCTTGTAGCGCAGGTCGGAGTAGCGCGCCAGGATCGCGCGCGTCGTCTGGTCGGCGTCTTCCGGGAAGTAGCGGAGCACGACCACGATCTTGTCCTTGACCTCGAGGCCCACGTAGCTGTCGTAGCCGAAGTTCTGCGCTTCGGGCACGACCAGGCCATAGCCGGCGAAGACCACGCGCCCCGACGCCTCGGCGTTGTCGGAGAACGACAGCGCCTGCACGCTGGCCGCGCCCGCCACGGTCTGCGCCGTCCCGCCGTCGTTCGTGATCGTGAGCGTGGTGCCGCCGTCTTTCGAGCCGGCGGTGAACGTGAACGGGATGCGGAAGTCGGTGAGGCCGGGCAGCGGCTGGGCGCCGATGCGCTTCAACTCGCTGATCAGGTAGTCGCCGGCCAGCTTCTCGCCGGGCGAACCGGTGAAGCGGCCTTCGAACTTCGGCGCGGCCAGCGTTTCAACGTGCACCTGGGTGCGCGACTTGACCGCCGTGGCCGTCTGCGCGTGCGGAACGGCGGTGGCCGCGAGGGCGAGGAGCAGGGAAACCCGAAGCGGATTCGTCATTTGGTGTTGGCCTTTCGCGGCGGCGCGGCGTTCAACGCCGCCAGTGCCGCCTGGTGATTCCATTGTGCGAGATAAATCTGCCCGGCCGAGCCCGCGCCGCCGCCGCGCGCCGATGTGAACGCGAGCTGCGTGCCGTCCGGCGACGGCACCGGCAGCCCGTCGAAGCCATCGGTATGGGTGATGCGCACCGGCTCTTTGGCGCCGTCCTTGTCGACAATGAAGACCTCGAAGTTCTCGAAGCCCAGCTTGTTCGAGGCGAACATGAAGTACTCACCCGACGGGTGCTCGTACGGCGCCCAGCTCATGGCGCCGAAGTCGGTGATCGGCCGCTTGTCGCTGCCGTCCATCTTCATCGTCCAGACATTGGCCACGAGGCCGTTCTCCTCGAAATGGCGCCACACGATGCGGCCATCCTTGGTGAAGAACGTGCCGCCGTCGTAGCCGGCCCAGTCGGTCAGCCGCTTCTGCTCCGAACCGTCGGCCTTCATGATGTAGACCTCGGCGAAGTACGAGGCGTCCAGTTCGAGCTGCTTCTGTTCGGCGGCCGACAGCGTGCGGTTGTAGGCATCGCGCATCGACGAGAACACGATCCACTGGCCATCGGGCGAGTAGCCGCCTTCGGCGTCGTAGCCCCTGGCCGTGGTCAGTTGCTTCATGGCGCCGGTCTTCTCGTCGTAGGCGAAGATGTCCATCTCGGCGTCGTAATCCCACGCATACCGCCGTTGCTGGCCCGAGGCGCGGAAGTCGAGCTCTTCCTTCTGATACTGCAGCGACTTGGGGTCCAGGTGCGTCGAACCGAACATGATCTCGCTGCTGCCGGGCCGGAAGAACGCGCAGGTCGTCTTGCCCACGCCGGGCGAAATGCGCCTGGTCTCGCCGGTCGCGAAGTCGAGCACGAAAATCTGGTAGAACGGGTTGGCCGGGTCGCGTTCGCTCTGGAACACCAGCTTCTTGCCGTCGGGCGACCAGTAGCCCTCGCCGGCGCGCTTGCCGTCAACCGTCAGGCGGCGCACCCGGCTCAGGAACGACCGCTCTCCTGACGGAGCCTGGCTGGCTTGCGGAACGGTCGACCACAGCAAGACGGCTGCCGCGCACAACGCAACCGTGGAAATCACTCTATTCGTCATGGCGTTTGGCATTTGGTCCCCACTAGCCGGAGCCCTTCATTCTACCGGCCCCGGGCGGCCGGGCGAAACGGACTTGTCTGGCCTAGAATCGGGCCATGAGACCTTGGCTGTGGCTGGGCTTGGCCGCGTTGGCGGTGACGTCGGTGGGCGCCGCACCCGGCGATGTGAAGATGATCGAGGTGACCGGCGAGGGCGCCAGGTATTGGTCCCGTTGGCGCGGGCCGTCGGGGCAGGGCCAGGTGCCCGCCGGGCCATATCCCGACCGCTGGTCGGCCACCACCGGGATGCAGTGGAAGGTGCCCGTCCCCGGCAGCGGCAACTCGTCGCCCATCGTCTGGGGCGATCGCATCTTCCTGACCACCGCGCGCGACCAGGGCCAGCGGTTGTCGATGCTGGCGTTCGCGCGCAAGGACGGCGCGAAGTTGTGGGAGACCGACATCCCGCAGAACGGGGTCGAGTATCCGCACGCGAAGAACGGCTACGCCTCGGCCACCCCGGCGACTGACGGCGAGCTGGTCTACGCCTCGTTCGGCCGCCACGGTCTCGTTGCTTTCGACTTCGGCGGCAAGATCGTGTGGCACCGAAAGTTCGGCATCATCGACAACTACCACGGCCCGGCCGGGTCGCCGGTGCTCTACCGGGACCGGGTGTTCATTTACCAGGATGCCAACCCGGCGCCGGGGCAACGCGCGTTCGTCGGCGCCTTCGACAAGAAGACCGGCAAGACCATCTGGGAAACGCCGCGCCGCGAGACCGTGGGGTGGGGCACCGCCGTCGTGCTCAACACCGGCGAGCGCGACGAGCTGGTGGTGAGCAGCCAGCGGCGCGTGGCCGCTTACGATCCCGAGTCGGGCAAGGAACTGTGGACCGTGCGCGGCATGACCTTCGAGGTCATTCCGACGCCGGTGGTCGCCCACGGCCTGGTGATCGCCTCGTCTGGGCGCGCCGGCCCGACCATCGCGATTCGTCCCGGCGGCAGCGGCGACGTTACCGCCACCCACGTGGCGTGGAACTCGCCCAAGGGCTCACCGTTCGTGCCCTCGGGCATCGTCGTGGACGATTTGCTATATCTCATCAACGACATGCAAAGCATCCTCACGGTCTACGAGGCGGCCACGGGCACGCTCGTCTACCAGGAACGCCTGGGCGTGGCGCAGCGCGAGGGGTTCTCGGCGTCGCCGGTGCACGTGAACGGCAAGATCTTTTTCACGAATGACGATGGGCAGACGTTCGTGGTGCAGAAGGGGCGCAAGTTCAACCTGCTGCACGTCAACGAGATGGGCGCGCGGACGCTCGCGTCGCCGGCGCTGGTCGACGGCACGTGGTACTGGCGCACGGACGAGGCGTTGATCGCGATTCGTTGAATCGGCACTACTTCATGGTGATGCTGAGGTCGGCCGGCGGGCCGGCCGTGACCGTGATCTTCCGCGGCGCGCTCTTCAGCGACTCGTGCCAAATCCGCAACTCGTACGTCCCCGGCGGCACGTGGTCGATGGTGAACCGGCCGTCGGCGCCGGTCACGGCCGCGGCCTGGTCGGTGACGATCACCCAGCCGCGCATCCACGGGTGGGTGTTGCAGCCCAGGCGCACGGTGCCGGCCGCGCCAATCGGCTTGGTGATGGTCAGGCCCGGAATGGGCAGCGCGACGTTGAACAGCGTCCGGCCGTTCGCCAGTTGCGCGTTCGTGGTGTGCAGCACGGGATCGTTACTGGTCGTCTTCACGTTGCCGTTGGGCCGCATGATCTGCACGCGCGGGGCAAAGGCGCACTGGTCGTTGGTAATGGTCGCTTCGGCCGCCGCGGCCCCTTTCACCCCCACCAGGACGACGACGGCGTTGGCGAGACGGCCCTGCGCGTCAACGACCACGGCGTGGTCGGGCAGTTCGTTGCCGCACACCTTTTGATCAATCGTCACGCGTACCGGGGCCAGGCCTGTGGCCGTCGTCGTGATGGTCCCGGTGATGCTGCCGGTTTGTGCCCACGCCGGAGTCGCTAGCGCGCCGCACGAAAGGGCTCCAAGTATTCCCAGAGTAAGTAACCGACCCATGACACAACTTTCTCGCCGCGGTACTTGACTGGAATCGAAACGCCGAGCGACGCGGCCAGTGCGCCCGTGCCGGTGAGGCCCTTGCGAACCTGCGGAGTGATCCAGAGTTCCCGATTCTCGCCGTTCAGCTCGACGCCGAGCGTCCAGGTATTCGGGGCGGCGCTGGTGTCGCGCCCAAGATAGAGGTTGTAGAGATACGCGCGATCGACCCGCGTGTCCACAGGCAGCTCCACCTTGCCGGCCGCCTGGACGTACCAGCCGCTCAGCATGGTGCCGGCGGCGACGAATGGTTCGAACACCACCGTGCCCTTGCCGAACTCCTTGTAAAGCTGTCCGGTGGGCAGCGTGGCTTCGACGCCGAATGAGACGATCCGAGGCGTGGTGCTGCTGGCGTATGCGGCGTATTTGACGGCTACCGCCACGTCGCCGATCTCCGAGTCGCGTTCCGTCTGGAAGTCCCAGTTGTAGAACGGGACGGCGACTTCGTACATGAACCGCCGGCCCACGCGGCGTTCGTAGACCGCGACGAGGCTGACGTCGGTGGCTGATGCCGAGTGCGGTTCCGACTCGTGGCTCACGGCGGGCACCAGCACGAACTCATTCTCGGGGAACGCCTTGCCCGTGATGAGCGGCCGCGGGAAATTATTGTTGCCGCTCGGCCAGCCCGCTTCCTTGCAGAAGCCGCGCATGTGCGCGACGAACCCCGAGATCTGTTCAGGCGAGAGCGAGTCCTCGAAGGCCGGCATCTCGGACGAGAGGCCCACGCCCGGCCCGCCCTTGGCGATGGCGCGTTCCCAGTCGGCATCGGGCTCGGGCGAGGTCACGCGGCAATCGGTGAAGTCCATCGGCTCGACCGTGATGGTCGGCTCCTTCACCTTGCCGCTGCCATCGTCGGCATGGCACCGCGCGCACCAGGCGCCCCACATTTCAGGAATGGTCGTTGGCGCGCCCGCGCCCGGCTGTTGATTCGCCAGCGCCGGCGACGACACCGCCAGGACGGCGGCGAGCACAAACAGAATCACTGCGCCTGACTATGCCGCATCGCCCGTGAATTCACCAAAGTTGAGACGTGTTCTCAGCCTTCCCCAGCGTGCTACCAGGTTAGAACGCGCCGACGGTCGAGCCCAGAACGAGGACGATCGCCAGTGCCGCCAGCGGGCCGGCGACCGAGACCATGAAGATGTCGAGGTACGACTCCCGGTGGCTCAGGCGGCAGATGCCGAGCAGCGTGATCACCGCGCCGTTGTGCGGCAGTGAGTCCAGCCCGCCCGACGCAATCGCCGCGACGCGGTGCAGCACCTCCGGGCTGATGCCGGCCGCCGCGCCGGCCTCGGCGTAGGTCTTGCCCAGCATGCCGAGCGCCAGGCTCAGGCCGCCGGCCGCCGAGCCGGTGATGCCGGCCATGATGTTCACGGCCACCGCCTCCGAGACGAGCACGTTGCTCGAGATCGCCATCACCGCCGCCTGCACCGTGGCAAACGCCGCCAGCGACGCGATCACCGCGCCGTAGCCAATCTCCGACGCGGTGTTGAAGATCGGCAGCAGCGAGCTCATCGTGCCCTGGTTCACCGACCCTTTCAGGTCCCGCCACCGCGGCCAGTGAAGCGCGATGGCGACCAGGATGGCGAGTCCGAGCGAGGCGACCAGCGCCCAGATGCCGCGGACGTCATTCACGCCAACGCGCCCGAAGCGCGGCTCGGCGAGGTAGGCCAGGTCCATGGCTGGAATGACCCACCACGTCATCACCAGGTTCACCAGCAGGACGATCACCAGCGGGACGAGGGCGATCATCAGCGGCGGCCGGTGCGGGCTCTGCGAGAGGTCGAGGTCGTGTGGATGATCGCCGTAGCCCTCGCCGGCGGCCACGGCCCGGCGCGCCCGGCCGTTCAGCCACCACATGCCCAGGACCAGCATCACCACGCCGGCGACGCTGCCGAGGCCCGGCGCCGCAAAGGTGTCGGTGCCGAAGAACGGCATCGGGATGGCGTTCTGGATCGACGGCGTGCCCGGCATGCCGCTCAGCGTGAAAGTGGCGCCGCCAAGCAGGATCGCCCCTGGAATCAATCGCTTCGGCGTATTGGCGGCGCGAAACAACTCCACCGCGACGGGGTAGGCCGCAAACACGACGACGAACACCGACACGCCGCCGTAGGTCAGGATGCCGCAGGCCAGCACGATCGCCAGCAGCGCCTGCGACGGGCCGAGCCTGGCGACGATCGATCGGGCGATGCTGGTGGCCGATCCGGAGTCGCTCATCAGCCGGCCGAAGATCGCGCCGAGCAGGAACAACGGGAAGTACTTCGCCACGAACCCGCCGAGGCTGACCATGAACACCTGCGTGTAGATGGCCAGCATGCGCGGGTCGCCGCCGAGCAGCGCGGCCAGCAGCGACAACAGCGGCGCCAGCACCAGCACGTTGATGCCTCGGTAGGCGAGGTACATCAGCAGAACCAGGGACAGGAGGATGCCGGCCACGCCAATCATGCGCGCCGAGAATGCCCCGCCGGCCCCGAAAGTGCAAGCAATTCAAGGCGTGCCGGGGGACTGTCACAGATCGCCCGGGCGCCGGCGGCGCCAAGCTGCAGGCGCCAGGTCTGGCGCTCGACCGGCTCGCGAGATGTGAAGGCGGCGCAGGTCAACAGCGCGACGTTCTGTCCACCGCGGGGATCGCGAACCGAGCGATAGCGCAGGGCCTGCACGCCGGCCACGCGCGCGGCATCGGCCAACGCCTGGCACGGCTCGTAGTTGCCCTCGTCCGACCACAACGCCGCATCGTCGTGAAAGGGGGGCTCCGTGAGATCAAGCCCCCTCGAGCAGCTGCTCGAGCAGGGCCTGCTCGGCCAGCGTATCCACCAGCTTCATGGTCGAGACGATGTGCTGGGCTTCGACCACCCGCCAGCAGCGGCCGCCAAGGCGGGCCCGCCCGGTGGCGGCCCACTCACCCCGGGCGGTCCGTTCATGGGCCGGAAACGACCATTCACCGGCCCACAGGCGTCGGCAGGCGGGAATTGGTAGCCGGGCCGTCGCGGCGAGGCTAGGGTAGGAAGGTCATGAACCGTCTGTCAGCTGCTCTTGTCATTGCCGCCCTGGTCGTTTCGGCTGTCATCGCCCCCACCGCTTCTGCGCAAACCGGCACCACCCTCCGCGGCCGGGTCACGCAGGGCCAGACCAACCTGCCCATGGCCGCCGCGCTGGTCGTGATCGACGAGTTGCGGCGCGAGGTGCGCGCGGATGACGACGGTTATTACGTGTTCGACGCGGTGCCGCCCGGGCAGTACCACGTGGGCGTGCGGGCCGAGGGCTACACCACGAGGCGGACCGAGGTCACCGTGGGCGCCACGCCGGCGACCCTGAACCTGTCGATCGATTTCGACCTGCACTTTGCCGAGATCCTGTCGGTCAGCCCCCAGGCGCGGCCGCAGTTCGAGTCGTATCAGCCGACCTCGGTGCTGGCCGGCCAGGACCTGGCCAAGCAGCTGGAGTCGACGATTGGCGCCACGTTGTCGGAGTCGCCGGGCGTGGCCATGCGTTCGCTCGGTCCCGGCCCGGCCCGGCCGGTGATTCGCGGTCTCGACGGCGACCGCGTCGTCGTGCTCGAAGACGGCCAGCGCATGGGCGACCTGTCGAGCCAGTCGGCGGACCACGGCGTGCCGATCAATCCGGCCGCGGCCAAGCGGATCGAGATCGTGCGCGGCCCGGCCACGCTGCTGTACGGCGCCAATGCGATTGGTGGCCTCGTCAATGTGATCACCGATCAGATTCCAACCGAGAAAACGACGACGACGACGGGCGACTTCACCGTGGACTTCGGCAGCAACGGCGGCCAGGCCGGCGGCGCCGGTGACGTCCACGTCGGCAATGGCACGTTCGCCTTCCACTTCGGCGGCGCCAGCCGTCGCTCGGGCAACATGACGACGCCCGAAGGCGAGGTCGACAACTCCCAGTCGCGCATGGCCATGGGCCAGGTCGGCGGCGCGTGGACCGGCGACAACTCCTATGTGGGTGCCAGCTACGGCTACGACGACACCAGCTACGGCATTCCGGTCGTGGAGGATGGCCAGATCAGCCTGACGCCGAAGCGGCACGCGTTCAGCGCGCGGGCGGGCGCGTCGGAGATGGGCGGTTGGCTGCGGTCATACCGCGCCACCCTCGGCGTGCGTCGCTACGAGCACTCCGAGGTGGAAGGTGGCGAGGTGGCCACCACCTTCAACAACGACTCGGTCGAGGGCGAGGTGCTGCTGTCGCATCGGCCCACCGGCCGCCTGGTTGGCAGCCTCGGCGGGTGGTTTCTCGATCGCGCCTTCAAGGCCACGGGCGCCGAAGCGCTGTCGCCACCGGTGAACCAGCAGAGCTTCGCGGCGTTTCTCTATGAAGAAGTGAAGTGGTCGCACGCCACGCTGCAGTTTGGCGGCCGTCTCGACCAGACGAACTACGAGCCCGGTGGCGTGCTGCCGGCGCGTGACTTCACCGAGTGGTCGGGCTCGCTCGGCCTGCTGATCCAGCCGGAGGCCGCCCGCGACAACTTCGTGATTGCCGCGAGCCTGGCCCGCGCCGCTCGCGCGCCGGCCCTCGAGGAACTGTACTTCTTCGGGCCGCACCCGGGTAACTTCTCGTTCGAGATCGGCAATCCCAACCTCGCGGCCGAGCAGGGCCTCGGTTTCGACCTGTCGCTGCGTGGCCGGTCAGACCGCTTCGAGGCCGAGCTCACGTTCTTCCGCAACGACATCAAGAACTACGTGTTCCGCAATCCGTTGAGCGAAGAGGAATTCGAGGAGCGCGAAGCAGGGTTTGACGAACTGTTCGGCGTCGAGGGAGAGGACGAGAATGGCGGCCACGACCATGGCGAGTTCCCGTTCGTCGAGTTCGTCGGCCGCGACAGCGTGCTGATGGGCGTCGAAGCACACCTCGACCTCAAGCTGTCGACCCTGTTCACCCTTGAATCGACCGCCGACTGGGTCACCGGTGAGCTGAAGGACACTGGCGAGCCGCTGCCGCGGATTCCGCCGTTCCGGGTGACGACGGGCTTGAAGTATCAGCGCAACGCGTTCCAGGCCGGCGGCAGTGTCACCGTGGCGTCGAACCAGAGCCGCGTTTACGGCGCCGAGACCCCGACCGACGGTTACCTGACGGCGCGTTTCTTCAGCTCGTATTCGATCGCCCGCGGCGGTGCCCTGCACACCTTCACGGCGCGCCTCGACAATGCCGCGAACGAGTCGTACCGCAATCACCTGAACTACTTGAAGGACCAGCTGCTCGAAGCCGGCCGCAGCGTCAAGGTCGTCTACACGCTGGGCTTCTGATCCGGAAAGGCCGTGACGAACGGCCAAACCGGGTTCAGCGGGGCGCTACTGCTTCAATGCGGCCACGCCCGCCTGGGCCACTTGCGCGTCCTGCTGCGAGGTGACGCCGCTCACGCCGACGGCACCGATCACGCGGCCACCGAGCATCACCGGCACGCCGCCCTCGAGCGGGGTCAGGCCCTCGATCGCCAGCATCACCGTGCGCCCGCCGGCGACGGCGTCTTCGAGCGCCTTGGTGGGCCGCTTCATCCGCGCCGCGGTGCGCGCCTTGCCGATGGCGATGTCGATGCTGCCAACCTGGGTGTCATCCACCTTGTGGAACGCAATCAGGTTGCCGGACTCGTCGACGACCGCGATCGCGACCGTCCACTTGTTCTGCAAAGCTTCGGCCTCGGCGGCGGCCAGGATCGCCTTGGCGCCATCCAGGGTGATGACCTTGCGATCGGCGGTCTGCGCCTGGGCGGCGGCCACGCCAGTGATCAGGGCGAGGGCGGCAACGACGGGCGTGAATCGAAACATGTGAGCTCCAGTCTGCGAGAGGCCAAAGGCCGGTGGCACGCCATTATCGCCCATCTGCGACCTGCGCTTGCCGCGCCCTCATGCCGGAATCCACGCTGGTGCCGGTGCAGGCGCTCGGCGAACTGTTCACCGTTCTGGTCCGCAAGGCCGGCAAGTCTCGCTCGGCCGCGGCGGCCGCGGTGCTCAGTTGGGGCGACGCGTTTCCGCTGATCGAGACGTCGAACGAGGTCTTGCTGGCCGCCACCGATCTCGCGCAGGCCCATCAACTCAGCCTCTGGGATGCGGTGATGCTGTCAGCCGCCGCCGACGCGCGGTGCCGGTTGTTGCTGTCCGAGGATCTTCAGGAAGGCTTCACCTGGCGCGGGGTGACGGTGACCAACCCGTTCTCCTCGCGCCCTCACCCCCTGCTCGAAGCCCTGATCAGCGCCTGAGCGCCGCCTCAGCGCGGCGGCAACGGCCGTCCGGCCTGCAACTCGCGCACCATGCGGTCGTCGCCGGTGAGCTCCCAGTAGATCAACGAGGGCGGAATCATCCCGGCCTGGTTGATCTCGTCCATCACGCGCTGCAGCGTGAAGGCGTCGCCCAGTTGCCGCGCCCGCTCGGCGATGATCTCTTCCATCAGCCGGCCGCCGGTGATGTAGCTGGCGCCGTAGCCAGGCTGGCGCAGGTAGAGGTGCTGCTCGAAGCCGAGCAGCGGATCGCGCCGCATCCAGCCGCGCGGGGTCCAGTTGACGTGGATGTCGGCCGCCTGCGCCATGGTCAGGTCGTTGGCGTGCGCGTAGAGGTTGCCGAGGCCGCGCGCCGCGCGCGTGATCAGCATGATCCAGACAATCTCGCGCGATCGCGGCGACTCGTCGTACAAGCCCGCGTGCATCATCCACTCTTCCATCGCCGTGGCCATGCCCTCGGCACGGCTCATCCACACGTTGTAGAGCAGCGCCTGGCGGCGAATCGGGTTGGCGTGCGGCGCCACCCGGATGCGCATGTTGTCCCACCAGTGATACAGGTGCGTCCACAGCGGAATGGGATCGCGCTGGGTCGCCTGCATGAAGAAATTGCGATTGGCTTCCGCCGCAAACGGCGCCGTCCGCTCGCGCATGGCGCGCTCCATCCACGGTTCCATGGTCAGGATGCGGTTGTCGGCCATCCACTTCAGGTAACGCGGAATCGCTTTCTCCTGCAGCGCGGCGTACGCCTCAGGTGTGTCGGCCACCGGCAGCGGCGGCAGGTTCCGGTTGCGGTTCTCTTCGAGCCGCAGCGACGCGTGCGCACGCGCCAGCTCGCGCCGCAAGATGGTGACCTCTTCCTCCCACGACAGCGGCGCCAGCAGCACGTTACGCAGGTACCAGGTGTACTGCTCCTTGCCGATGCCTGACGGCCCGGTCTTCTTGGGCGCCTCGGTTCGCAGCCAGTCGGCGAAGCTGTCGGTGGCGGCCCGAGCCGTTTCGGCGGCGCTTGCCAACGCGCCATCGCTCGCGGGCACGCGCATGGCCAGGGTTCGTAACGCGGCGCTTTGGTCTTCAAAAGCCCGAACGCCGCCCACCCACAGGTCTTTGGCGTTGGCCGCCGCGAGATTCTGGCGAGCCGAGACGAGCAGCGGGGCAATGGTTCGCAGCTTGGTCGCGAGCTCGGCCGACTGCGCGGCGGAGAGCGGCTGGACGACGTCGAGGCCGGTGCGCGGCCAGACCGGATAGTCGTAGAGCTTGATGGCGCCGTGGATCACGGGCCCTTCCTTGGCGGGCGTGTCGCTTTCGCCGGTGATGATCGACGCGTAGTACGCGGGATCGCGGGCGAACGGCTGCAGCACCCGCAGGTGATACTCGAGCCCGTTCATCTCGGCCCGCACCAGGTGGTGATCGACCTGCTGCGGGATCGACCAGCCGGCCTGGTTGATCGCCTGCAGCCGCGCTTGCAGCTTGCCAAGCTCGGCCAGCCGCCGGGCGTTCGTCGCGGGCGAGTAGTCGGGCACGCCGCCGGCGAGGCGGGGCGGCTCTTCGAAGGTGCGCCAGTCCGCGAACACGGCGAGGAGTTGCGGAT